>CBDULX010000052.1:0-16024 GCA_965368175.1 uncultured Gammaproteobacteria bacterium | reverse complement strand
CATACTTAATTACCATATACTAAATAACTGATAATCGTTTAGTTAACTGATATTCATCAGTTCTGCCCACCCAGCTCCTGGCTGCCAATAAACCCACCTGCAGCCATTTCAGAAAAAAATATGCTATATATCTGTAATGTTCAGTTATTCCGTCTTGAGAAAAATAACAAATGTCGTTGAGGATGCATTTTTTGTGGAAAAACTCTCTATCTAGAATCAGATCTGGATCTGTTACCTACAACTGGCTATCTTTTATAAAAAATGTTAACTGAAATTTACGATATTATCTGCAAAATTACTTGAAACCCCCACAGGAAAGAGACTTTGGCTAAATTGGTGAGAATTACTCTGGGTAACAGGTCATCAGTATGAAGCAGATGCGAATGGTGGTGGTTGATGATGAGCCTGATATGGCCCAGCTGATCTGTGATATTTCTATTCAAGCTGGATTAAGTGCCTATCAATACACCCATGCTGAACAATTTATCAATGAATACTCTCCAGATGCCGATATTATTGCTCTTGATCTGATGATGCCGGGCATTGATGGTATTGAACTTATCCGATTCCTGGCAGAAAAAAAATCGACAGCCCAGCTGTTATTAATCAGCGGAATAGATTCCGGTGTGTTGCACTCAGCGCAGAAGCTGGCTATGGAAAAGGGTTTGAACATTATTGGTTCACTGAGCAAGCCCTTTAGAATTGATGAGCTGTCCAGGCTTTTGAGTCAGATAGTACTTAAACCTAGTGTTATACAACCAAAGGTCAATTTGTTGACCATGGAGCTGGATGAACTCAGGGAGGCGTGTCACAACAAGGAGTTTATTGTTTATTATCAGCCTCAGATAAATCTTTCAACCGGGAAAGTCATCAGTACGGAAGCACTGGTTCGCTGGAACCATCCGCAATATGGTCTGATTTTACCTGGCCAGTTTATCGGTATGATTGAGCAACATAATATGATCGACCGATTGACCTGGTGTGTGCTGGAACAGGTAATGTATCAGAGCAGTCAATGGATTAAGCAGGATGTTGACTTACGCACCTCGGTTAATATGTCGGCAAAAATGCTGCAGGATCTGGATCTGCCGGACAAACTGGCTGATCTGGTCAGAAGCCATGGTATGGATCCAGACCGTATTATTCTTGAAATCACCGAAACTGCATTGATGGATGAAATTGGTATGTCACTGGATATACTAACTCGTCTGCGACTGAAAAACTTTCATTTGTCGATTGATGATTTTGGTACCGGTTATTCCTCCATGGTGCAATTGCATCGAGCACCATTTTCTGAGATTAAAATCGATCAGTCTTTCGTTTTTGACATGGAAAAAGAAAAGGAGGCCCTGGCCATTGTAGAAACCATTATTATGCTGGCCCACAAACTTGGAATGCAGGCAATTGCCGAGGGCGTGGAAACAGAAAAGGTCATGAATATGCTGCAGGATGCAGGCTGCGATCTGATTCAGGGTTATTACATAGCAAGGCCCATGCCCGGTGATGATTTTATCGAGTGGCTAAAAAAATATTCACTTAGCTTAATTAATTGAATCGTTCGAAAAAGAACTTAAAAATTTAGTCCGCAAATGAACGCTACTTTTTAATTTGTGCACCTGCAGTCCACAACAAATAGTTTTTTGATTGAATTCGCGTGTATTTGCGTTCATTTGCGGACTAATATTTTTATAATCAGTTTAGCTGCAAGAATTAATCTGAGTCCATCAGGTCTTCAAGCTGGTTTCGCAAGTCACCCAATGTACGATGAATACTGTGGCAACGCGCACAAACGCTAACACCGATTTCACCCAGCATTTGCTTGCTCTGTTTTACTTTATTGTTTTTGATTAGCGAGCTCAACTGCTGCAGTCGTTCGATAGTTTGCTGGCCGAGAATCCTTTGTGCTGGTGCAGGGCTGTCATGGCATTGCTGACAGCTGGTTGTTAGTTGAGTTAGCTGTTGCCTGAGTAGATCGCTGTTATTCTGGGCTGTTTCTGGCTGATCGTCTTCCAGTGCAATCTGGATCCGGTTTATGGATTCTGGTAACTCACGCATGGCTTTGCTGAATGATATAGTTTTGCCATCGTTATTAGTAACAACGATTTCATTGTAGTCTGGTGAGCGGTAAAGTGCCGAGACCAGTGGTTGATATTCATGGTGACAGTTATTGCAGGTTTTCTGGATTTTTCGCAGGTATTTTTTTACCGTAGTAGTTTGACCAGTTTTAGCACTATGTTTCATTTGCGTAATTAAATCTGTGTCTAACATGTCTGACCATTCGGGCACCATTTTGGAAATTTTACTGTAATCGCTTTCCAGTTTATTAATCCACTTATTCATCAAATCATGATTGTTGTCTGCATATTCTTCAATCGCCAGCATTTCACGACGCAGTCGAAACATGGTGTGTAACCATACCTGACGTTTGTTGTGTGGCTTGTACCACTGTGCCAGTGAGGCGGGTGGTTTTTTGATAATGATTTGATTATCGGCATGGACCGGATTCATCATCAGAACTTGAAAAATAACGAAGATACCTAACTGGAGACCTGGTTTCATGTGATTTATACCGGTCCGGATTTTAAAGGCTCGAATAGATATTCAAGACCGTTGATTTTAATTTCATGAACAATGCGAAGCATTTTACCCAGCTCACCATTGGGGAAACCTTTATTGGCGAACCATATTACGTAAGGTTCTGGCAGATCAATCAAACGTCGAGTAGCATATTTACCATATGGCATTCGATAATTGGCCAGTTTAAGTAATAATTCAGGGTCTGAAGGTAATTCAGTGCCAGCTTGTCCAGCCATACTCAGGCAAAACTTTTTTGCAGGTAGCTGATAATGTCGTCGGACTCATACATCCATTCAACCCGGCCATCATCATGGGTTATTTTCAGGCAGGGAACCTTGACTTCACCTCCGCCTTCAATCAGTTCCTGACGATGCTGCTGATTTTTCTGGGTATCCCGGAGCTCAATATTCAGTGCCAGTTGTTTCATGCTACGTCGTACCTTGATACAGAAAGGACAGGTTTTAAACTGGTATAGAGCCAGCTTGCGGGTCTGTTCATCCACTTTCTGCTGTTGTTCAGCGGAGCGCTGGATGCTTTTAGGCTGGGTAATCCAGTTCCATGCCAGAAGAAATGGGCCAAGTATGGTACGTAGAGTCCTGAAAAATAGACGAATAAAATATCGCATTATATTACCTGTAACTGTTTCCGGGGTTTGTGCAGGCGCCAGGGCCGCTGAAGAGAGCCGCTATATTAAATTGATCCGCCTGAGAGATCAATTATCCCTGTGCACCTTATCGCTTCCACCAGTCGGCGATAACCTTGCCGACAGCGGGATTAACCAGATAGCCGTAGGATCTATGGCAGTTAAGACCCTGGTCATTTTTGAAAAAGTTATATATGCTTTTACAGTGATCTTCAATACTATCGATGATGCCAAGCGCCAGCATTTCGGAAAAGTCATCATAGATTTCACGGTCCAGGGCTGTGATATCCCCCACCGAGGCAATATTGTTCCAGTGACTAATCAGGGTAGGGTAGTGTTTTGAGCCCTTTTCTGAATGTCCCATTAGCCTGGTCTGCACATAATTCATACCTAATGGACTGCCAATGGTGAGTAGATCCAGCTTGCCTTTCTGTTGCTCAATATGGGACAGTTCCCACAGAGCATCATAGCAGATGACTGTGCCCAGGCTATGAGCAATGATTAGAATTTCATCTCCATTAGCCAGTAACGGGCGCAGGATTTTTTTCAGTTTCTCCCTGATGTCACAGGCAATATTGTCTTCATTATAAAAATAACGATTGGTTTCCTCAGCAGTCATGCGAATGGCTCTGGGCAGGAAACGAATTATAAATGGGAAGAAATCGGCAATGCTGAATAGCATTCGGTCGAATTTGACATGAAAGCTATTGGCTTCCTGTATATCCTGTTTGCTCGGGCCGTGAGTATTGATAAGTGCATCGATCCATGGCAGATCTTCGCTACTGTCTTTGTATTGATGGTAGTAGAGGTAATTCCAGTCGGCTAAATAAAAGTTGTTTCTGTTTTCACTTAGCGTCTGGTCAATATCAGGGTCTGCCCGATGAACACCTTCCAGCAGTGTTCGCCATAGCAGGGCTTTATGCTGTTCGGGTGCCGGTTTTGGGTTTTTGCCCGGAACAAAGATGATGTGTTTTTGTGACATTTATTTTTCTTTAAGTGTTTGGGGCATTCTGATTAAATGTACAGGCACCTCTATTAATCAGAGTGTCCCTTAAGCTTATCTATGCAAGGGCACATGCATGGTGTTGAAAGCAGGATAAAAAGTCAAGCAACGGGAATTATTTATGAGAACTGATATGCAGGTACTGGTGCTGGGTTACGGAGAAATGGGGCATGCTATGGAGTTTCTGCTCAAAGACCAGTGCCAGCTGGCCATCTGGGACAGGCATGGGACTGAGGGCTTTACTCCGGTCGATCTTGAAACGGCCTGTGGTGAAGCCGATCTGGTGCTGTTTTGCCTGCCTGTTAATCCGCATCGTCAGATTCTACAAACTATCATTCCCTGGTTGAAAACCGACTCACTATGCCTGAGTATTGCTAAAGGTCTGGATGAAGAAGGTTATACCGCTGCACAGATATTTGAACATGAATTGAAAGATCCGGCCCGTTACTGTCTATTGTACGGGCCGATGATCTCAGAAGAAATTCGAGCTAATCGTTATGCATTTGCGCAACTGGGATGTTGTAACAATGAACTCTATCAAACCGTTAAACAGCTGTTTACGGCTACTAATCTATATATAACTGAAAGTCGTGATATAGCGGGCATTAGCTGGTCAGTGATTTTAAAGAATGTTTATGCCATGTTGTTTGGCATGGCTGATGAACTACAACTGGGTGACAACATGCGGGGTTTCCTGGCTGTTGCAGCTTTACAAGAACTGGATCAGATTGTTCGGTTGATGGGGGGGAAAGCAGGCAGCCCGTTTCACCTGGCCGGGCTGGGCGATTTAATAACCACGGCCACCAGTGAGAATTCTCATCATTACGAACTGGGTCGAAGACTGGCAAGGGCTGAAACAGATAATATCACTGGTGAGGGTGTAAATACCCTCGCCATGGTAAAAAAACATGATTTGTTTGATTATTCAAAATACCCACTGTTCCAGCTGGTGATTGCCATTGTTGAAAAACCGGAACAGGTGGATCAACAAATTTATCATTATCTCGAAAATAGTTTTGCTCAGGCTGCGAGTAATGCCTGAATATGGCTATCGGCCCAGTTGACTGCCTCGAGATAGTCCAGATACAGATCATGACTATCGAAGCCATTATTGTTCAGGGCATCCCAGTTAGAATGCTCATAGAGTAAAACCTGCTGGTAGATTTCGCCATGAGGGCCTGTTTTATCCAGCAGGGCCATTTTTACAGGCGCACTCAGGATGATGGAGTCCAGCAGGTCGACCATTGGCATATCCATTAGTGCATCCAGCACTGAGAACAGGCCTACCAGAAACATCTGATGTTTAATCTCAGGGTGATATTTTTCAGCTAGTAGCTCACACATTTTGCCACGAATCATGGCGGTGACGATAAGTTCATCAGGTTTGTTTTCAATGATTTTAGACATCATGATCAGAGTGACCCAGTCCCTCATGTTTTTGATGCCCAGTAGAACTATGGCATCTTTTATGGAATCTACTTCACGACGTAAAGGGAAAGCGGCACTGTTTATATAGCGCATGAGTTTGTAGGTGAGTGTGATGTCCTGAGCCAGGATTGATTCAAACTCATCAAAATCCAGATCCGGATTCTGCAAGGTGCATAATAAATTTAGAACCACCAGTTTATTAGCAGGTATATGTTTATGCCTGACCAGTTGTGGGTGGCAGAAGAAAAATCCCTGGAAATATTCGAATCCCAGCTGTTTGCATATATTATAAAGTTCCTGGGTTTCTACTTTTTCAGCGACTACTTTTGCAGAATATTTAGAGACTATCTTCAAGTATTCAGCCAGCTCATCTTCACTGCGGGTATTGACTTCGAGCTTGATATAATCGGCCAGTTCCAGAAAAGGAATGTACTTTTCCTGAAATTCGAAATCGTCCAGTGCAATCCTGTAACCTTCGGATTTTAGTCGTTTAATGCCCTCGATAACTTCTTCGGTGGGTTCAACATCCTCGAGAATTTCCAGTACACTTTGCTCTCTCAGCATGGGGGTGAGAGCGGGATTGATAATAAACTGTGTAGGCAGATTGATGAAGGCCAGAGTACTGCCAACCAGAGTGTCGACACCAATATGCATGAAGGCATTCATGATGGTTTCGCAGGAAGCCAGATCACCATCATCAAATACAGCACGATCCATATCGCCACTTCGATACAATAATTCATAGCCTATGACACTAAGCTGGCTGTCATAAATGGGCTGGCGTGCGATGAACAGTTCTTCCATATTCACATGTAATAATTTGCTAAAATTTCTTACATTATAGTCCATAAATCAGTTGCTTACTTTTTGTGGCTGTTTGTCCTTAAATCTGGAGACCTGATCAGAGCTCCTCTGACGGCGCAGGCCATTGCGAGTTGAATTGTGGATAACTCTGGAAATTGCTTGATAAGGATCAGCAAACGCTCAATCCTTATCGGACGCGAGTCGTAGAGAGGTTATAATTTAAAAATAATAATAAGGATATACAAATGAAAAAACCAGGCCTGCTATTTCTGATTTCTTTATGGTTGCTTGTTTTCAGCCAGTTTGCTATTGCTCAATCTGCGCGTGATATTATCAAGGCGGCGATCGATAATTTTCGAGGACTTTCATCTTATTCTGAAGCCACTATGACCATTCACCGACCCGACTGGGAGCGTACTATGGAGATGAAGATATGGACTCAGGGTACGGATAAATCTCTGGTTCGTATCACAGCTCCGAAAAAAGATGTCGGCAATGGCACCCTGTTAATCGATGATGATATGTGGAGTTACTCTCCCAGGATTAATCGTGTCATTAAAATCCCCAGCAGCATGGCGACACAGAGCTGGATGGGCTCGGACTTTTCCAATAACGATGTGTCACGGGCTGATGATATTGTGGACCAATATCAGCATAAACTGCTTGAAACCACCAGTCACGAAGCCATGAAGCTATACACCATAGAATCGATTCCATACGAGGATGCACCTGTAGTCTGGGGCCGGGAAGTGCTCAGGGTGCGAGAAGATTTCGTCCTGTTGAGCCATGCATTTTATGACCAGGACAATGTACTGGTTAAAATTCTGGAAACCCATGAAATTAAACATATCGACGGCCGCAACGTCGCGACTATCGAACGCATGAGCAAGGCAGGCCAGACGCAGGAGTGGACCGAATTCAGGATGGCGAATATCAAATTCAATATTGAAATTCCGAATAATACATTTACCTTGTCTAATTTACGTAATCCGAGGTTCTAAAGGCTCTCGATATGGGTAACACCTGGCGATTTGCATGGCGTAACATCTGGCGACATCCAAGGCGTACCATTCTTACGGTGCTGGCCATCGCTTTTGGCGCCGCCCTGCTGGTATTCAGTATTGGTATCCAGCTGGGCCAGTATGATCTGATGATCGACAATTCAGTCCGTATCTACCAGGGACTGTTACAGGTACAGAAAAAAGGCTATCTGGATGAACCGAAAATGCGTAGCAGCATTGCGGATATTCAGAATTTGGCCAGTTATCTTCGTAAAACCACTGGCATAGCATCCATTGCGGCCAGAGCTAATGGCTTTGCGCTGGTGTCTTCTGAACAGCGTACCTACGGTTCGTTGATAGTCGGTGTTGAGCCGAATCGAGAGGATCTGGTGTCCATTTTACCCGGTGTGATTCGTGAGGGCCGTTATCTGTCTTCCATGGATGCCAATGAAGTGGTGATCGGCCGCAGCATGGCCCGTAACATGCAGCTCAAACTGGGTGATGAGATCACTATTCTGGGTTCGGGCCGGGACGGTTCGGTGGCGGCGGCCATAGCGCCGGTGGTGGGCATTTACGATTCCGGTTCCCGCGATCTGGACCGTAATCTAATCCAGATGCCCCTGGGCAGTTTCCAGCAGCTATTTGCCATGGAAGGTCACGGTCATGCCCTGGTGATTTATCACGAGGACGTGAAGCAGGTGGAAAGCCTGCGCGCACGAATACAGACACTGGTTGAGCCCTATGACGGACTGGTGACCCTGAGCTGGGATGAAATTCAGCCGGGAGTGAAACAGATGATCGAGCTGGATTATTCTTCGGGCTGGATGATGTACATCGTGCTGGTGGGGGTCATCACCTTTAGTATTTTAAATACCTTCCTGATGTCGGTAATGGAACGTACCCGAGAATTCGGCATTATGCTGGCCCTGGGTTATAAGCCCTTCAATATTGGCAAGCTGGTAATGCTGGAGGCCTTGGTTCTAACCTTGCTGGCACTGGTCATAGGCACTCTGATTGGCCTGGGTGTCAATATTTATTTCTATATCTATGGCCTGACCTTCTCCGGTATGGAAGAGTTTGCCAGGATATATAACATGCCCGCCACGCTGACCCCGCAAATTTCGATAAAAAGTGTATTGCTGGGGCCTGGGGTCATACTGATTTTTACTTTGCTGGCGGCTTTGTATCCGGCCATGCGTATCCGTTTATTGCAACCGGTTGAGGCCATGCGAAAAATATAATGGAAAGCCTGCACTTACTCATCGCACTGGCCTGGCGCAATTTATGGCGCAACCACCGACGTACCCTGGTGATCCTGTTCGCCATTGTGCTGGGTGTGTGGGCGATGATTTTCACGGCGGCCTTCATGCGCGGTATGAGTTTGCAGATCATCGATGACACGGTGGAAAACCTCACCGGACATATCCAGATACATGCGCCAGGTTATCTCGATGACCCGGTGGTGGAGCATAGTTTCCAGGTCGATGATTCTCTGCAGGCGGAATTGCAGAACCACCAGGCCAATCAGAAATCAGCCATGCGTATCCGGGTACCAGCGGTGGTGGCCAGTGAACGGGATTCCTATGGTCTGGTGTTGATTGGTATTGATCCCGATGCAGAAGCCGAGCTGTCGTTTATAGCAAAAAATATTGTGCAGGGAGAATACCTGTCAGCTTCCGATGACCAGGGCGTGATCATTGGAAAAAAAATGGCCGAACAACTGGAAACCCGTCTCGGTAAACGGGTGGTGGTGATGTCACAAAATCTCGATAATGACATCGCGGATCGGGGGGTTCGTATAGTCGGTATCTTCGATACCCAGATGGAAGCTCTTGAAACCGGTTATCTATTTATGGGCAGGAAAACGGCAGAGCAGTTACTGGGCATAAACAATCAGGTATCCGAAATTGCTATCATCCTGAACGATGGCAAGGTTGTGGATTCAGTTGTTCAAAAACTTAAACAGCAGCTTCCGAACCTTGATATACAGGCCTGGCACGAATTGCAGCCCATGTCGCGGGTGATGGTGGAAATGTACGAGGACTTCCATCTCATCTGGCATCTGATTGTGTTCATTGCCATGGGCTTTGGCATTATTAATACATTGTTAATGGCGGTGTTCGAACGCACCCGTGAATTTGGGCTGTTTCAGGCGCTGGGATTGAAGCCAGCTTTTATTATGGGCCAGGTATGGATCGAAGCCATCATGTTACTGCTACTGGGAACGGCACTGGGTAATCTGGTGTCCTGGCTGTCGGTACTGGCCACTGGAGAGGGCATAGATGTTTCGGCCTTTGCCCAGGGCATGGAAATGGCGAACATGTCGAATATCATTCCCTTTGTTATCGTCAGAGGGGATTTAATTTTAGCCAACTCAGTGGTCATTATTCTGGGCCTGTTCACCAGCCTGTATCCGGCCTGGCGTGCATCCAGTATGGTGCCTGCTGATGCACTTACCAGGATTTGATATGGATATAGTTGTCAGCTGTAAAGATCTGGTAAAAACCTACCGCCAGGGATTGATCGAAGTCCATGCACTGGCCGATGTCGACCTGGACGTTGAGCGCGGTGATTTTATCTGTTTATCCGGGCCCTCGGGTTCCGGCAAATCCACCCTGTTGAATATGATTGGTGGACTGGATTTGCCCAGCTCTGGTGAAATCACCATAGACGATGAACGTATTGATCAAATGAACAAATCGGAACTGGCTGAAATGCGATTGCATAAAATCGGTTTTGTGTTCCAGGCATATAATTTAATCCCGGTACTCACGGCACAGGAAAATGTGGAAATGGTGATGCAGATGCAGGGAGTAAAAAAAGCCGAACGTCGTCTGCTGTCTTACGAAATTTTAAATGAAGTGGGCTTGCAGGGGCTGGAGTCACGTACGCCCGCTGAGTTATCCGGTGGCCAGCAACAGCGAGTGGCGGTGGCCCGTGCCATTGTAGCTAAACCCAGCCTGGTACTGGCGGATGAGCCCACCGCCAATCTGGATTCCATCAATGCCAGCAAGTTGCTGGATATTATGCGCACAATGAACCAGCAGCATAATACGACCTTCATCATCTCTACCCATGATCCCATGGTGATGGATCGTGCTAAACGTCTCATCAAGCTGCATGACGGTAAAATTCTGGAAAACAACCAGCAGGCATAGATGAAGTCCATTCGCGTTCTTATTGGTGTAATTACAGGTTTGCTCATGATGAGCAACAGTCAACATGTCCTGGCCTGGGAGTATGGCGGGCATTTAAAATATACCTTCAATGATACTGAATATCCGACGGCTTCACTGGGCAGCAGCCTGGGGGGAGAGCGACAAATCAGTCAGGGTATCAATACTCGTTTATTATTTAGTGCACGGCGGGATCTCTGGAGCTTCGAAACGCATTATGAGTTGAGTGCCTTACACAGTAACAGCAATAGTCTGACAGTTGGTCAGGACCCGGATCAACGTCGCTGGTTTGATCTCAGCCATGTATTTGAAGATGATAGCAATGATTACATGCTGCATCGGCTGGACAGGCTGAGTCTGGCTTATACCGATGAATCTCTGGTCATGCGCCTGGGGCGGCAGGCAGTTAGCTGGGGTAATGGGCTGGTGTTTCACCCGATGGATATTTTCAACCCCTTCCAGCCCATAGCCATCGACAAGGATTACAAATCCGGTGATGACATGCTTTATGGTCAATGGGCCACTGAGAAGGGTAACGACTGGCAAATGATTTTATTGCCCAGGCGAGATGTCACTGGAGAAATTGAACAGGCAGAAAGTTCACTGGCTTTCAAATACCACGGCATCAGTGGAAGCAGTGATGTCGATGTTCTGTTGGCACAGCACTACGACCAGCCTATGATTGCTATAGGTTATTCGCGACCAGTGGGCGAGGCGTTATGGCGTGTGGATATTACACGTAGTCGAAGTGACAGTGATGGTGGTGTTACAAGTGTTGTTAGCAATATGGATTATTCATGGCTCTGGTCAGGGCATAATGTTTACGGATTTATCGAGTATTATCACAATGGATTTGGCCAGAATACTATTGGACCAGGTCTCGATTCGGAATTGCTGACGCGAATTGAACGGGGTGAACTGTTTGCCCTGGGGAAGAATTATCTATCTGCAGGATTGCAAATCGAACTGCATCCATTGCTCATCTTTTCGCCGTCATTGATCGTAAACCTGCATGACCACGGAGGGATGCTACCATTAACATTGAATTACAGCTGGCAGGAAAATTTACAACTCACATTAACGGGTATCATATCTTATGGTGATAGTGAATCGGAGTATGACGGTTATTATTCCAGAGGTGACACACTGAATATCCTGCTGGCCTATTATTTTTAGGCGATTGATGTGGCTGATTGAAAACTCGTTTTTATGCTAGTAGAAATTGAAGCAATTTTTCAGTGACATAGTCACACAAATATCATCAATATTGGCTTTTATATTTCTGAACCATTAGCAGCCTTATTGGTCACACTGTGGCTATTGAAGTTCATCACATAGCCCCAACATTGATGGTTTACACAGTCAGATAATTTCATTATAGTGCCGACCTCATGAAACAGCTCGCTAACACAGACAGCTTGAAAAGAAGATTGTGGTTAGTCACCATGATTCTATCGATGCTGTTCGTGCAGAGTTTGCAGCTGCATGTTCACACCTATACCCACAAGGCCGAATTGCTGGGCCATGTCCACTACGATTCAGCCCACAGTGTGTTCAATTTCAACCAGACTGCCCATGCTGATGAAATTGCGCAACATGATGTGAATTATTCCGGCCTGATGAGTAAGTTATCATTTATGCCAGTTCTGGCAGCTATTCTCATTAGCCTGTTATTGCTGCTGTTTGTTCAGACCTGTATACGGCTGGCCCGAAATTATTTCAAACCATCCTGTTCTAATAAATACTCCGTACATTTCAGACCGCCACTGCGCGCACCTCCACTGGTTTAATTATACTTCTGCTAATCTTGTGGTTGTACGCCACAGTTTTTATATTTTTTAAATAATACCTGAGTGTGTGACTTCACCCACCATGAGTAAAGATAGTGATGAAACCAAAACCTGATAGATTAATAACTTATTTTATGCGAGCTTTGCTGGCCAGCATGATGGCCTGGCCAGTACTGTCAAATGCGGATCAGATCTGGGATTTGAACAGCGTGATTCAACGTGTTCTACAGGTAGCGCCCGAATTTCAGGCCAGCCAGGAAATGATTAGTATTCGCCAGACTGATCAACAACAGGCCGAGCAATGGCCAAACCCTGAAATTGAAATCCGGGTCGATGAAAAACTGGGCATGGAAGACGGTTCCGGGGGCTATGACGTGAGCCAGCTGGTGTTTAGTCAGCCGATCCCGGTTAACCGTATGCAGCCACAAATTAAACAGGCTGCATCATTGTTATCGGCCAGCCAGTCGCAGAATATGCAACAACAGTTATTGCTGGAATACCAGGCAAGCATATTGTTCCATGAATTACAGTTGAAGGCGTCTCTATTTAATCTGAGCCAGCAACGACTGGCACTGGCTAATCAGTTTCAGCTGTCGAACAAAACATCCACCGGTTCACCGGATCGTCTGGTACGCTATCTATCCCCCCTGGAGCAGAAGCGTCTGGCTATTATGCGTGAATCGGCGCGCCAGGCAGTCGCTTCTGCCGAGGGTGAATTGAATGAAACGGCTGGCCAGTTCCGTATCCTGCTAAATCTTGATCCCAGGATGGTTCCGCAATTAAGCCCGCTGGAATTAGTGAAAGCCAGGCTGGAGTTGAGCAGTTTGTTAAAACAACTGGATAAACATCCCGGCCTGAGTTCTGCACGACATAAACTGGAGGCTGCACGGGCAGAAACCGAAGTGGCTAAAGCATCCCGTTATAAAGACCCAACACTGAATCTGTTCCTGGAACGGGATAATTTCAATTCGCAGAACGAAACCTATGCGGGTATTTCGGTGAATATGGAAATCCCCCTGTGGAATGAAAACAATCGAACAGTGTCTATGGCAAAAGCCGAGTTGATTCGTTCACGTGCAGACTACGAAGTGACACAGCGCGAGCTTAACAGTCAGTTACTGCAAAGTTTTGTTCACTATGAACATTTACTGCAACAGGCTGAGGATTACAGTAAAAGTCTGCTAAAGCCAGCAGAAGAACTGTTTCTGCTAAACCGTAAAAGTTTTGCCGCCGGTGAACAGAATATTCTGGGGCTGGTCGATGGCAACAATACCTATTTTGATATCAAAAAAGGTTACCTGAAATTACTGGCCGAGGCGGGTCAGGAACTGGCGATGCTTAGACTGGCAGCAGGGGTTTTTATAACCGGAGCCGCCAGCACTGAACAGGGAGGTGCAAAATGATTGCAGCACTGATTCGGTTTTCACTGATACAGCGATTGATGATTCTCCTGCTGGCGCTGGCCATTACCGGTACGGGTTTATGGGCGTTCAATAATCTCGCTATAGATGCCTTTCCAGATATTTCCTCTCCCCAGGTACAGGTCATAGTTAAAGCGCCTGGCATGTCACCGAACGAGGTGGAGAGTCGCATCACCTTTCCGATAGAAACGGAAATGCAGGGCCTGCCCAGGCAGAAAGTTTTGCGCTCTACCACCAAGTATGCGCTGGCCATTATTGTTATCGACTTTGAAGATGGTACGGATATTTACTGGGCGCGCAATCAGGTAACTGAACGATTGAACCAGGTCTGGGGCGATTTACCGGCAGGTGTGGATGGTGGCCTTGCCCCGATTACCACACCGGTGGGCGAAATCTACATGTACCAGATTAAAGGTAATGGATATACCAATCAACAGTTACGCAGTCTCCAGGACTGGGTGCTAAGGCCTAAATTAAGAACGGTAGAAGGCATTGCCGATATTAATTCACTGGGCGGTGAGGTACGCAGTTTCGAAGTAATTCCAGATCCGCAGGCTCTTTTGCGACAGGGACTGGGAATTGATGATCTGGAAATGGCCCTGCAGCAGAATAATCGCAATGCCGGTGGAGATCGTATTAATCGCGAACAGTCTATGTTGCTGCTTCGAACCGTGGGCCTGCTGAAAAATGAAGATGATATTCGTGCTATTACGGTTGCGACTCGCAATGGTATTCCGATTCACATCGGCGATCTGGCAACGGTAAAAATCAGCGCCATGACACGCTACGGCGCTGTTACTGCCCATGGTGAAGGTGAAGTGGTCACCGGGCTGGCATTGTTACGCAAAGGTGCCAACAGCCGGATGGCGGTGGAAGGTGTGAAGCGAGAGCTTGAAGTACTGAAACCCTCGCTGCCCAAAGGCGTCGAGATTATTCCATTTTATGATCGCAGTGAATTGATTACCTCTGCGGTCTGGACCGTGGAAAAAGCCCTGGGCGAAGCGGTGATACTGGTAGTGCTAGTACTGGTGATCATGCTGGGTAATCTGCGTGCGGCGCTTACGGTCGCCCTGATATTACCTCTGTCGGTGCTGCTGACCTTTATCCTGATGTATATGTTTAATGTGTCGGCCAATCTGATGTCTCTCGGGGGGCTGGCGATTGCTATTGGCATTCTGGTGGATGCAGCCGTGGTGGTGGTGGAGAATATTCATACCCGATTAAGTCATAGTCCAAAAGGCATTAGTCGTCTGCATCTGGTGTATCGGGCGGTGCTTGAAGTGTCTACACCGGTCATTTCCGGAGTGCTGATTATTATTCTGGTGTTCCTGCCGCTGTTTAGCCTCACGGGTCTGGAAGGTAAGATGTTTATGCCACTGGCAGTGACTATATCCTTTGCACTTCTGGCATCACTGGTCCTGTCACTCACGGTGATTCCAGTACTGGCCAGTTTGCTCATGAAAGGCGGTGATGAAACCGATGGCTGGTTGCTCAGCACATTGAAAAACATTTATCGCCCCATTGTGCAGTGGGCATTGAACTTTCGATTGCTGGCGGTTGCGCTGGCCGTATTCGCGCTACTGGTTGCTGCCGTGATCTTTCCATCCATCGGTAAAGAATTCATGCCACTAATGGATGAAGGTACCACGGTGGTTATTGTTGAAAAAGCGTCGGATATTTCTCTGGAATATTCGCTGCAGCGAGATGTGCCAATACAGAAGGCGATGATGGAATTACCGGAAGTGACTGGCGTTGTATCGCGCACCGGTGCCGATGAGCTGCGTATGGATCCCATGGGTTTATATCAGACCGATAATTTTCTGATCACCAAACCCCGCGATCAATGGGAGGTGTCACTGGCGACCTTCCAGGAAAATTTACGTAAGAAGCTGGAGAGTTTTGAAGGGATTGATTATGCATTCACCCAGCCCATCGATATGCGGGTGAGCGAAATGCTGACCGGTGTTCGTGCCGCCATGGCGATCAAATTGTATGGTGATGAACTCGATGTGCTTGAAAAATTATCGCAGAAAATTGAAGATGAAGTTAATCAGATTCCGGGTGCAGTGGATGTGTTTCGCAGTCGTTTGTCCGGACAGAAATATTTACAGGTGAATATCAAACCGAAAGCCATTGCTAGATATGGCATTAATGTGGAAGACATTAATCGACTGATTGAAA
>CBDULX010000051.1:0-16037 GCA_965368175.1 uncultured Gammaproteobacteria bacterium | reverse complement strand
GGAAACAGGTGATCTCGTTTATCCGCCACACCGCGGGAAATGTGCAGGTACACATATTGATCTTCGGAATTATTGCCATCCAGCAGACCCTGTAATATTTTTTCCCATTGCTTTTCCGACAGGGGGTTGACCAGTCGAATACCATCCAGACTATTCTGCAAACGCTTCAAATGCTCATTCAGTCTGAGCATATGCCGTCCATAAGCTGGTATCACCTCATACACACCGTCGCCGAACAGAAAGCCCCGGTCCAGTACTGATACTTTGGCCTGGCTAACAGGTAAATATTCGCCATTCAGGTATACAACCGGATCGTACATATTCCCTCCAATAAAAAGCCGGGGCGGGCCCGGCTTTAGAATTAATTTACGCAGTCAGCTTAGTGGAATAACTGGATAATATGATCCCGCGTCCGCTGCCAGAAACTGCCTTCGTCAATGGTTTGCAGGGCAACCAGTGGTTTCATTAAAATTTCTTCACCATTTAGCATAACCCTTACTGTGCCCAGCTGCTGGCCTTTTTTCACCGGTGCCGATATGTCCTTGTTCACATCCATTACCGCATCAAGATGCTTATACTGACCGCGGGGAATGGTTATATGAAGATCTTCCATCAACCCCAGACTAAGCATCTCCTGTTCACCCAGCCAGACTCGGGCTTCATTCAGCGATTCACCCGCACCGTAAAGTTTATTGCTTTCATAAAAGCGAAAACCATAACTCAATAGCGACTGGCTAACATCGGCCCGGGATTTCTCACTCTTGGTACCCAGTACCACGGACACCAGACGCATGTCCTTGCGCTGGGCTGAAGCTACCAGGCAAAAGCCCGCAGACTCGGTGTGGCCAGTTTTCAGACCATCGACCGATTTATCTCGCCATAACAGCTTATTACGATTGTACTGGGTAATATCATTGAAGATATATTCCTTTTCTGCATACAGCTTATAGTGCTCAGGGAATTCAGTAATGACGGCCCTGGCCAGTGTAGCTATATCCCTGGCGGTGGTTACATGCTGCTCATGGGGCCAGCCGGTACTGTTTATAAAATAGGTGTCATTCATACCCAGTGCCTGAGCAAACTGGTTCATGTAATCCACAAACTGGCTTTCATCGCCTGCAATATGTTCGGCCAGAGCAACCGTGGCATCATTACCTGAAAGGATTATCACACCCTTTAACAGCTCATCCACCGTGGCGGGCTGATTTTCCTGCAGGTACATTGTTGAACCCTGCAGACGCCACTTGCGCCAGGTTTTTTTCTTCATGGTCACTTTTTCATCCAGGGACAAACGACCCGCTTCCAGTTCCTTGTACACAATATATGCTGTCATTAACTGGGTAATGCTGGCTGGCTCTATGGCTTCATCAATATTTTTAGCTGCCAGGATTCGTCCACTGTGGATATCAATCAGTAAATAACTTTTCGCCGCCAGTTGCGGAGGTGAAGGCACAGGGACCATCGCTGCACTGGCAGTTACAGAAAAGAAAAGACCTATAAACAACAATAAAAATGCTTTAAAAATATTTAATCTCATAAGGGGAAATACACTAAATTAATTAATCGACGACGACACGGGCGGACTGGAGCCCAATATCATTTAAATTTTTCAGTAACCGATAGGCCAGATCAATATCAGGAATAGGGCCAATCCTGACCCGGTAAAGTTTTTTACCCTCCGATTCAATTACATGAACCCGCACACTGTTGAAGTTTTTATTACGCAGATCGCCTGCCATTTTTTCTGCCGTATCAACCACACCAAAAGCCGCTACCTGGACATGGATCCTGGCATCACCGTTCCTGGCTTTAGGCAACACCACTGACGAGGTATCCAGATCCATTTCACCGGTGCTAATGGCTCTAATTTCAACAGGTCCGGTTCCGGATCCGGCAATACCCAGTTTACGAGCTGCCGCATAAGACAGGTCGATAATACGTCCTTCATGGAATGGCCCACGATCATTCACCTTAACTATGACTTTTCGACCATTCCCCAGATGAGTGACTTCGACATAAGTAGGCAGCGGCAAGCGTTTATGGGCTGCCGTCATGGCGTACATATCATACTCTTCTCCACTGGAGGTACGCCGTCCGTGGAATTTTGTACCATACCAGGAGGCCTCCCCTTTCTGCACAAAATTCCTGTTGGACTTCATCACCTTATAGGATTTACCCCTCACTTCATAACTGGGGGGATTGCCATAGCGACTCAGTGGCTCATTAGCCGGTACAGCATCCACAATCTCATCTAGATCCATATCAAAATTTGCCGGCGGCCCATCCGTTGTGGCACAGGATACCAGCAACATCAAGCCCGACAAAATGGTGACTAGTAACTTCATTTACTGCTGCTGACCCCATGGAAATTAGTGGCCACTGCCTGCCCCAGTTGATACACCGCCATGGCATACAATGGACTGTGATTATATCGGGTAATGACATAAAAATTATTTAACCCAAGCCAGTATTCCTGACCGTTTTTACCTTCCAGTCCTAATAAAATCGCGGACTCATTGTCATTAAAATTAGTCAATGGTTCTATCCCCATCTGCTTATACTCGGCGATAGTTTTTTCAGGTCGCATGCGTTTACTGGCCTGTGATCTGGCCGACTCACTGACCTTTGCTCGACTGACCACCGGGTCACCATTCCGCCAGCCATGGCGACTAAAATAATTAGCCACACTACCAATAGCATCGGCAGTGCTGCCCCAGAGATCACGACGGCCATCTCCATCGAAGTCCACCGCATAGCTACGGAAACTGCTTGAAATAAATTGCGGCATACCCATGGCACCGGCATAAGAACCTTTCAGAGTTCTCGGATCGACCTGTTCTTCACGACTCATTAACAGGAAATGCTCCAGTTCCTTACGAAAAAAAGTGGCTCGAGGAGGATAATCGAAACCCAGGGTAGTAAGTGCATCGAGCACTGGATAAGTGCCACTGCGTTTGCCGTAAAATGTTTCCACACCGATGATAGCGACAATAATTTCCGCAGGTACACCGTAACGCTGCTCTGCCTGTGACAAAATGTCCTTATGCTTACGCCAGAACTCCACACCCCTGGTAATTCTTTTATTGGTAATAAATATCGGGCGATAGTCTTTCCATGGCTTGCCTTCTGCCGGACGAGCTATGGCCTCCAATGCGGATTTCTGTTGTTCTACACTTTTCATCCACTGCATCAGCATTTGTTCATCAAAGCTATGTTTTTTCACCATATCAGTGACAAAATTTTTGACATCATCACGCTCACTATAATTTGCCTCTGCAATCACCGGCAAAGCGAGAGTCATAAGGGCCAACAAGATTAACAGTCGTCGCATAATTTATTTATATCCTAAATTTTAAAAATTTTCTATTTCGACCATAGACGACGATGAGAGTTTATCGACATCAAAATACCAAAACCAGCCATCAATGTAACCATCGAGGTCCCACCATAACTGATCAGCGGCAATGGTACCCCAACCACTGGCAAGATACCTGAAACCATTCCCACATTCACAAACAAATACACAAAAAAGGTCAGGCTCAGACTTCCGCCCAGTAATCGCCCAAAACTATCCTGTGCTTCCGCTGCGATCATCAAGCCCCGTAATATGATAAAGCCATACAGGCTTAACAGCAAAATTCCACCCATCAATCCGAATTCCTCGGCAAATACCGCAAATATAAAGTCGGTGGACTGCTCAGGTAAAAAATCCAGGTGAGACTGACTGCCATTGAGCCAGCCTCGGCCATAGGCGCCACCGGAACCTATGGCGATCTGGGACTGAATAATATGATAACCCGCACCCAGGGGGTCCCGTTCCGGGTCGAGGAAAGTTAGCACCCGATCGCGCTGATAACTGTGCATAGAGTGCCAGAGCACAGGTAACAGGGCGGCACCGCCAATGACCATGGTAAACATCAGTTTCCAGCTCATACCGGCCAGAAACACCACAAAGAAGCCTGCGGCAAATATCAATAAGGCAGTACCCAGGTCCGGCTGTTTGGCAATCAGGAATGTGGGAAGTAAAATCAGTATTACTGCCACCACCAGGGATTTAAATTTAGCTGGAAGAGTCCGTTCGGACAGATACCAGGCCACCATCATAGGTGTGGCCATTTTCATCATTTCTGAGGGCTGAAAGCGCACAAACCCCAGATCCAGCCATCGCTGTGCCCCCTTGCCCACATCACCCACGACCAGCACCAGAATCAACAAAATAATACCGATGCTATATATCCAGGGCGACCAGAATCGAATGCCACCCGAGGGCACATGGGCCAGGATTAACATTACCAGAAATGCCAGAAACAGCCGGGTTGTTTGCCGGTTAATCAGTTCAATTGATTGATCACCGGCACTGTATAACACCCCAAGGCCGGTGGCGGTCAGTAGTAAAATCCCAAACAACAAAGCAGGATCCATGTGCATAGCCTGCAACACCCTTAGCGACAGGCTTAGACCACCCTGATCCGGCTTAAATCCCCCATTACCGATCATTATTTCGTTCCTTTTTTAACCAGGCATTAATGACCTTGCGAGCTATTGGTGCAGCAACACCACTGCCATGTCCACCATTTTCAGCAATTACCGCCACTGCTATTTCCGGTTTATCCCTGGGTGCGAAGGCAATGAACAATGCATGATCGCGTAATTTTTTATCCACAGTTTCCTCATCATATTCCTCATCCTGAGCAATACCGAATATCTGGGCCGTCCCTGTTTTACCGGCCATGACATAATCAAGACCGTATCCTGTCGCACGGGCAGTACCCCTTGTTCCATGCACCACACTGACCATACCATCGATGATATTTTGCCAGTGCACCTGTTTATTTAATTCCACTCGACGTGGACTAACATCGACTTGTTCCACAATATCTGAGGCCGCATAGCGAATTTCCTTTAAAAAATGCGGCGTCAATGACAGGCCTCGCATACTCAAAGTAGAAGTCGCCGACACCAGTTGCAGTGGCGTGGTCAATACATAGCCCTGGCCTATACCCGCAATCAGAGTTTCGCCCGGAAACCATATTTTCTGCCGGTTGCGTTTTTTCCATTCCCGCGATGGTAACAGACCAGTTTGTTCACCCATGGTATCAATGCCGGTTCGCTCTCCAAAACCAAACTGATGCAGGAAGCTGTATATATTGTCTATGCCCAGTCGATATGACATCTCATAAAAAAATACATCACAGGATTCGGCCAGGGCATCGCCCACATCCATTGAACCATGACCCTCTTTTTTCCAGTCACGATATTTACGCTCCTCATTAGGCAACAGGTAAAAACCGGTACAGTCGATTTTTTCCTTTGGCCCAATCGCCTTGTGCTCGAGTCCGGCTAGCGCCACAAAAGGTTTTATGGTCGAACCGGGTGGATACTGCCCAGCCAGGGCACGGTTGAACAGAGGACGATCATCGGAATCACGTAAATCGGCATAATCCTTCAGGCTGATACCATGCACAAACAGGTTAGGATCATAGGTCGGCATACTGGCCATAGCCAGAATTTCACCGGTTTCTGGCACCATGACCACCACTGCTCCACTATAGTCAGCCATGGCTTTTTCAGCTACCGCCTGCAGTTCAGCATCCAGCGACAGCACCAGATCATTACCCGGAATCGGTGCTTTCTTTTCCAGTACCCGCAACACCCGTCCCTGAACATTCACCTCGATACTTTGATGACCAACGCTACCATGCAAAAAATCTTCATAATAACGCTCCAGGCCGACTTTGCCGATATGGCTAGTGCCGGAATAATCTGCGACATCCACCCTCCGTAGTTCATCCTCATCGATTCTCCCTACATAACCGATCACATGAACCGCGCTCTCGCCCAACGGATAATAACGACTTAACTTGGCGGTAATTTCCACTCCTGGAAAACGATGACGGTTGACAGCCAGGCGAGCCACTTCATCTTCAGCCAGCTTGGTTCTGAGTGGAATACCTTCAAAGGATCGCCTGCGATCAATATCTTTGCGGAAGCGTTCCAGGGTCTGTTCATCCAGACTGACCAGTAGCGATAGCTCCTGCAACAGAGCATCCATATCTTTCACCTGCTCAGGGATGATTTCCAGTCGGTAGGATGGACTGTTTTCGGCCAACACCACCCCATTGCGGTCGTAAATCAGACCCCGATTTGGAGCCACCGCCACCAGCCGTATTCGATTATTCTCCGACAGAGTTTTGAAATGAGCATGTTCGATCAGTTGCAGATAAATCAGGCGACTTAACAACATCAGTAGCAGCAGCACACAAATAACAGCAGCTACCAACGCCCGGCGCTTGAACAGCATCGTCTCCTGATAATGATCTTTAATAAGTGCACGATAGGACATTCAACAATCCATTAAAGTTTGCGGCCTATACTAACCGCTAATGTCGTTGAAATATCAACAATTATTCGTGTCCTGACAGAATGTCCGATAACAATCAAATGCTTATCCATTTACAGGCTGTTGTAACGATGGATGCTGTCGAAAATACCCTGCTCGGCTTGCTTACTACCAGCCCAGCCTTCCACGTTTGCCCATTTGTCTGAATTCAGGGCATCACAGTCAACCGACAGAGTATGGGGCATAAAACCATAGTTACAGGGATAAAACATAGCCGTCACCATGAAGCTGTCCATGGTAAGTATGTAAGTATCCCACTGACTTTATCTACTCTGTATTGTAGCGGTGAACCATGTGATGGGATTTGTATGACCATATTAATAATATCGTAAGGAATATTTTCACCTGCGGGGAGATTATCAAAATTCATGCATCAACCTGGTCAAAAAACCTGTTTATTGGAATAAAAGTAAAAAAACTGTTAATTGGCGCTAATTATATCAATAACTGGCAATAGAATACTCGACATTATCTGTGCATTGATTAAAATCCAGAAAACTAACAAACAAGTACAGGATAAGGGGAGCGATTCAGTTATGAGAATAGTACTACTAGGAGCACCTGGCTCCGGCAAGGGAACACAGGCAAAAAAACTGGTAGATAAATACAATGTTCCTCAAATATCCACCGGTGATCTACTGCGTGCAGCAGTTGTAGCTCAAACCCCCCTGGGCCGACAGGCCAAAGCGGTGATGGATGCAGGACAACTGGTGCCCAATGAAATCGTACTCGGGATGATTCGAGAACGCCTGAGTAACCCGGATGCCAGAAACGGTTTCATCCTGGATGGCTTTCCCCGTAATGTTGAACAGGCCGAAGCACTCGACAGACTACTCAGCGGTATGAACCAGCCTATCGAAAAAGCACTGCTGATCGATGTTGATTTTGATAGCCTGATGCAACGCCTGACCGGTCGCCTGACCTGCGAAAACTGCGGTGCTGTGTTTAATCAATACACCAATCCACCTACCCTGGATGACCAGTGTGATAAATGTGGCGGTACTCTGCATCATCGCTCCGATGATAATGAAGAGACCATCGGCAAACGTCTGCGCGTATATGAATCACAGACCCAGCCTGTAATAGAGTACTATGGCTCACAGAACAAACTAAGCAGCGTTAAAGGTGAAGGTGACATTAAAGATATCTTCAACTCCATCATAACAACACTAAAGAGCCCCTCAGCAATGAAACCAATAATCGCAAACCCGGCTGATAAGCCTGCATCTATTGTGAAACAGGTGGAGCAGGAAATGGCAACACAGCCAGCCACCCAGAGCAAGCCAGAGCAAAAACCCGAGCCAAAACCAGCTTATACGCCACCAGCCCCTGCAGCAGAGAAAACTGAAAGACCGGCAGCGCCTGTAGTAGCTAAACCAGAATCTGCCATGAAACCGGAAGCCAGGCCAGCGCCGAAACCGACACCTGCACCCACCCCTGTACCAGTGAAAACCGAAAAACCGGCAGCCGCGACGATCAAAACCGAGAGTCCAAAACCAGCCGCCAGCAAAAAGGCCACGGTAAAAAAAGCCATCGCTAAAAAAGCCGCAGCCCCTAAAGCTGCTGTTAAAAAGAAAGCCGTCGCGAAGAAAGCACCCACCGCTAAGAAAAAAGCTGCCAGGAAAAAGCTCAGCGGTGATCCGATCAAAGCCATGCGCGATACCTTGAATAAGCTTCAGAATGAATTGAAGCAGGTTAATGCTGAAATAAAACAGACTGATAGCCGTATCAAGACTCTGATTCAGATCGAAAACCAGAAAGTCAGTGTGCGCAAGGATTTCTCAAAAAAATGGGAAAGCGATGTACTGCAGATGTTGAAAAAGATTAAATAATCTTATTTTCAACGGACACAAAAAAGGCCGGTTAAACCGGCCTTTTTTGTGTCCACAACTGCAAAAACGAGGTTTCCACCAGATCTTTCCACAGAGTATAAATCGATAACGGCCTTAAGCCGCTGGACAACTAAACGGCGATATCAGCCTTTTATCTGAATTTATGAATCGGCGTTAGTTTCGGCTTCCGCCTGCGCCTTGGCGATATCTTCTTTTACCTTGTCCATATCCAGTGTCCTTACCTGGCCAATAACCTCTTCCAGTGCGTTGCCCGGCAACATACCGGCTTCGGCAAAAATAATGATCTGTTCGCGGAAAATCATTAATGTTGGAATCGAACGAATCTGGAAATGGGCCGCAATGGCCTGCTCTTCTTCTGTATTGATTTTGGCAAAGACTATATCCGGATGTTTCTCAGATACTTCTTCATAGATTGGGCCAAATGACTTACAAGGTCCACACCAGGGGGCCCAGAAGTCAATGAGAACGATATCATTCTCGTTAACCGTGGATTCAAGATTTGATTCAGTCAGTTCAATAGTGGCCACAATAGTCTCCTGCAGTCGAGGATTAAAAATAGTCAGATTGCTATGAGTATACAGTATTAATAGATACTAATATATGGGTCAATGACACGATATCAAGTTTGCCGCTGTCCATACAAGCGCTGATACAGGCCGTCACGACTCACCAGCTCGTCATGCCGGCCTTCGTCGATGATCCGCCCTCCATCAAACACATATACTCTGTCGGCCTGCTTAACAGCGCTTAAACGATGGGCGATGATCAATGTGGTACGGTTTTTAAGGAATCCCTGCAAAGCCAGGTGCAGATGCTCCTCGGTCTCTGTATCCAGAGCGGAAGTGGCCTCGTCGAGGATGACTACCTTTGGATCGGTGAGTAACATTCGGGCAATCGCCAGCCGCTGTCGCTGACCACCGGATAACCTTACTCCGTTACGACCCACGATGGTGTCCAGGCCATCGGGCAATCCAGCCACCAGATCCGCCAGCTGGGCGATCTCCAGGGCCTGTATTAGCTGGGCCTCATTAAACTCCCGTCCCAGGCTTAGATTATTGCGCACCGTGTCATTAAACAGCGCGGGATGCTGCAACACTGTCGCCACATTTTCTCGTACCACATCCAGACCAATCTCGGTCACCGGTACCTGATCGAAGTATAGCTGGCCCTGACTCGGCGGGTACATGCCCAGAATCACCTGTACCAGGGTCGACTTGCCACCACCACTGGCACCCACCAGAGCTACCTTTTCACCGGGTGCAATGTCCAGGGACACATCGGCCAGCACCTCATCGCCATCGCCATAGGCAAAATGCAGGGACTCGAGGCGGATGCCCACCGTGTTCCGGTTCTCAAAGGGATTTCTGTTATGAGGATATTTTGGTTCCCGCTTCAGCTTCAGCAACCGATTAATACGTGACAGTGCCGCATTGGCTGCATAGTAACTGTACTGAATTGATAGAACTTCCTGTACCGGAGACATCATGAACCAGAGATAGGCATACACGGCAAACATCTGGCCGATACTGAGGGATGAAAATACCACCAGCAACATGCTAACCGCACGGAATACCTCAAAGC
This sequence comes from uncultured Gammaproteobacteria bacterium, assembly GCA_965368175.1. Lineage (GTDB taxonomy): Bacteria > Pseudomonadota > Gammaproteobacteria > SZUA-229 > SZUA-229 > CBDULX01. The sequence goes on along the minus strand of CBDULX010000051.1, from coordinate 6,203 downwards.
CCATCAGGAACACAAAAAAAGACAGGCGATTAGCGGCATCGCTTTTCCAGCCAAAAGCCGCCGATCGTTTTTTCACTCCCCGGGCCTTATCGATTACTCTCAGTAAATAATGCCGCTCCCGATTACTGGCCCGGATCTGCTGAATGGCATCCAGGGTTTCACTCAAAGACTGCTGAAACAACTCAAAAGCAGAGTTTTCATGTTTTTTAAGTTGTTTGACTTTTTTGCCCAGCAAGGTGGTGAAATAAATCACCATCGGGTTCATGATCAAAATAAACAGCGCCAGCTGCCAGTGGATCAGCATCAGTATGATAGCGACCCCAATAATGGTCAGCACCGCGACCACAAATTTGCTCAGTGCCGAGCCAATAAAACTGTCTACCGCCTCGACATCTGTCACCAGATGGGAGGCGACAGCACCACTGCCCAGCACTTCGTATTCAGCCATAGATATAAATTGCATACGCTGCAACAGATTTTCTCGGATACGAAAAGTAATATCCTTGGCCACTCGAGTAAACTCACGAGTTTGCCACACCGATAGCGCCATGGAGCCAAACCGTAACAGCATGGTAACCAGCATCATGGCGACGACATACAACACCGGGCCGTGCCAGCCCGGGGGAAATACACTGTCCATAACAGATACCAGGAAACCGGCCTTATCCAGCAACACCTCATCCACCAGTAAAGGCATTAACAGGGGCACTGGGGCACTGATCAGCGCAGCCAGAATGGCAATCATGTTGGCCTGCATCAATTTGCGTTTATGGCGACGTGCTAATTGCCATATATACGCCCAGTTGTATTCGTCTGTATTTTTCATCATGGTCTATCTGTTACACTTTGCCACCAGTCAGTAAGACTAACTGCTCAAATTAATTAATTTAGGCCCATAGTACACGTTGCTGGTACTCGCTTCATCAGGCTTTAGAATTACCTCAAGGAACTAGCCTTAATGCCTTATACCCTCGCTATTGATCAGGGCACCCATGCCACACGGGCCATAGTATTCGATCGGACAGGCTCCATCGTAGACCGTGCGGAACATCCCATTCAACTTCATCGCCTGGATGAAGACCGAGTAGAACAGAATGCAGATGAAATTCTACAGTCGGTACACCGTGTCCTGACCAGTTTAGCAAAAGCCCCGTTAGCAGAAACTACGTCCTGTGCTCTGGCGACCCAGCGCTCGACCGTTGTGGCCTGGGATAAACACAGCGGCCAGGCACTGTCTCCGGCTATCAGCTGGCAGGATCGACGCAGCTGGCAGGACCTGGATCAGTTTAGTGAACATAGTGAACAAATCAAAGCCATTACCGGCCTGCCACTGTCTCCCCATTATTCTGTTGGCAAATTCCGCTGGCTGTTAAATAACTACCCAGCGGTGAAGCAGGCCGCCGATGAACAAAGGCTTTACCTGGGCACACTGGCCAGTTACCTGATGTTCCATCTGTTGCAACAGCCCAGCCACTGTATAGATCACTGTAACGCCCAGCGCACCCTGTTGTTTGATCTCAGGCAGCTGAACTGGTCTGAAACCCTGATGGATCTGTTCCAGATTCCGCGGCAGTTTCTACCCGAGTGTAAGCCAGTCTGCCACGAGTATGGTCAGCTGAAAGACTATAACATCCCCTTGCGATGTGTCATCGGCGACCAGAATGCCGCCATTTTCTCCCATGGGCCATTAGCTGAAAATACGGCCCTGATCAATATTGGCACCGGCGCCTTTATTCTCAGTACCTGCCAGAAACCCAATGTTGAAAGCCCTTTACTCAGCGGCCTGGCCATGAGCAAATCACATGAACAGCATTATCTCATTGAAGGCACCGTCAACGGGGCTGGTGCGGCCCTGAGCTGGGCACAGCAACAATGGCCGGTGGACGATCTGTTCGAGGCATTGCCGGGCTGGCTTGATAAACAACAACATCCACCAGTATTCATCAATACTGTTGGCGGCCTGGGTTCGCCCTGGTGGAAAAAAACCGTTGCACCCTATTTTGTAAAAGACCAGGATCACTCGCCGGCCGAACGCTATGTCGCCATCATCGAGAGCATTGCATTTCTGTTGATGGATAATCTGCGACATCTGCAGCAACTACAAAACATCCAGAAACTCCGTCTCAGCGGTGGCCTGTCTCGCCTGGATGGCCTGTGCCAGAGACTGAGTGACCTGAGTCAGTTACCGGTAATACAATTCCATCATACAGAAGCCACCGCCAGAGGCGCAGCCTGGCTGGCTACTGATAAATCACAAACTGATTTTTCACAGACAGAAGAACACCGACACTTTTTACCTGTCACAAATCCGTCGCTGCAACAACGCTATACCGTATTTCACGAGACCATTCACAGTTTATAAAAATCCGACTAAACTTAAAGAAAAAAAAGGATAAAAAACATGGCCATTCCCCATCTGGTCGCCCATCGAGGACAAATGGAGCAGTACCCGGAAAACACCCTTGTTGCACTGGAAGCCGCACTGGAGTGTGGTGCCGGATATATTGAATTCGATGTGCAAAGCACCTCCGATGGACAGCTGGTCGTTTTTCATGATGTCGAACTCAAGCGCACCACAGGGATCACTGGCAATCTGTTCGATATGTCTCTGGAGGACCTGCAAAACATCCGCGCCCACGAACCGACTCGCTTTTCGCTGGCATTCTTCAACCAGCACATTCCCGAATTATCCGATGTGGTACGTCTGTTACAGCATCATCCCAAAGCCACTGCTTTTGTCGAAATCAAGGAGGAAAGCCTGCAACATTTCGGCACTGACAGCGTTATGGACGTTTTACTGAAAGAACTGGAAATCATCCACCAGCAATGTGTGATTATCTCATTTGAAGCCGATGCCATACGTTATGTACGCCAGCATTCAGACTTCGCCTGCGGCTGGGTATTACATCAGTATGATGAAGAGAACCTGAAACTGGCCCAGCAATTAAAACCAGACTATCTGATTGTGAATCATCGAAAAATCCCCAACAATCAGGAACCCTTAAAGGGAGACTGGCACTGGATGGTTTACGATATTACCGACCCGGAACTGGCACTACACTATGCCAGCTTCAATATCCCCCTGATAGAAACCCGAGACATCTGTACTCTACTCGAACACCCGGTTCTGGCATTGAATGCCGTCAATCATGATTTATGATCTGGCCATCATCGGCGGCGGCATTCAGGGTGCTGCCTGCGCACAGGCAGCAGCTGCTCGGGGTTATAGTGTGTTAGTACTGGAACAGTATGACAAACCAGGCATGGCCACTTCTCGAAAATCCAGCAAGCTGATTCATGGTGGCTTGCGATACCTGGAATCCTTTCAATTCCGGCTGGTACGGGAATGTTTGCGCGAACGTCAGATATTGCTTGAAAATGCTCCCCATCTGGTCAAGTTAACCCCCTTCTATATCCCGGTATACAGCTTCACTCAACGGCCCGCCTGGATGATACGGCTGGGCCTGACCCTGTATTATTTCTTCGGCGGCAAAGGCTATAAATCCATTTCCAAAAAAGAATGGAAAAACCTCGATGGCCTGAACACCAGACACCTCCGTGCGGTTTTTCAGTACTACGACGGTCAGACCGATGATCAAAAACTGACCGAGTCCGTAATGCTGTCAGCTCAGTCGTTAGGGGCTGAAGTCTGTTATCAGGCACAGTTTTTACATTGCGAATGTGATCAGGACATGTGCCACATCAGCTATAAGCTGGGCAGTCAGTCACATGAGATTCAGGCCAGGTTGCTGATCAATGTTGCAGGCCCCTGGGTAAATGACGTGCTGAACAAGGTTTACCCCACACCCTCCCAGCTACCCATCGATCTGGTGCTGGGCAGCCATATCATCGTCAAGGGCCAGCCACAAAAGGGGATGTATTACCTGGAAACCCCACAGGACGAGCGCGCTGTATTTGTCATGCCCTGGCAGGGCAATACCCTGATCGGCACCACAGAACAGCAATATACGGGGGATTTGCACACTATCGTCGCACCCAAAGAAGATATCAACTACCTGCTGGCGGTTTACAATTATTACTTTTCACCATTATTGCGCCATTGCCATGTCATCGACTCTTTTGCCGGCGTACGAGTACTCCCCAGAAGCAAGCACAGTATTTTTTTCCGCTCAAGGGATACCATCATTCACAACGATAACCTTATTGCACCGCGGGTGTTTTCCCTATATGGCGGCAAGTTAACCGCCAACCGAGCAACCGCTGAAGAACTGATGAAAAAAATTAGCCCCAGGCTACCCGCACGAACACCTGTTGCAGACACCCGCACCCTTAAGTTGCCCTGAATGTAATGTTCGACTTTAACTAACCAACTGAGGTATTACATCCAGCAGTTGCAGTGGCTCAAACTAGCCAGTAAGTGACTGATCAAAAAAGTTAAAACTTTGCCACAGAGGCACAGAGAACACAGAGTTTTTATATGTTTGTCCTAATACAGCCACGACTGTGTTCTCTGTGCGCTCTGTGCCTCTGTGGCAAATCTTTGATTTCAAGTTAGTTAACGTCAGCTTCAGGGTGCTTTGAGATGTTCATCTCCAGGCCAAATTGTCAAAACAAGTCGCAATTGGGTAAAATAGCCGGCTTTACCTCTCACAATGATTTAGTAAATTTAACTATGAGCAAATTAGAAGCACTAATTTTTGATGTGGACGGCACTCTGGCCGACACTGAACGGGACGGTCATCGCGTGGCCTTTAACCTGGCATTTGAAGACTATAAGCTTGACTGGCACTGGGATGAAGACCTGTATGAAAAACTACTGGAAGTGACCGGCGGCAAGGAACGCATGGCCTATTACCTGGACCATTTTCACACCGACTACCCCCAGGACGACTCCACCCCGGCTCTGATTGTAGAACTCCACAAGGCCAAAACTCGTCATTACACGGAGCTGCTAGCCGAGGGCTCCATTCCTCTACGCACCGGCGTCAGGCGATTAATCAATGAAGCCCGTGAACAGGGCCTGCGACTGGCCATCGCCACCACCACCACACCGGCCAACGTCACCGCCCTGCTGGAACACTCACTGGCACCGGGTTCCTGCGACTGGTTTGAAGTAATCGCCGCTGGAGATATAGTCCCGGCAAAAAAACCGGCACCGGATATTTATATTTACGCTCTGGAAAAAATGGGCCTGCCAGCAGAAGCCTGCATGGCTTTTGAAGATTCAGAAAACGGCATTAAATCTTCCCTCGGTGCAAATCTGAAAACCATCATCACCACCAATGGCTACACAGAGCATCATAATTTCGAGGGTGCCAGCCTGGTGCTGGAAACCATGGGCGAACCGAACCAGCCATTTAAAGTTCTGAGCGGCAATGATCACGGTTTCAGCTACCTGAATATGGATATGATTCGGAAAATTTTTGAGGATAACTAATGGTTTTTCAAAAAACGATTAGTCTATCAACACTGGGACGAGGCACCTCAAATATTACCCGCCGGATTGAAGAAATTATTCAGCAGTCGAATATTCACACCGGCCTGGTTAATCTGTTCGTACAGCACACCAGTGCTTCGCTGATCCTGTGTGAAAATGCCGACCCGGATGTACGTTACGATCTTGAATCATTCATGGAAAAAATCACCCCGGACGGCGACCCTATGTATAAACATCGTGATGAAGGGCCTGATGATATGTCAGCCCATGTACGCACTATATTGACCGACAGCAGTCTGACCATTCCCATCAACAATGGCCAGACCCTGCTGGGCACCTGGCAGGGCATCTACCTGTGGGAGCATCGCACTCATCCCCACAACCGACGTATTACTATTACTATTTATGGTGATTAGTAGTGGGTGCTCAAGCCTGAGCTGATAAACTATAAATAGCTTTAGAACTAAATCAAGTCTCAAGACCAAAGTGGACTGACTCGATTTAGTTCTAAAGCTATTTATTAATTTATGAGCCGACTTTAGACATTGGTTTCGCCCAGCTGGGCGAGTTCATTTATGAATGTCGTCCATGACATTCACCCTTCGGGCCATGCAAAGCATGTTAAAAATTGCTCCAGGCAATTTTTCCTTTGCTCGTGAAAAGAAACGGAACCAAAGAAACACGCCCCAGTTCACAAACCCTTCATAAAAATCGATGAAGGGTTCCCTCGTCGCCACATGCTGAATGTGCCTGCTCGACAACTGCTCCTGCGTTGTTCTCGGTTGCTGCTCCAGGCGCAACTCTA
>CBDULX010000050.1:0-16452 GCA_965368175.1 uncultured Gammaproteobacteria bacterium | reverse complement strand
GTCGTGAGTTAGCTGAACAGAGCATTACTATTAATGATGCTTCTTTACCTGCTACCACAGACCCGGACACCCTGGTATGGACTGTTGATTTAAGCAACGACCCAACTACCTGCCCCACCGGCACAATTAGTGGTAATTTCAGCCTTAATGGACTTGATGGTATAGAAAACCTGTTTTCTCAACATCAACTCACATTTTCTCGCTCTGGTGAAAGAACAACCATCGACATTAAAAATTCTGATACTGATCCTATTTCTTTTCCTTATTCTTTTGCCACAGCAGCGCCTGTTTTAGAAGGCAATTATGACACTGTGGAAACCAGTAGTTTCGAACAACCTTACACCAGCCTGAGTTACCCCAGGAAAACGCTAGCCGTACTCGGCAATACAAACTTCGACAGTATTCATTCTGTCGGCAGCTCTCATGGTAAAGTTGTGTTAAGCGGTGACTGGAACTATACAGATATCAATTCTACCATTGTAAGGGCTTCTGGTTCAGAGCCAGGTAGTTCTGGTGTTTCAATGTCTGCTTATGATATCGGAGATAAGATCACAGGCAATTTTGATTTTATCCTGAGCGAAGGCAACTGGGATGCGGATCGTTATTCTTTTATTTTCAATTTTATGACTTCAGCAACGGGTCGCTCCTATGGACAATCTTTAACTTTCATTGTTCAGTCAGATATTCTTGACACCAAACATACCATTACAGAAGGTATATCGGTCAATCTGCCCACCCTGTCATTGCAAACTGTATCATCCGCTCAAATTGAACTTCTGGTTCAGCAACCTGCCGGTGAAACAGTTACTATGCAACGCCTGGATATTAACGGCAGCAGTCCATTGTTAGACACGTCAGCGAATACCCTGGGCACCAGCATCATCAGCTCTTACAGCTATGATACAGTGCAATCCACGTTTATGGTCACCCTCCATGGTCTGGCGGGAACTTATGAAATGACCGCCAGGGGTACAGGTTCTGATGGCCGCAACTACGCAGTCACTTTTCCTGTAACACTGGCTGCTACTGAACCCCCAACTGATCCGACCGATCCAACTGATCCGACCGATCCGACCGATCCAACCGATCCAACCGATCCAACCGATCCAACCGATCCGACCGATCCAACCGATCCGACCGATCCAACCGATCCAACCGATCCAACCGATCCTGCTAATGATGACGACAACATGTACTGCTATGCCATTAATAATGTGAAACTGTATCAGCACCAGAAAGCCAATAAGGACAAGCTCTATATCAAATATGCAGGCTTCAGATTACCTGAAGATGCCACTGTCGATTTGTCACAGGATGATGTATCCATAAAAGTTGATGGCATGGAGTATGAGTTCCCAGCCGGAACATTTAAACAGAAAGGTAATAAGCTTAACTACGAATACAAATCGGCTTCCGGAGAGATCCCCAAAATTAAGGCCAGTATTGATTTTGAGAAATCAAAATGGAGTCTGAAAGTCAATCATGCGGATATCGACGAGGTTGATAATTCAGATGGTGTGGATATAAGCTTATCAATGGGTGAGTATCTGGGTACAGAGAAAGTGTACCTGGAAAGCAAGAACAAACACGATGACAAGCTGATGTACAAACGCAAACCTAAAGCCAGTTGTCGTATTGGCAAAGAAAACAGGGATGAGGACAATGATGATGACGATGATATGGATAACGACGATTAAGCATAGCTGAAGTACCCCGCTTAGCTCGCATTGACAGAATATCCAAACTCACAATATTTCTGTCAATTGCGAGCCCTTCCCTGGTTTGCATCTCCCTCATTAGGAACTGTTTATTACTTTCCCGGTGAATGCTTAATAATACGTTCACAAAATTAGTGCAATATACATTCATATGAACCTGGCCAGTGCAGCCTTAAACTTTCATCTCAATCAAACCTGTACAAAAACTCATAAGCCATTGATTAGATTACGCAAATGCAAAGCCTGAAAAATACTCACATCTGGCATGATTGTTGAGTAATAGTTACAATTTCATCTAAACTTATTAATTACCAGTCAATTGCCAGCAATGATCAGTACTCATTAATCCAGAACAGAAAAGCTTAATTGAAGCGTAATCAGACTAGCATTTCACCAATTTCAGTCATACAATAACTTTGTATATTAGGCAGAACTTATGAAACCATCACACAATACCCCCCGGCGCCCGGTTGTCCTGGTAATTATGGACGGCTTTGGTATTAATCCAAGCAAATTGCATAACGCCGTTGAAGCAGCCAGAACGCCTAACCTCGATGCTTATTTTTCCCATTATCCTCATACCCTGATCCATGCTTCCGGCCCTCCGGTTGGCCTGCCTGATGGCCAGATGGGTAACTCGGAAGTCGGTCACATGTGCCTGGGAGCCGGCAGTGTAATTCAGCAGGACATCATGCGGATTAATTACGCCATTGAGGATGGTTCCTTTTTCCAGAACCCCGCCCTGCTGAATGCCATCGATGCATCTGTTGCCCAGAACCGCCCAGTGCATCTGTTTGGTCTGGTATCCGATGGTGGGGTGCATAGTCAGATTGGTCACCTGCAGGCACTGATTAGTTTATGTAAGCAACGCAAGGCCCGTCCACTATTGCATATGATAACCGATGGTCGGGATACCGCGCCCAAATCCGCCCTGTCGTTCCTGCCTCAGATAGAGCCCTTATTGCACGAGGCTGGTGGTGGTATTGCCAGTATCATGGGGCGTTTTTATGCCATGGATCGTGACAATCGCTGGGAACGCACCGAACTGGCCTGGCGTGCATATGTGATGGCTAAAGGCGAAAATGCATTGTCCGCCGAATCTGCTATCGGCAGTGCCTACGCGAAGGGTGATAACGATGAATTCATTCAGCCCATACTGTTACCTGTTTTCCAGCCCATCCAGGCCGGAGACCAGGCCATCTGGTTTAATTTCCGCAAAGACCGCCCACGACAAATGATCGATGCCCTGTGTATGGACAGCTTCGCGGGCTTTGACCGAGGTGACGCACCCAGACCAGAGATGACCTGCATGATGCCCTACAACCCGAACTGGGATCTGCCTTATGCCTTTGATTCGGACAGACCCGCTACCTGTCTGGCCAAGGAGCTAAGTGAACATAAATTAAAGCAGTTTCATTGTGCTGAAACCGAAAAATACCCCCACGTCACCTATTTTTTCAATGGTGGCCACAATGAACCCTTCGAAGGTGAAACTCAATCAGTGATTCCTTCCCCTAAAGTGGCTACCTACGATTTAAAACCGGAGATGAGCGCCGCTGAAGTGGCCGATACAGTGGTTGATGCCATTCGTACTGAGCAATACAGTTTCATCGTAGTCAACTTTGCCAACGGTGATATGGTTGGTCACACCGCTATTGCCGATGCCGTGATCCACGCAGTGGAGGCACTGGATACTCAGGTTGGCAGAGTTATTGAAGCAGCCACATCCTGTGATTATTCAGTGATTGTCACTGCAGACCACGGTAATTGTGAAGAAATGGTAGACCCAACCACTGGTACACCGCACACACAACATACCTTATACCCGGTACCCTGCATGATTATTGACCAGTCATCCTGGGAATTATCCTGCACCGGCAGCCTGTCTAATATCGCACCTACCGTTTTGCAACTAATGGGGCTGGAAATACCCAAAGAAATGCATTCCAGATCTCTGTTGCTGAAGGAAAACGCACCCACTGTTTATATGAAACAAATGAGTGTAGTTGCCTGATAAAATATCTGGAAAATATCTCAATAGCAGATGAATAAATTGCTCTGCTATTGAGCCTGATATCTAGCCGATGAAAATAATGGCATGAACCATCGACACAACTTTAAAAAAAGAATCAAACCATAAAAATCTAATTTCCTGATACTTCTGTTTAGTTTAAATGTTATTAACATCATACTTATTTACTCTTATATATATTTTCATAACAATAGTTGGTCGCTTCTATAAACCCATCGACACTACCGCAATCAAAACGACGACCTTTGAACTTATAAGCCATGACACATCCCGCTTTTGCCTGGGTCATAATGGCATCGGTCAACTGGACCTCGCCATTCTTGCCCGGTTTGGTGTCTCGTAAAATATCGAATATATCCGGTGTTAAAATGTAACGGCCAATCACTGCCAGATTACTTGGGGCTTTATCCGGTTGAGGTTTTTCCACCATGTCAGTCACGCGGTAGATATCATCACGTACTTTTTCACCACTAATCACACCATAGCTGCTGATGTGTTCCATGGGCACTTCTTCAATCGCCACAATGGAACATCGAAACTGCTTATATAACTCCACCATCTGAGCGAGCACACTACGTTCCTCGGCCAGACACAGGTCATCCGCCAGCACCACTCCGAAGGGCTGATCACCGATTAAGGTTTCACCGGTTAAAATGGCATGACCCAGTCCTTTCATCTGGGTTTGTCGTGTATAAGTAAAAGTACAGTTTTCAATCAGATTACGGATTTCCTCCAGCTGCTTTTCCTTGCCGGTTCCTGATATTTCTGCCTCCAGTTCATAACTGGTATCAAAATGATCCGGTATGGCGCGCTTCCCTCTGCCAGTCACAAAGGCCATATCGGTCATACCAGCTGCGTATGCCTCTTCTACGCCATACTGCACCAGGGGCTTATCGACAATGGGCAACATTTCTTTAGGTAAGGATTTGGTTACTGGTAAAAATCGGGTGCCGTAACCTGCCACGGGAAATAAGCACTTCTTAATCATTAATCACTCCTGGTCATATTGATTAGGAATATAAATGCACTAAATATGCCACCCACTAATATCATAAATCTGGTATATAAAATGCAGGATTGATAAATAATTGATAGATATTAGCTGGTTTACAGGTAAATCATGCTCAATAGATGCACATACAACATATACGATTTACCCACATTTGTGCATTTTTTTTAAATCGCACCATTAAAGCGCATTTGATTCTATACTTGATCAATATAACGAGCATAATAATGACTATGTCCCCGCTAAGCATTGACGCTACTTTTGCCATTGATGAAGCCAGGCTTTCAGAACAGTTACTGGTTAGGTTAAAAAATATTTATCCCGATCAATTCCAGCATGCACATCATCACCTGCTAGAGGTATTACGCCGTTATTATCCAAAACAAATTACATGCACAGATCAACGCTGGACTGAACAGGATATCTTGCTCATCAGCTACGGTGACAGTATTCTTGAAACCGACACTAAACCCCTGCAAAGCCTGCACAGGTTTTTAAATCAGTATCTAAAAAACAGCATTAATATTATCCATATTCTGCCGTTCTTTCCCTATAGCTCTGACGATGGTTTTTCGGTCATCGATTATCGAAAAGTTAACCCGGAACTGGGCGACTGGTCAGATATAAATAATATTGCCCGAGATTACAAGCTGATGGCCGACCTGGTGATCAATCATGTTTCCCGAGAGAGCCTGTGGTTCTATGATTTTGTCGGTAATAATAAACCGGCCTGTGACTACTTTATTGAACAGGATCCAGACACTGATCTGAGCATGGTCACTCGCCCGAGGAATACACCTCTATTAGTGCCTGTAAATACTCATCGAGGCACAAAATATCTGTGGGCCACGTTCAGTGAAGATCAGATTGATCTCAATTTCGCTAATCCTGATGTGCTGTGCGAGCTGGTCGATATTTTTCTATCTTATATACATAACGGTGCAAAACTCGTCCGCCTCGATGCCATTGCCTTTTTATGGAAACAACTGGGCACAAACTGTATTCATCTTGAACAGACCCACGAAGTGGTTAAATTATTGCGGACCATAATTAATCATTTGTACCCAGAATGTATATTGTTAACCGAAACCAATGTGCCTCACACTGAGAATATGAGTTACTTCGGCAAGGGTGACGAAGCTCATATGATTTACCAGTTTCCACTACCACCATTAGTGCTACATGCACTGAATCGTGGCACGGCAACACATTTATATAACTGGGCCAGTCAATTACCTGAATTACCCGCAAATTGTACTTATTTAAATTTCACTGCATCCCATGATGGTATTGGCCTGCGAGCCCTGGAAGGCATTCTGTCACAAAGGGAAATCGATGACCTGCTGGACAGCATGCATCGTTTTGGCGGCTTCGTCAGCATGAAAGCCAATCAAAATGGACAGGATACTCCATATGAAATCAATATCTCTCTGTTTGATGCCATGCAGGGCACACGACGGGGCACGGACCAGTGGCAACTGCAACGCTTCATTTGTTCACAGGCTATTATGCTAAGCCTGCAGGGCATTCCAGCACTGTATATCCTCAGCTTAACAGCCACCCCCAATGATTTACACAGCGTTGAATTAACCGGTCGAACACGCTCCATCAATCGTAAGAAATGGCAGTTCGATGAATTATCTGCGCTACTGGATGCGGAGCACACACTCAACCATGAAGTGTTCTTTGCCTTGCAAGAACTGTTGCAAATACGACGAACACAGCCCTGTTTCCACCCGAACAGTCAACAGAATATCATCGATGCCGGCAATTCTATATTCACCATACTACGCACCGACGCTAAAACCGGACGACGCCTGCTGGCCCTGCATAATGTTACCGCCAATCCACAATTAATCACGCTTACAAATGAAAATGATTCATTAAATATAACTGGCTGGCATGACCTTGTTTCCGATAATGAACTGACAGAAACACTATCCGAAACGACTCTCCAGCCCTATCAGGTCATGTGGTTGATTGAGGCTGAAAGTGATTTGAAAGAAAACTAAAATGGTCGCTCTTGTACGTCACAGTACTACGCGACATTAGTGCATCCATGCACGTCAACGCGAATGAACGCGAATTATTTTTTACAGGTGGTTTACAAATAAGTAACAATATAATAATGCCCATCTGAAAAATCTAACGTCAGGATATTCAAAACTATCAAACAAAGATTTAAACATATCGAAAACACAACACGATAAAAATCAAACAGAATTACATTTGCGTTCATTCGCGTTTATTTGCGTTTTCTTTTTAACTGAATTAAGCATTATCCTGCTCCACCGCATCATACAATTGCTCCAGTATATCGGGTATAGCGCTGATCACTCGGTTCCAGCTGGGAATAAAGGGTGTTTCCATCGGATTATCCAGGAAATGCTGACCTGCATTAACGATATTTTGCGCAAATAGCTCAACCGCCTGCTCTTCACTGTGACGATCAACGAATAAGCCATTCATGGTAGCATCGTTGTAATAGGTCTCGATAAAATCCAGCGCAATTCTGTAATAGGTAGCTTTGATACTCCTGAAGGTTTCTTTGCTAAAAACTACACCGTTGGTAGCCAGCTTCCTGAATATTGCCTTTGAAATATCGGTACACATTTTGGACAGGCCCGCATCAGGATTATCGCTGGATAGTGGCTGATGTTTGTGATCATAAACATCGGCTATGTCAACCTGGCACAAACGATTGGTAGAGTAATTACGTTTAACTTCGGACAGCACACCAATTTCCAGTCCCCAGTCACTGGGGATACGAATGTCATTGAACACATCGGCACGCATTGAAAACTCACCGGCCAGTGGATAACGAAAGCTGTCCAGGTACTCCAGATACTCTATGGAACCATAGATTTTTTTCAACGCTCGCAACAGGGGCGTAACCAGTAATCGACTGACACGTCCATTGAGTCTATTGTCTGCTACACGAGAATAATACCCTTTACAGAATTCATAGTTAAAATTTGGATTGGCTACTGGATACAGCAGGCGTGCCAGCATGTCCCGTTTGTAGGTGAGAATATCACAATCATGCAGGGCCACCGACTCGGCCTTACCGGAGGCCAGTACATAGCCATAGCAATACCAGACATTTCGTCCCTTGCCCATTTCTGTAGGCGCCAGATTTTTATCCTGCAACAACCTGTCAATCTCGCGTAATCGCGGACCGTCATTCCATAAAATCACATGATGTTGAGGTAATCGAGAAAAGAACTTACAGGCTGTGTTAAATTGCTGGTGATCGGCGCGATCCAGTCCAATAATGACTTCGCTTAAATACGGTACTTTCTCCAGTTCATCAATAATGCCGGGTAAGGCTTCGCCTTCCAGCTCGGAATACAGTGATGGCAACACAAGTGACATAGGACGATGCCTGGAAAAATAGAGCAGCTCTTTTTCCAGCTCCTCAATCGGACGTCGGGTTAAATTATGGAAATTAGTAATAATGCCATTCTGGTAGAAGTCGCCCATTATTCTGTTCCTGTGATCGTTTCAATGATATTTAACACTTCAACATTCCAGCCTGCAGGGCCCTGTAATTTTGATTCAACGATATTCGCTATATGTGTCACATTCGGTTTTTTACCATGAGGATTTTTTATCAAAACCGGATAATCGACCTGCTCAAGCATCGAAATATCATTGAAACTGTCACCCAGACCCGCAGTGACCCATTGCGTTTCCGGCTCAAGTTCCTTATATTTCTCGATCAACCATTTTATAGATTCACCCTTACTGACAGGACTGATGACATGATGAAAACGTCCACCCCTGGTTAGAGTCAAGTCATGTTCATTCAGAAGCCTGATAAAGTTATTCAGTGATTCTTCAGTATCATTCCACACCAGAGGTTCTGTTGCTTCACGTTGTTTAGCCGCTATGGCACTGGCTTCGTCAAGTTCGGTTAAATCCATCAGGGTTTTCACATCGATATCATCAAATCCGAACATATCGAAATGATAATTTTGCCTTATAGTATCAAGCACCTGTTTGATGTATGCATGGGGTTTGGCAAAATAGATGACAGCCATACTGTCATCCGCATTTCCTTTCATCTGTTCATTGAAATGTACCACTGCGCCATTTTCACAAATATAGGGGGCATCATTAGCCAGCTTATCTCTCAGCTGTTTAATTTCACTGCTGGTTTTACTTGAATTCAATACCAGTGGAAATCCGTGCTGCTTAAGTAAATTAATCGCCGGCAAAGCCGGTTGCCAGTCATAAGTATCATGATGTAGTAAAGTGCCATCCAGATCGCTGAAAACAATCAATTTTTTCACGATTTACCCCTCACAATAACATTGCTGACCCGATGATTATCTCCTAATTCCATAACAACATCGGCTCTGGCAGGCATTTCATTCAATGTATGACGGCTTATCCGTTCATAATGCATAATAAATCGCTCTATTTCGGTTTCACTCATGGTTTTATCGGTTACAGTCTGATTATCAACCAGTGACGCTTTTAGTTTTTGTTCCTGTAACTTACGCCATTCGTAAACTTTTTTGAAATCCGGTATTTTCAACATCACCAGAATATCTATTAAGGAAAACCAGTCGGCATAATCACTCTGTAGCTGATGATTCACAAAATTTCGCCAGACTGCGTCAGTGTCTTCCAGTTTTTCCAGCTCATTGACTGGCAATTGTAGAGCCTGTTGATCCTCTGCCACAGACCCTACACACCAGCCTTCAAAAATCACTATGTCACAGTCAGTGCTTACTCGGGTCCAGCTGGACTCAGGTATTCGATCGTCAATAGACTTATCAAACATCGGTATTAGTAACTTAGAACCATTCCCCTGTATTAACTGATTCAATATCGATATACCCAGTGCGACATCATGGGTGCCGGGCACACCCCGGGTTTTAAGTAAAGGATGTACCTCTTCAGCCAGCTTGGTACGTTGATCTCTACTCAGGTATAAATCATCAATGGAAAAACTGACAATCTTTTTATTAAAACCCAGCTCGAGTATGGCAGCCAGTATTCTGCTTAAGGTAGACTTTCCCGATCCCTGAGAACCATTGATACCCACGATAAGCGCCTTGTCTTTCTGCTGCCTGACTAACCATGCACACAATGGAATATACAGGCATTTCAGACTTTCAATAAAAGCCTCGTCTTCCGGGATTTTCTCCTGAGCTAACAGGGATTTAAACACTGGCAACAGCCCGTCTGCCAGTAGCTGAAGTTCATCTTTATCCAGACCAGCAAGACTATCTGGCCAACAACCAAACGTATGGGATTTATCTATCACTCAGTTCTCAATTACTGAAATATTGATAAGGGTCTTGCACATTTAATGCCTATCGAATTACTTCTCCAATAATCAATAGATTAGCAAGAAGCAATTAATATTATTGCATCAACAAGATGCATAATGCACACACTTGGTGCAGTTTCATATTTTTTATTTCTAATGCACTGTTTTTGATCAGCCATGAGTATGATCTATCGCACAGTCATTATGGCTATATCTGTAAATAGAGCGATTAACTTAAATGCAGATGCGGCTATCACTCGACTGAATCACAAGCACCACCACCCCTCTTCCTGGCCAGACGAATTTACTATCCTATAACCACTCAAGTGGATTAAGTCGATAGTATTTACTTAATTCCTGATAAAGTTCTGGGTGCTCTAAAGATAATAATTTTGGTCTCTCAAAAAACAATTCTGTAACAACTGCAAAAAATTCTCCTTCAGATACTGCACCATAAGCATCTATCAAGGATTTTTGACCAGCGTCTGTCTGTCGCCTGAGTCGGATATATTCATGACTGAATATCTTTGCCCATTGATCATAACTGTTCGCTGAATCCAGTACAGGTGTTCCATCGATAGCACCATCCTCATGATCAAGTTGATGGGCAAATTCATGATAAACCACATTATGTCCATCATCTTCATCCATAGCACCCAATTTTGAATGACGCCATGATAAAACAACATGACCCAGACGCCATGACTCTCCGATGCGAACTATTTCTTTGACAGTTTCCACCGTGCCATCTGATTCTGTTTGCATGGATTTAAATGCATCGGGATAAACCAGTATATTTTTCAGTGATGGATAGATATCATCATCACGATTAAGCAGTAACATGCAGGCCTGGGATGCAATAGTCACTTTTATATCATCGTTTATCTGCAATCCATTATAACCATGAAAAGATTTCTCATACAGAAACACATTAATCAGTCCATGGAGCCTGTGCTTGAGGTTTTCTGGCAGTTTATTATACAGAGTAATATTATTCTGTAATATTAAAACCCATGACGGGTTAAATGCAGCAGATTTCAATGCTTCACGATTACGTTTACGCCGCCATTTGATTCCCCACCAGACACAGAAGATGAATAAAATAAAACATATAAGTATTATTAAAGGCATAATTAGATTTACGGATTCTCTGATTTATTTTTATGCATACTTCTATTTATCAATACAAAAAATTGTACTTTAAACGCCATTTTGACTCACTAATATCATGCATCGACGATAACTTCAAAACCATCATAAATCATACGGCTGCCATCAAACGGCATGGCGTTGGTATCCGGATGTAAGCGAGGATCATCCATGGCCTTCTGTATGCCTTCATCTCGGACTTTACGTGAATACAAGCTTATCCAGGAGAAAACGACTGTTTCATTTTTTTGCATTTAACCGCCATGGGAAAAGAAGTAAGCTCACCGTCCGGGACATTATCGTCCCAGCATTCGACCAGATTAAGTGCACCAGATTCTTTAAATATTACAGCGGCTGCTTCTGAATGTTTTTTATAAATATCTTTACTGATAGTGGGAACAGCAACTACAAATCTATCGACATGGGACATTGGATACCTCCTTTAATGCGATTTATGGTTTGTTCTGAAGAATTTTATCGAGTCTTATATGTTGATAGTGATTGTATCAGGTATATTTGAATAGCTAATTATGCATATTGTAAGTAGCAATTATCCATAATCTTCATCGGTTATTAGCCGCCGAGATATAACAGCCATTTAAGACCGATAAGGGGTGAAGCCATTGATAGATTGTCTCTAAGTATGAAAATGGTTCCCCTTATCGCTCCTGTCAGCTTTGTGCCTGACAGTCCGTCATTTTGGAAGTGGAACAATCATTCGAACACGCTTCTGATACTCTTCATAATTTTTGCCCAATGTGGTGACCAGGTCTCTTTCTTCATATTTGAGACTTATCAGGACATAAACCGTCAAGGGAAGAGATAGTATTAAGTGGGTCATGCTCATGGTCGGCGTCGACCAGATACCGATTAGCGTGCCCAGTTGTATGGGATGGCGTACAAATTTATAAAACATTCTCTCCGTGAAATGCGGTGACGGCTCGGGTTTATTAATCAGGTTAAAATAAACCTGCTGCAAACCAAATAATTCGAAATGATTAATCATGAATGAGGCCAGCACAGGCACAGACCAACCAATTATATAGATCGCAATCAATACCACCTGGCCAATTTGATTGTCTACCTGCCACACAACACCATTCACGGGCTGCCAGTACAGACAAATCAGGGCCATTATCAGTCCTGATGTAAGCAGATAAGTACTACGTTCTGCCGCTGGCGGAATAATCTTTGTCCATCGGCGCTTAAAAGACAGTCGTGCCATTATGGAATGCTGAACTACAAAAATCGCGAGTATACTCATATTAATTAACAGCGCTGTACTCAGTGGACCAGGAATATCTGAATCAATATGTCTGGGTAGAAACTCCCAGCCTCCAATGAACAGTGCAAACCAGACAAGCCCACCGAGACCAACGGCATATGAAATCAGACCATAGATAAAAATAAGTAAACGACTCATGAGATTATCTCCTTATATAGAATGAACTCAATTTTCTATGTACAGAATACTGAAATAACAGCCAAACAAATCTGTCACTAAGCCAGGAAAGACGTCATAAATTCGTGATTATTTTATTCTGGCCAAAAGTTTTACAGACCTGGCCAGTTGTTCCCTGATAATTATAATGTTTTGTAGTGTAAGCCTAGTTTCACATAAAAGTTAAGGACTATTTGACTTCCTGCACTGAACCTCACGTGTTTTTAATGTATATTAACTTTAATTATTGCGTCTTATTTATAAAATTTGACATATGTCGAAAAAGTTCAGGATAGCCTGGAATGTCACTTACCTTAAGAAAAATCATGAACTCGAAAATATTAACGCATAAAAATTATATTAGTTTATTATCAATTAGCAATATCAATTTATTTTCGCTTTACCTTAAGTCAGCGTCATATGATTTAAATTGAAAAAATACAACATCTAATTTATAACTCTCTGATGTTTACTTTACTTTGATATAAAACCATATGCACCTGTTACATTTCAATTTCATCTTCGGTTATTATTTCTTTTTCTATTTTTCCAGCCTCTATCCATTCTATTATGCTCGGCTGATTCAAAACACTTTGAACATAAGCCTGTTCCACTCCTTTAATTGGTATACTGTAACCTTCAAAGCGAAGTGCAACTGGCGCGAACATAGCATCCGCTATAGAGTAGTTACCAAACAACCACTCTCCTTCCTGTCCGAACTGATTTCGACATTGCCTCCAGAGCCCTGTGATTCTTTCGATTTCTCTTTCGGCTTCAACAGACAGTTTGATATTCCGAAACTTCTTCCTGCAGTTCATCGGCAGTTCGTTTCTGACATTAAAGAAACTGGAATGCATTTCACAGCTAATGGATCTAGCCACTGCACGAGCCTTTATATCTCGAGGCCAGCCATTGCCTGCCAGATATTTTTCAGACAAGTATTCGAGGATAGATAAAGAATCCCATATCACAAGTCCATCATCCATCAATACCGGAACTTTAAAGTCTGAATTATATTGCAGGAGTTCATCATTGGTAGTATCAGTTAATAGTGCTACTCGCTTTTCATTGAAGCTGATATTGTTTTGTTTCAAAAACACCCAGGATCTAAGAGACCATGAGGAATAGTTTTTATTTCCGATTATTAAAGTCAAGTCTGACATTTAAGTTCACTTATATATTTAATGATAGCTGCCCCGTTAACGCATCATTCTGGCGAAGGCCAGAATCCATCCACCAGCAAATAGTAACTACCGGTTAAAAGTCGCTTAGACTGGGATACCCGCTAAAAGCATGCTAGCATGACAGTAATTATCCAATATATTTTTCTGCCGTCAACTGAACGATTGCTACTCTTTTTCAGCCCACTCACGAATTTTACGTTTTAGTTTTTTCTCAACCTTATCACCAATTTCATCCCAGTCTTCATCGCTATCAGCTTTCCCTTCATCATCTGCCCATTCTTTTAACTTGCGCATGACTTTTTTCTCTACTTTATCACCTATTTCATCCCATTCTTTATCACTTTTTTTACTCACAGCAGATCTACAGCTTATGTGAGAACCACCACCCCAGATACTGATAACACCAAATAAGAACCCAAAATCGTACCAGCCACCTGTATTGTTTACTTCATATACTGCGACATTCTCATTAAATATATGAATAATCATACTTATAAATGAAATGATACCGTGCCAGAGCCCATACCAGAATCCAGCCGGGCTTGCTGGCGTGAACTGAGCATCACCAGCCGCACAGGACGTTATCAGGATTAGAAAAGGAATTAAGAAGAGCAGCTTAAACGATAGATACTTATATGGATTCATAATCGACTCCATCTGACAAGTGATTGGCTAATATTCTCTATGCGTATTTATATCAGACTTTGCCATATAACACATAATTTTTATATTGTTTAGTGTTTTGGAGACGTTTTAATTGTAGGAATTAATCGAAGTCCAAACACAAATATTTCTGATGTTAGCCTGAATTCTACTCTAACCCGATACTGCAACGCTAAATGTTGTAGTAGAAACTATATAGAACAGACACAAACTGTCTCTCTCATGCAGTCTTCAAAGTTCCCAACCAGTACTCCATAGAATTATTAATAAACTCCCTGGCCGGAATATAATGTGTACCATCACAGGAAAAATTCAGGCCGACCATGCCATTAATAATATTTATGGATGCCGATCGCAGATAAATATTGTCGTCGGCAAATCGTAAATCTCGAAACTGATTTAGTACCGCATCCAGTTGTCGTGGGTTTACACAGGCATCTTTCGGATAGGCTCGTTGTGGATAGCGCGACAACATCGTTTCGCTGAGTAAATCGTCAATATCGTGTAAACGATAATTGTGAGGTTGATCATATAACCACAGGGTGACCCTTGAACTGGAATAGTGCAATTTAAAATGAAACACACCATTATTGATCATTAATGCCTGAATTGTCTGATGGACTTTATGAATTTGTGTATCAAGCAAATTAGTAATGCGTTGCTGGTTGAACAATGTGCCACGAATGGCCGGATCACCTTTGAACTGTTGCCAGCGACACATGTTGCATGTGAAGTCTTCAGGTAAGGGCAGATCATCCAGATAAAAATCGGCAATGACCAGACCTAATAGGTCATTGTCCTGCTGTATGGCCTGCACCAGGCTTATGCAGGGACGTAACGTGTTTCTGTCCTCATAAATATTCGATAACACCATGCCTTTAAGCGGTATAGCAGCCTTAAAATAAGATCGCCTGGAAAGGTCATGACCTCGACAGGCTGAATCAAGCGAATCTGTGCTGACATTAGATGAAATCTGACGATAACATCGGTCAGTCACATAGATCATGGCGCAATTGGGTAAACGCTGTAAGGCCTGCTGTAGATAGTTATCCAGCAGCTCGGCATCGTAGATAACCTGCTGGCACTCGCTGGCAATTGCATCAACCACCGCTGAGACCAGTTCAGATAAATAGCGTTTCTTTTCGGAAATTTCCTGCGCGAGCTGGCTCATGTTCTTGGTCGTCATAGAGGGGCATATTCATAGTGGTTTAACGATTAAAACTTGATTGAAATCACATTGTGAATTGAATTTATTACAGCAATATTTATACCTAAATAGTACTGTTGTTTTTAATGGATATATTTTGGTCTTTCTTCCCGGAATACGTGACATATATTGAAGTTACAATTGACGGAATGTGAAATGTAAAGCCTGACCCACTGCTTTCCTAAATGGCCGCAGCTTTACGGCGACCCTAGTGAGCGATAACGAACGGATTGCTGCGCGTGTATGATTACTGTTTCCAATATTCACTTAATGCCGTCCTGATAAATGGTTTCTCAAATTCATATTCTTCTTGCTCAAGACACCAATTCAAGTACATTACTATTGCTTTTTTTTGAGTTTGATTAAGAGTAACTAGTTTAGATTTAGCGTAATCATCAAGCTG
Organism: uncultured Gammaproteobacteria bacterium; assembly: GCA_965368175.1. Classification (GTDB taxonomy): domain Bacteria; phylum Pseudomonadota; class Gammaproteobacteria; order SZUA-229; family SZUA-229; genus CBDULX01. The sequence continues at coordinate 362 of CBDULX010000050.1, read as the reverse complement.
TGTTAAATAAAATATTGGATCATCTACATTATTCTCCAGGCTTGCAACGATATATGCCGGTAAATGAAAGCGCATACCATTAGCATCAAAGAATGAGAGACTACTATGGCATCTTTGAAGGTGATCATGACTTATTATGCTCCAATTTTCTTTTTCATCTGTTTTTCGATTGCTGTTTTGAACTTCCTTAGTCTCATAATCGTCAATTGCTTGTGCTTCCCATAAGCCAATACCATCACCCAAAATTACACCCGAAAATGCGATCTCAATTTCTTTTACAATATCCTTTTTTTTCATACTTAATATAACGTTACAGTTAATTGGCCGCCGCATTATGGCGGTCCAGATTAAGCAGCTTGCTA
>CBDULX010000049.1:0-16519 GCA_965368175.1 uncultured Gammaproteobacteria bacterium | reverse complement strand
ACTGTTGCGCTGGGTGGCCTGCTGGCAGCGTCATTGTCATCGGCGGCCTATGCGGAACCTACCCGTACGTTCTTTGCCGAAACTGCAGATGTAGCAGCAAAGGGATCTGTATCTCTGGATATGGAATATGAATTTGAGTCTACTTTTTCTGGTGGTACAGGTGTTCGTATTGGCGGTATGGGTGGTGAGATTTTATTGAATAATAGAAATACTCCTCTTGGCCCTACTGGCGATGAAGAAATGTTTCGTTCCACCAGTATTGGTTATAAAAAAATTATTCAGAAGAATCTGGCTGCTTACGGTATCTTCAGTTATACAAATGCTGATGCTGCACCCGAAGCATATATGGATTTCGCCCTTGGCGTGGCTTTTACCATGCCTATCGACAAAATCCGGATAAATATAAACGGTGAGATACTCACTGATGACTCGGAAACTCTGCGCGGTGAGACAGTTCTTTTTGTCAAAGGTGCAATCCAGATAGACACAGCCAATATGCTTGCTAACAGTAGCCTGATTGCGGAACTGGCCCTGGAAGACAGTGATTTCCTTGAGACTGCTATAGCCTTAGGCATGCGCTGGCAGCCATCCAAGCGTGTGACCACTGATTTCATCATTTATGCTGACAATGGTAATCTCGCGGGCGATACTGTCACTGGTATCCCTGGTTACGTAAAACTGAATCTCGCATTCTAAGTGATTCTGGTCACCCTTCCGCACTGGCGGAAGGGTGTTCTAGCCCAACCCTTCTAAATTCACTTTTCCCTGTATTTCATCCTGAAACTCGACCTAGTCCTAAATTTTTCACCGTTTCTCCGACAAAACGCTAAACTAGCCGAATTAGGCTTGCTTCCGGCGTCACAAGGGGCTAAAATCCCGCGTTTCCTGAAAGCCAGTCAGGCTTTTATAACAGAATTTGAGTAGAGCTAATGGTAACCATTCGTTTATCACGTGGCGGCGCTAAAAAGCAGCCTTTTTATCACGTAGTTGTAACCGACTCACGCAGTCGTCGTGATGGTCGTTATATCGAGCGCGTAGGCTTTTTTAATCCTATGGCGCGCGGTGCTGAGAAAAAACTGGAAATGAGTCTGGATCGTGTTGAGCACTGGGTTTCCAAAGGTGCCGGTACTTCTGACCGCGTTAAAAATCTGATCAAACAGGCTCGCAAACTGGCTGACGCCTGATTGTTTGAGCCGATCAGTAGTTAATCCGAGGAGTCGTGGTGGCTGATGGCTAAATCGACCGATGAACTACTGGAGCTCGGAAAAATTTCCGGGGTATATGGCGTAAAAGGCTGGGTCAAGGTGCATTCCTACACCGATCCACGTGAACAAATTGTAGAATACGGCGTCTGGCAGCTTAAGCAGAAGGGCGCCAGGCGGGAAGTCGAGCTTGAAGCCGGCCGTTGTCAGGGAAAAACCGTTATCGCCAAGTTGAAAGGAATCGATGATCGCGATCAGGCCATGTTACTGATGGGCTCAGTCATTGCGATTCATCCACAGCAACTGGGCGAGTTAGAGGAAAACGAATATTACTGGCATGACCTGGAAGGCATGCAGGTTATTAATCAGCAGGGTGTTGAGCTGGGTACGGTAAGCCATATGGTGGAAACCGGAGCCAACGATGTCATGGTGGTTATCGGTGAACGGGAGCGACTGATTCCCTTTACCCAGGGACATGCTGTGATCCAGGTTGACCTGCCAGGTCGAGTGATCAAAGTAGACTGGGACGCGGAATTTTAGCGATGCGTTTCGATCTGGTGACTTTGTTCCCCGAAATGGTCGACAATGTTGCCGAAGCAGGTGTACTGGGACGGGCTATTAAGAAAGGTCTGATTCAGCTGAAATGCTGGAACCCAAGGGATTACACCCACGATCGACATAGAACGGTGGATGACCGGCCTTACGGTGGTGGTCCCGGCATGTTGATGAAAGTGGAGCCTTTACGCGATGCCATACACGCAGCGCGCAAGGCGGCCGGTGAACAGGCCCGGGTGATCTATCTCAGCCCACAGGGTCGAACCCTGGATCAGGCTGGAGTTAAAGAGCTGGCTCAATATTCGGAGCTGATTCTGATTGCCGGGCGCTATGAAGGCATCGATGAGCGTATCATCGAAACCGAAGTAGATGAGGAATGGTCGATCGGTGATTATGTGCTGAGCGGCGGTGAGCTGGCGGCACTGGTGATGATCGACGCCGTTGCCCGAATGATCCCCGGTGTACTGGGGGATGCGGAATCGGCGGAACAGGATTCGTTCATGGATGGATTGCTGGATTGTCCACATTATACCCGGCCGGAAGTGATCGATGGGCGGGCAGTACCCGAGGTGTTATTGGGTGGCAATCATCAGGTCATAGCCCAATGGCGAATGAAACAGGCGCTGGGTCGTACCTGGTTACGGCGACCGGAGTTGCTAAATGAATTTACGCTGTCTAATGAGCAGCAGCGGTTGTTGCAGGAATTCCAGCAGGAATACCGGCAGCAACTGGAACATGGTTGATATTTTGGAGTAATACAATGAGTAACATCATCGCACAACTTGAAGCGGAACAGATGAGCAAGGAAATCCCTGCATTCCAGGCAGGTGATACTATCGTTGTTCAGGTACGTGTTAAAGAAGGTGATCGCGAGCGTTTACAGGCTTTTGAAGGCGTGGTTATCGCAAAACGTAATCGTGGTCTGAACTCGGCTTTTACCGTACGTAAAATTTCAAACGGTGAAGGCGTTGAACGTGTTTTTCAGACCTACAGCCCACTGATCGGCGAGATCGAAGTTAAACGTCGCGGTAAAGTTCGTCGCGCCAAGCTTTACTTTCTGCGTGGTCTTACTGGTAAGGCTGCACGTATTAAAGAAAAGCTCTAATTGCTTTTTCTTTGAGCATGATTTAAAAAAGGGTGCCTCTGGCGCCCTTTTTTTATTGACTGGATTTTATGTTTCGATCTCTATTAAGTATTTTGCCGGTTTTCTCCCTGCTGCTGCCTTTCTGGCTGCTGGCTGCCGATGCGTCATCCTCTGTAGCCGAGCCACAGGCTGCGCCTCAGGTTATTAATACTGAAAAAATAGATGAATTACTGGTACTGGGAATTCCTGGCCTGGCTTTGCGCATGATCGACAAAGATCAGCCCGTATTGACAGAGCAGACACTCAGTCGCTGGTTGCAATGGGAGTACATCCGTATCCGTCTTTTGCAACGACTGGAGCAATGGGATGATCTGATCAACAGGATTGATTTACAAATACCTCTATTGAAGGAAAAATCTGCCTCATCAATTGACATCAACTGGTTCAAAACCCGGCAGGTGGACGCATATCTGCAGTCCAATCAGCCACAGAAGGCGTTATCCATGCTGCAGCAGCAGCTGTGGAATACCGATCTGTATGTAAGTACGGATGTCATCGCCCTGTGGCGGCGTCAGGTTATTCACAGTTATCTGAACCAGGACAAGGTGCAGGACGCGCAATGGGCTATGCAACGCTATTCCCAGGATTATGGCAACCTGCCCAATGAAGACGGCATGCAATGGAATATCCTGCAGGCACGTCTATTGATGCGTACCGAGCGGGTGAGTGAAGCCATCAGGCTGCTGAAGAAACAGGATTTACCCGAGGCAGTGGCCCTTCTGGAGCTGGCTCGTTTAAAGGCCGGCCAGATTTCCGCAGGGGAATTGCGCAAGCGAGTAAAAACACAGTTGAAAGCGCACGCTGAAGATAACCGACTGTTGCGTCTGGACTGGTATTTGCTGTTACAGGCTGGGGTCAGGGATAGTAATTATTATCAACAGATCCTGGCGCTGGAGTTTTTATTGTCGATGAATGATTTGCAGGCCCTGGAATCGGTATTCGACGGGTTTCGACGTGAGGTATCCGCCGATGCTCTCTGGCAGGCTTATGAAAATTACGGTTTACACATTGCCAACAAGCGCCAGCTGTTGAGAGGTGATGACGAGACCTGGTTTAACAAAGCCAGCAGGGAAAAGCATAAAACCTATCAGGCTCGGGGCCTGTATACCGTGCTGGCTTTTAACAGTCTTGAAAAAGACCTGCGTGATAAGGCCTTCACGAAACTGGTGGCGGTACTGGAAAAACACTATGAAGGGCTCGACCTGGTGCATCGCCTGTTCATGGGCAGTCAGCGCTTCAGTGATCTGACCACAGTCCCGCGCAATGTCCGCTATCAGCTGGTGGATTATGCTCTGTCTCGAGCCGATCTTAAATCCGCTGCCCGTATTATGGAAAAACTGGAGCAGCCACCGGAGGGGGAAGATCAGTTTGGCTGGAACCTGCGACGTGCCCGGGTGATGATTCTGGGAGGGCAATACGATGAGGGTGAAGCCGTACTCAATGGTTTGCTTAAAACCCGCGATAGCCTTGAAACTAAAGAACTCGACCCCTTCATGCAGGTAGTGTTCGATTTCCAGAATGTGGAAGAACACCGCCGCGCACTGCAGTTATTTGACAAGTTGCAGGCCTACCCATTAAGCCCAAAAGTGCAGCGGGAAATTATTTTCTGGCGCGCAGAGTCTATGCAGGCGATGGGCAACTATGAGCAGGCTGCCTATCTATTTCTGATCTCCTCACGACCACTGGATGACATAATCGACCCCTGGTTTCATACCGCCAGTTTCAGGGCTGCTGAATCTATGGAGCAGGCCAATTTACTCAATGATGCTCGACGTCAGTACATGAAGCTCCTGCGATATACCGCTAATAACGCACGCAAGGCCATTATTCAGCAGCGGCTACAGCAACTCCAGCTACGAAAGAACAAGCTACCACTGAACAGTCAAACCAGCGCACAGTCCAGTCAGCCATCCCTCATGGAGGGGGTGGGGCGATGACTGAGTTTTATTTTCAATCATCACTGGTTAATCTCAAATTGCAGACCCGGGCAGGTGTCATAGTGGAAGCCGATTTTGTTTTCAGGGCAGATATAGCCATAGCAACATTGGGCGAGCTGGAGCAACGAGCCCTGTTGCAGTTACAGAAATATTGCCAGAACGCTCAGCAAGTTTTTGATTTGCCACTCAAACCTGCGGGTACAGAGTTCCAGCAGCGAGTGTGGCAAGCCCTGAGCAAGATACCCGCGGGAGAGGTGCGAAGTTACGGTGAGCTGGCGCATCAACTTCGCAGCTCCGCCCGGGCAGTGGGCAATGCCTGCCGCAGAAACCCCATTCCCTTATTGATACCCTGCCACCGAGTCGTGGCAAAATCCGGCCTGGGTGGATTCGCCGGTCAGACTGAAGGTGCACAACTGGCGCTGAAACAACGATTATTGAGCCACGAAGGGGTTGAAATTCACTGATCCTGCCCCACATGTCTAGCAATCAATTTTTAGGAGCGAGAAATGACGGTAGAAGCCTACAAAGAAACCCTGGAATTTCAGACAGAAGTTAAACAATTACTGAAATTAATGATCCATTCCTTGTACTCAAACAAGGAAATTTTTCTACGTGAACTAATCTCAAATGCCTCAGATGCCTGCGATAAAATGCGTTTCGAGGCCCTGGGTAAGGATGATTTTTATGAAAATGATCCAGACCTGAAAATACATGTTGCCTTCGATAAAGACAACAAAACCATTACGATCACTGATAACGGCATTGGCATGTCGCGTGATGAGCTGGTAGAAAATATAGGCACTATCGCCAGTTCCGGCACCAGGCGCTTTATGGACTCATTAAGTGGTGACCAGGCCAAAGATGCTCAGATGATTGGTCAGTTCGGCGTTGGCTTCTATTCTTCGTTTATCGTCGCGGACAAGGTCATTGTAAATACTCGTCGCGCAGGTTTGTCGTCAGCGCAGGGAGTAAGCTGGGAATCTGATGGAGAAGGTAGTTTCACACTGGAAACCATTGAGCGTGAACAGCGCGGTACGGAAATTATCCTGCATATCCGTGATGAAGAGCTCGAGTTTGTCGATGGCTGGCGGATACGCAATATTATTCATACCTATTCCGATCATATTTCACTGCCTATCTATATGAAAAAAGAGGCTGCGGGGGAAGAAGACAAGGATGCCTCCGAGGAAGATGAAGTAGTTAATAAAGCTTCTGCTCTCTGGGCACGCGCGAAAAAAGATATCAAGGATGAGGAATATAAAGAATTTTACAAACACATTGCCCATGATTTTGAAGAGCCGATGGCCTGGAGTCATAATCAGGTGGAAGGCAGTTCGTCTTACACATCATTGCTTTACATTCCCAAACATGCCCCCTATGACCTCTATGATCGTGAACGTAAGCAGGGTATCAAGCTCTATGTAAAACGGGTATTCATCATGGATGAAACCGAGCATCTGATGCCAAACTACCTGCGTTTTATTCGTGGTATTGTCGACTCCGATGACCTGCCATTGAATGTATCCCGTGAAATTCTGCAGCATAATCGGATGATCGACAAAATTCGCAGCGCCTCGGTGAAGAAAGTGCTGGGTATGTTAGAAACCATGGCGAAGAATGATCAGGAGCAATATGCAGAATTCTGGAAGGCCTTCGGACGAGTTATGAAAGAAGGTCCCATCGAAGATTTTGCCAACAAGGAGAAGGTTGCCAAACTGCTACGTTTCAGTTCGACCCAGACCGATTCTGAAGATCAGAATGTATCACTGGATGACTATATCGGTCGTATGAAAGATGGCCAGGAAACCATCTATTACATCACGGCTGATACCCATGCAGCGGCCATGAACAGTCCACACCTGGAAGTATTCCGTCGCAAGGGTATAGAAGTATTGCTGATGGGGGATCGGGTCGATGAATGGCTGGTCGAGCATCTGAAGGAATACGAAGGCAAAAAATTGCACTCGGTGGCCAGGGGTGATCTGGATCTGGGTGATATCGAAGATGAAGCCGATAAGAAGGTTAAAGAGCAGGCTGAAGGTGACTTCAAGGAAGTGGTTGAGAAAATCAAAGCCATCCTGGGTGATAAAGCAAAAGATGTACGTCTGACACACCGTTTAACCGATTCACCCTCCTGCCTGGTAATGGACGAACATGATATGGGACTGCAAATGCAGCAGATCATGAAGGCGGCTGGTCACGAAATGCCAATGAGTAAACCGATTCTTGAATTGAATCCGGCGCATGAACTGGTCAGTCAGTTGAAGGATATGTCAGATGAAGCACTGCTTGAGAACTGGTCTAATATTCTGTTTGACCAGGCCATGCTGGCAGAAGGTGGCCAGCTGAAAGATCCGGCAGACTATGTGAAACGGGTTAACCAGATGCTTAAATAAGCTGCTTTGTTCAGGCTGCTTTAAAAAAAGGGTATGGTGAAAACCATGCCCTTTTTTATTGCTTATTCCGGGATTTTGACGTAGCGTTGAGAGCACCTCGATTGTTCTTTTTTTAAGAAAATAAGTAAATGATAATTAATAGTAATTCAAGTGCAGGGCTGGCTGATAATTCAATCGCTCGCGGTTTAGGGCAAGGATTTATTTTACTTATGTTATTGGCCTTTTACACTGGCCTGTCCATGGCCGAGTCCAACCCGTTCAAGGTTGAAAAACGATTTCTATATGTACAGCCCGAGCAAACAATTTTCAGTATTATAAAAGTTTTGTATCCTACACAGAAGAAGCGGTGGCCAGCGATTGCACAGGAAATATTAAAAACCAATCCAGATGCATTTTACAATGGAAACCTTTCACAAATCCGCATAGGTGCGCGTATTGAGCTGCCATCGATGGGCTCCGACTTTATTAATACTGCAGGGCTGTATTCAGGTGTTGACGCGGTGGGGCAAATTACTGAAGTTCGTGGTAATGTTTTTGCGATATCAGAAAAAAAGAAAAAACGGAATTTAACCACAGGTAGTGAAGTATTTGTCGGTGATCGTTTGTTTACCGGTGCGGATGGCTTTATACGTTTAAACATGATCGACGATGCGCAAATTGATTTACGATGTAACAGTGAAATGCTGATTGAAGATTATAGTTTAATGCGTACAGGTAATCATAGTGTGTTGTATTTAATCAAGGGCAGTTTGCGGAAATTAACCGGGAGTATCGGTAAACTGGCAAATGATGTTTACAAAATGCGTACACCCATGGCCACAGTTGGGGTAAGAGGTACTCAATATGCATTACGAGTCATGCAGTCCCATGGTTGTGACGGTACGATCGATGTGGACAGTGATGGTCTGTTCGTAAGAGTGGATGTGGGCACAGTGGATCTGGCAAATAACTCAGGAGTGCATTCATTAACCGCCGGTAATGCGGCCATAATAAAAAGTAAAAATAATGAACCACATGCCATTAAAGCGGATGATGCAGTATTTGGCTATAGTCAGAGTAGCTGGTACTGGTGGCTGATTGGGTTATTGTTGCTTGCTGCGGCAGTTTGAAATGGAAAACGAGCTGGAAAAATTACGGCTGGATAAATGGCTGTGGGCAGCGAGGTTTTATAAAACCAGGGCTCTGGCAACAGAGGCAGTTAGTGGTGGTAAAGTGCATCTCAATGGAGAAAGATGCAAGGCTGGACGTAGTGTGAAACCAGGCGACAGTTTAACTATTACCCGAGGTTATCAGGTAATGGAAGTGGTTATTCAGGGAATCAATAAACAGAGACGACCAGCCAGTGAAGCAGTGCTTTTATATCTTGAAACAGAGCAAAGTATCAAACAACGAGAAGCCAAAGCAGAACTGATGAAGCAGAATATGTCAGGTGAGCAAAGGATTAAGCGACCTAATAAAAAAGACAGACGTCAAATCGTTCGGTTTCAGAGAAAAAATACAGCTGATTAATTAGTCCGCAAATGAACGCAAATTAACGCTAATGTTTGAATTGTACGCCTGCGTCGTACAATAAATAGAGGCTTTAAGTTTTATTTGCGTTTATTCGCGTTCATTTGCGGACTCATGCTTTTAAGTATCATTCACACCAGTATTGAACCTTCTGCTGTTCCAGGAATTCTTTGGCCTTGTCACCATGTAAAATTGCAAAGGTCGCCAACATACCGGCTTCCAGACAGCTATTGGCAACTACTGTTACTGCGCGTGGCGCATTGGCAATAGGCCAGCCGCTTTCAGGGTCAAGGATATGGCTGTAACGTATACCATCTTTGAGTAAAAACCGTCGTGCATCACCACTGGTGGCGAGGCCGCCCTGAAAAAGCTGTATTTTTCCTATTGCATTCTCACCGGTATGTTTCGGATCATCAACACCTATCACCCAGGCTGTATCTGGTTTTCGGGGAGCCGTTGCGAAAATATCTCCACCGTAGTTAACCAGAACGGGTTCATGAGTGGCTTTATGTATAAGTTGCGCAGACTGGTCTACGGCGTATTCTTTGCCAATACCGCCGAAATCGATTTCCATGCCAGCCTGCAATGTGATAAGTGGTTTTTGCCAGCTCACCTTGTCCCAGCCAATATGCTGCATAATCTGGTCGATTTGTGATTGCTCAGGAATACGATCGCTGCCATCGAAAGTCCATAATTTTCTAAGCGCACCGGATGTAATATCAAATTTATGATCACTCAGTTGATAACATTGATCGGCGAAATCCAGCATGTTGGCTGTTTCATCGTCCACTTCAATCATTGTGCCTTTTGCGTGATTTATCTTAAATATAATATTGTCATCGCGATAGCGGCTTAATTTTTGTTCAATGCGCCAGGCTTCTGTAGAAGCGATTGATAAAGCTTTTTCGGCGATGTTTTTATCGGTAGTGGATATAAGAACTTCGCAGGGGCATGCCATGGCATTAAAGCGGCCAAGCCAGTAATCCTGTTGTTGTATTAGTTCCAGGTCTTGGCTCATAATGTTAGTGCTTCTATTATTTTAGCTTCAATATTGTTTTTAGTTGAATCTTTGAAGCCTTTATGGGTATAAATGATCTGACCGTGCTGGTCGATAAGGTATGAGGTTGGTAATTCTTTTACCTGATATTTTTCAGTAGTTATCCCTTTAGGGTCATAAGCGAGAATGAATTCTGCGGGTACTGTTTTTAGAAATTTTTGTGCATCTTTAAATTCAGGGTCAAGGTTAACACCGATCACTCTTAGACCCTGCTGTTGATATTTTTTTTGAATTTCATTCATGAAGGGGAAGGATTTTCGGCAAGGCTTGCACCAGGAAGCCCAAAAATCCAGATAGACTATATTGCCATGGTAGTCTGATAAACGAACTACTTTGCTACTGCCTTTGAGGGAGAAGTCAGGCGCTTTTTGAGCCTGTGCTGAATTTTGGTGCAGGCTAATAATCAGAAAAACAAGCAGAATTTTTATATAATTATCAGCTGGCACAGACCTGGCCCCTGTTTCATGTTTTTACAAAATAAACATAACAAGATTTAAACACCAGTTAGTATAACTTATCATCAAGTATCTGAGGAACCTCTGATCAGGTAATGACTGTTTTATACTGGCTAAAAAGCTCAGGTTTTTTCAGGAGCTCGGTACAATAGAATAACTACCGCCTCACTTCGTGAAAAATCTAAACACTCATCGCAGCTTGCTCTAATCAGAGGCTCCCTAGTGCTTTTACCCAGTGCTTGCTCTACAATTGGGCGCTATTTAAATTATTCAAATCCAGAAAGATTTTATTAAGGGGGTATTATGGAGAACCTGCAGGCGGGTAGTGATGTTCTGTTTATTCTTCTTGGGGCAATTATGGTTCTCGCCATGCATGCAGGTTTTGCATTCCTGGAAGTGGGTACTGTACGCAGTAAAAACCAGGTTAATGCGCTGGTTAAAATTATTGTTGATTTTGCCATATCCACCATCGCCTATTTCTTTATCGGTTATAGCGTTGCCTACGGCGTTGATTTTATGGCCGGTGCACAGTCTCTGGGAGAGAAAAATGGCTATGAGCTGGTCAAGTTCTTCTTTCTACTCACCTTTGCGGCCGCTATTCCTGCTATTATTTCCGGCGGCATTGCCGAACGCGCCAAATTTAATCCTCAGATGGCGGCCAGTTTTGTAGTTGTGGGCCTCGTCTATCCCTTTTTTGAAGGTATTGTCTGGAATGGTAATCTGGGCGTACAGGCCTGGATTGAAGCCAGTTTTGGCGTCGGTTTCCATGACTTTGCCGGTTCAGTGGTGGTTCATGCTATGGGTGGCTGGCTGGCATTGGGTGCCGTTGTTATGTTGGGTGCCCGTAAAGGTCGTTACGGCAAGAACGGTGAAGTTTTTGCTCATCCCCCTTCCAGTATTCCATTTCTGGCACTGGGCGCCTGGATTTTGACCGTCGGCTGGTTCGGATTTAATGTGATGTCGGCGCAGACCATCGATGCGGTGAGCGGTCTGGTGGCGGTGAATTCATTAATGGCCATGGTCGGCGGCATTCTGGCGGCCCTGGTGGCTGGGCGATACGACCCTGGTTTCGTACACAATGGTCCTCTGGCTGGCCTGGTGGCAATATGCGCCGGTTCTGATGTCATGCATCCCCTGGGGGCACTGGCTACCGGTGTGGTGGCAGGCGCTTTATTTGTATGGGCGTTTACCCTGACTCAAAACCGCTGGAAGATTGACGATGTACTGGGTGTCTGGCCGTTGCATGGCCTGTGCGGTGCCTGGGGTGGTCTGGCCGCGGGTATCTTTGGTCTGGAAGCGCTGGGTGGCCTGGGCGGAGTTAGTTTCGGTGCTCAGCTGGTGGGTACCCTGATGGGTGTTGTTATCGCGCTCACAAGTGGTTTCCTGATTTATGGTGTGCTCAAGGCCGTTATGGGCATTCGTATGTCCGAGGAAGATGAGTTTAATGGAGCAGATCTTAGTATCCATAGAATCCATGCTTCGCCGGATTACGATAAATAATAACCTGCTCTATACAGAGAAGTAAGGCACTTCGGCGCCTTTCTTTTTTTATTTCAGTCAGTTAGATGCTACTATTTACCAATAAAATAAAATAACAGGGCCCGATATAACATTGAAATGACTGATCCCACCATTATTCCAAGAGCCGAACATCGAATTTCCCGCGATAATATAGATGACAATGCCCTGAAGGTGTTATACCGCCTGCAGCGTGCCGGTTATCGTGCACTGCTGGTGGGTGGGAGTGTGCGCGATTTACTGCTCAATCATGTGCCCAAAGATTTTGATATTGCTACCGATGCACATCCAGAACAGGTCAAGCGACTGTTCAGCAATTGTCGTCTGATAGGCCGTCGTTTCAGGCTGGCTCATGTTTTTTTTGGTCGCGAAGTCATCGAAGTGGCCACTTTCCGTGCCAGTCACAGTAAGGACGATGATAATCGGCAGCATACTGACTCCGGGCGAATCCTGCACGATAATGAATATGGCGATGTCGAAGATGATGTCTGGCGGCGGGATTTTACCGTCAATGCTCTGTACTATGATATTGCCGATTTTTCAGTAGTCGATTACACCGGGGCTATGGTGGATATAGAGCAGCGGGTGCTGCGCATGATCGGCGATCCCTATACCCGCTATCGGGAGGATCCGGTCAGGATGCTCAGGGCGATCCGTTTTGCCGCCAAACTCAATTTTAGCATTCATCCCGATTCTGAAAAGCCCATCTTTGAACTGGGGCCGCTGCTACAGGATATTCCAGCTGCCCGACTCTATGAAGAGGTGCTGAAGCTGTTTCATTCCGGCCATGCGGTGGCCTGTTTGGAATTACTGGAAAAATATCAGTTGTTGCAATATCTGTTTCCTCTGGCGGCAGAGGCGCTGGTTAAAGATGCAGGTACATTCCAGAATTTTTTGCTGGCAGCCCTGCAAAGTACAGACAAGCGAGTGCAGCAGGATATGCCCATTACTCCGGCGTTCCTGTTTGCGGCCATGCTCTGGCAATCGGTTCAGCAAAAGGCCGAACACTATCGTGAGACTTTGCCAGGTGCCCTGGCCATGCAGAATGCCATGTCCGATGTGATCAGTGATCAGGTCAGGGCGACGTCCATTCCCCGACGTTTCAGTACGGTGATACGAGATATATGGCATATGCAGCACCGGTTCAGTTATCGTCACGGTCAGCGGGCGAGAGGCCTGTTAACGCACCCTAAATTTCGTGCGGCTTATGATTTTTACTGTTTGAGACACCAGGCCGGTGAACTGGAAGGTGACGGCTGTGAATGGTGGACCCGGCTACAAACCCTGAGTCCTGAGCAGCAACAGCTGTTGTTACAACCCGCAAATAACCCGCCCAGAAAACGAAGTCGGAAAAAGCCCCATAAAGCAGATTAAATGGCGATAGTATTCATTGGTGTGGGTAGCAATCTCAAACAGCCCAGGCAGCAGCTGTCGAAGGCATTAGTGGCCCTGGCGCAGTTGCCCGAAACTCGGAAACTGGCCGATGCCGGCATTTACCAGAGCAAGGCTATGACTCTGCTGGATGACCCGGAACCACAGCCCGATTATCTCAATACGGTGGTGAAACTGGATACCCGATTACTACCTTATGAATTGCTGGATCACTTGCAGGGCATAGAGTTAGCCCAGGGACGAACGCGGGAAAAACGCTGGGGCCCGCGAACCCTGGATCTGGATATTTTGCTGTACGATACCATTGAAATGCATGAGCCAGGACTAACCCTGCCCCATCCCGGTATGGCTGAGCGCGATTTTGTGTTATATCCATTATATAAAATTGAACCGACTTTAGAGATTCCCGGGTACGGAGCCCTGACAATGCTGCTAGCTAAAGTGAGTGATGACAATATGCATTATCTCGGAGATTTTGAGTGAATAACCCGAGGTTTATCGTGGTAGAAGGGCCTATAGGTGTGGGTAAAACTACGCTGGCGAAAAAACTGGCGAAATCCTATGGCAGTGAGCTTTTGCTGGAAGGGGCGGCTGAAAACCCGTTTATGGCCAAGTTTTATGAAAATCCTCGCTCAGCGGCCTTGCCTACCCAGCTCTATTTTTTGTTACAGAGAGCACGACAGATGCAGGAACTGAGGCAGGGTGATATGTTCAGCCCGGTAAGGGTCAGTGATTTTTTAATGGAAAAAGACCGCCTGTTTGCTGAAGTGACGCTGGATGATGATGAGCTGAAACTGTATGAACAGGTGTATGAACAGCTGACGTTTGATGTAATGGTGCCCGATCTGGTGATTTACCTGCAGGCACCGTTGGGGATTTTGCTGGATCGAATTGAAAATCGGGGCATTGCTCATGAGCGCCTGATCGAAACTTCTTATCTGCAGCGTTTGTCCGATGCATATGTTAAATTTTTCTATCACTATGATGAGGCGCCACTGCTTATCGTGAATGCCGCCGAAATTGATTTCGCCAGTAATGACAAAGACTATGACCAGCTGCTGCAGCGTATAAGCTCCATTCGCAGCGGTCGTCACTTTTTTAACCCGGTACCCGATTTATTGAGGGACTAAGATATGAGTGCACAGGGCAGGCCGTCACCCCGGCTGACGGTGAGAAAACTGAAAGACATGAAGGCCAACGGTGAGAAAATCGCCTGCCTCACCGCCTATGATGCCAGCTTTGCACAGGTGCTGGATAATAATGGTGTAGACGTGATACTGGTGGGGGATTCCCTGGGCATGGTCATCCAGGGCCTGGACACCACCTTACCGGTCACCATGGATGATATGGTCTATCACGGTCAGGCAGTGGCTCGTGGTGTGAACCATGCGTTACTGATTATCGATATGCCCTTCATGAGCGATGCCTCGGTAGAGAAGGCCGTGGAAAATGCCGGACGATTCATGAAGCAGGCTGGCGCCAATATGGTGAAAATGGAGGGTGGTGCCGATCAGCAGGAACTGGTGGCCACCTTAACTCGTCTCGGTATTCCGGTTTGCGCCCACATTGGCCTGCAGCCCCAGCGGGTGCATAAGCTGGGTGGCTATCGAGTGCAGGGACGTGAACAGGCAGCCGCGGATCTAATGCTGGAAGATGCACGGGTGCTGGAGGCCGCCGGTGCCGATATGTTGTTACTGGAATGTGTGCCGGCGGCGCTGGCAGCGAAAATATGTCAGCAGGCGAAAATTCCGGTCATTGGCATAGGTGCCGGCAATGCCTGTGACGGGCAAATTCTGGTGCTGTATGACATCCTGGGTATTTCTGCCGGACGAATCCCGAAGTTTTCAAAAAATTATATGGTGGAGAACACCGATATCCCTTCTGCCGTTAAGGCCTATGTAGACGATGTAAAAAAGGGCCGCTTCCCGGCGCCTGAGCACTCTTTCTGATGCAGTTCTGCGAATCGATCAACGATATCCGCCAGCAGGTGGCTGGCTGGAAGGCCGCCGGTGAGCGAGTAGCCCTGGTGCCTACCATGGGCAACCTCCATGCCGGCCATCTGGAGCTGGTGGCTCAGGCCCGGCAGCAGGCGAAACGGGTGGTGGTGAGCATTTTTGTCAACCCATTACAGTTCAATGAAGCCGAGGATTTCGAAGCCTATCCCCGTACTGCCGACGAAGATCAGCAAAAGCTGGATACGGCGGGCATAGATGCCCTGTTTATGCCGTCTATGGATGAAATCTATCCTCACGGGCAGGCTTCTGCGAGTAAGGTGGTTGTGCCGGGCCTGGGCGATATCCTGGAAGGCGAGTGGCGGCCGGGACATTTCACCGGGGTAGCGACGGTGGTGAATAAGCTGTTTAACATGGTACAGCCAGATATGGCCATGTTTGGCGAGAAAGACTTTCAGCAGCTGGTGCTGATTCAACGCATGGTGGAAGATTTAAACATGGCGTTAAAAATTGTTGCGGTGGCGACCACGCGGGAGTCCGATGGCCTCGCCATGAGTTCCCGTAATAGTCGTCTCACATCGGATCAGCGGCTGTTGGCCCCGGCACTTTACCAGGGCCTGGTTCGTGTCCAGGAGCGACTGGAACAGGGCTCCAGGGAATTTTCAGTACTGGAGTCCGAAGCTATGGAATGGTTGAAAAAACAGGGTTTACTGCCCGAGTATGTGGCGATTCGCAGAACCGGTGATCTGGAAAAACCGGAACCCTCAGATCGAAAATTAGTCATATTGGGTGCAGCCCGACTGGGCGGTACACGTTTAATTGATAATATACGGCTATAAATAAACCCAAAAATTGTAATTTAGTGGGTAATAGCTGTTAAATACAGGAAACAAACTTGAACCCCTATGAGGATTGCCTCATAATTTCATGTTGCTGTTAAAATTATTGAATTAAACAAGGTTTGCAGGACGACTTAATGCATCTCACTATGCTAAAAGCCAAGTTACATCAGGCCCGAGTAACCCATTCCGAGCTGGAATACGAGGGTTCATGCGCTATTGATGGCCATTTACTGGATGCTGCCGGTATCCATGAATACGAGCAAATCCAGATATATAATCTGGCCAATGGTGAGCGTTTTGTAACCTATGCCATACGTGCCCAGGCAAATACCGGAATTATTTCGATTAACGGTGCAGCGGCCCATAAGGCCAACCCCGGTGATCGTATCATTATCTGCAGCTATGCCCAGCTAGATCAGAAAGAACTCGCTACTTTCAAACCCAGGCTGGTGTATCTGGATGAGAACAACCGAATTACCCACACCAGCGATCAGATACCGGTTCAGGTGGCTTGAAAAGACAGTTATAAGTTTTAAGTTACAAGTTGTAAGTTAAAAGCT
>CBDULX010000048.1:0-16568 GCA_965368175.1 uncultured Gammaproteobacteria bacterium | reverse complement strand
TATGACCCCCGATCAATACTGTCAGGAAAAAACTTCAAAAAGCGGCTCCAGTTTTTATTACAGCTTTTTGTTTTTACCGGAATTGAAACGCCGAGCGATTATTGCACTCTATGCATTCTGCCGTGAAGTGGATGATGTAGTGGATGAAGTTCACGATGAACATATCGCTCGCACCAAACTCAACTGGTGGCGGGATGAAGTACGACGCATGTACCAGGGCCAGGCTCAGCATCCGGTGACCAAAGCTATGCAGGCTTTGTTAAACGATTTCAACCTGGCCGAAGAATACCTTCTGGAAATCATCGATGGCATGGAAATGGATCTGGATTATTCCAGTTACCAGAACTTCACGGATTTATCCCTATACTGTTATCGGGCTGCCAGTGTGGTGGGACTGTTATCCGCGGAGATATTCGGTTATCAGAACCGTATGACCTTAAAGTACGCCCACGATCTGGGCATGGCCTTCCAGCTCACCAACATCCTGCGTGATGTACGGGAAGATGCCGAACGGGGCCGAGTGTATATTCCGGTGGATGAACTGGAAAAATTCGGTGTTAGCCTGGATGATCTACACCGTCCCATCAGCTCAAATGCTGTAGTCGAACTGTTCAAATTCCAGGCGCAACGGGCACGTAGTTATTACCAGCAGGCCCTGGATAAACTGCCCGACGAAGACCGCTATACCCAGCGCACCGGTCTGATCATGGCTGAAATTTACTACTCTTTGCTGGATGAGATTGAACAGGATGGCTTCAAGATTCTGGAATACCGCATCAAGCTTACCCCTTTACGTAAACTATGGCTGGCCTGGCGGGCAGCCCGCCGTGAAAAGAAACGTCACAAACAATTCCAGCGTCAGCTAAAACAGGCATGAGTCAGACCAGAATCATCATTGCCGGTGCCGGCTGGGCAGGGCTGGCAGCCGGAGTTGAGCTTAGCCGTCATAATATTCCGGTCATGGTTGTCGAGTCTGCAAAACAGATCGGTGGGCGAGCCAGAAGTCTCACACTCGACGGTATAACTCTGGATAATGGCCAGCATCTGATGATCGGTGCTTATCGCCAGTTACTGGAACTGCTGTCTATCATGGGTATAGATGAATCCTCCGTATTCCATCGCCTTCCTCACCAGATCGATATGCGAGATCTACACACCGGACACAGTCTGTTTCAACTGACCCTGCCCCGCCTGCCAGCCCCCCTGCATCTGCTGGTAGGCATGTTACGCAGCCCCTCACTCAGCCTGAAACAAAAAATTATTACCCTGGTTCGCTTCAACCGTTTATTGAATACGCCCATTGAAAATGACATCGGTGTAGATCGCTGGCTGTCCAGTGCTGGATTACCGGATGTTTATGTTGAACATCTGCTTAAACCCCTGTGTCTGGCAGCGCTCACCACCGCCACCGAACAGGCTTCGGCAAAAGCCTTTCAGACTGTATTGCAACAGACCTTTAACGGCCCCGCCGCGAACACCGATCTGCTAATCCCGAAAACCGACCTGGGCCAGTTGTTTCCTGAGGCCGCAAGGACCTTCATCGAATCCCGTGGCGGTCAGGTATTAACCAGTCATAAGCTGGAACAGATTGAATTGAACGATGGACGTGTTCACTCTGCCTATCTGGACAATCAGCAGCATGACTGCGACTGGCTGATTCTGGCCACACCACCCCATGCCACCGAGAAACTACTGAAGGACATCCCCAGTTGCTCCAGCATCCAGCAACAGCTTGCCAGGCTCAACTATGAACCGATTTGCACAATCTATCTGAAATATCCGGATTCTGTGCAGCTCGATAAACCCATGCTGGGTTTACTCAATGCCACCAGTGAATGGCTGTTCGACCGCCGCTACTGTAACCAGCCAGGCCTGATATCTGTAGTGATCAGCGCCGACGGCCCGCATATGGCGCTGGATAATACCAGCCTGGCTGAAACAATTAGCCGCGAGCTGTCTCAGCTTTTTCCAGACTGGCCAGAACCTCAGTCCTGCTGGGTGATCCGCGAAAAACGCGCCTGCTTTAGCTGTCATCCCAACGTGGATGAGCATCGCCCTGGCATCAGCACCGCCATCGACAATCTGAGTTTATGTGGAGACTATGTGAAAATCGAACACACGTCACAGGCCGGATTACCATCAACACTCGAAGCTTCCTTGCGCTCTGGTGTAGAATGCGCCCGTACACTCATGCAGAAACTGGCTTGACTAACTCGCCAGTACCTGGCAGACAAATACTTTAGAGAGACATAAATGCACTACCAGGCTCCCATAGATTTACTCCATGACAAAACCATCCTCATCACCGGTGCCGGTGACGGTATTGGTAAAGCGGCGGCCAGGGCCTTTGCATCTCACGGTGCCACTGTTGTGTTACTGGGACGAACCATCCCTAAACTGGAACAGGTATATGACGAAATAGTCCACGCCGGCTCTCCACAGCCCGCCATCTACCCAATGAACCTGGAGGGGGCAGCACCCAGGGATTACCAGGATCTGGCTGCCACGCTGGAAGACCAGTTCGGAGCCCTGCACGGCCTGTTGCACAATGCGGCCAGCCTCGGTGCCAGTACACCTTTGTCACTTTATGATATCGAACTCTGGTACAAGGTTATGCAGGTTAACCTGAACGCACCTTTTGTTATGACCCAGGCTCTGTTACCCCTGATAAGCAAAACCCCGGAATCATCCATCCTATTCACTGTGGACGATAAATCCTCCGCCTACTGGGGTGCCTACGGCGTATCTAAAGCAGCTGTCACCAGTTTCATGCAGATCCTGGCCGATGAACTCGACACTGAACATCCGGTTAAAGTAAACGCCATTAACCCGGGGCCTACCCAGTCCGCACTACGCATGCGCGCCTACCCCGGCGAAAACCCCAATGAAATGACACCACCACAGGACATCATGGGTACGTATCTTTATTTGATGGGAAGGGATAGCAAGGGTGAGACAGGGAAGGTTTTTATGGCACAGGAAAAATAGTTATAAGTTATAAGTTGTAAGTTTCAAGTTGTAAGTCAAAAGCCTTTAACTTGTAACTTACAACTTATAACTTGAAACTTTTTTTTCATTTCATTATATCCACATCAATCCCCGCCGCTCTCAGCCTTTCGGCTCTGTCTTCGATATAACGCTGGAAATTGGGATTATTTTTATATGCCCCACTGGATACATAGTCCATAATCGACTGAATATGGAAGGCCTTGAGGTAAGCTTCTGAA
Organism: uncultured Gammaproteobacteria bacterium; assembly: GCA_965368175.1. Lineage (GTDB taxonomy): Bacteria > Pseudomonadota > Gammaproteobacteria > SZUA-229 > SZUA-229 > CBDULX01. Next base: position 13,341 of record CBDULX010000048.1, on the reverse strand, counting down.
CGGAATACTTCTTTGCCCTGTGGGCTGAAATATACCAGACTGGGTGCATATTGAACATTCAGCTGTTTGGCCCACTCTCGTGTCTTGATTGACTGGCCGTCAGGGGTAATTATTTTGTCATCGGACCACATATCCAGCACGGCCACTTCCAGTGTCTGTAGCAATTCTCTGGATTCCGATCTGCTAAGAATGTCCTGATGTAATTCATCACAACTACTGCATTGTTTTTGCTCAAACATCACCAGCAGGTGCTTAGCAGTATTCAGCTGATTAAATTTGTACGGTGCTGTTACCGATTCTACTTCGCGGTGAATAACACCTTTAGCAGGTGCCGGTGAAACCCGGTCCAGATAGGCTCGAAAAGTTTCATGTTGATCCCGGTGCTGTAACACATAGTCCAGTGTGGCATTGAATTTTTCCGGGTGATAATAGCCATTGGTTCGTAATACCGCATTCCCCTGTTCATTAAAAAACATTAAGGTAGGGGTGTACATAACTTTCAATTTTTCGGCGAACTGTTTTTCAGTAACAGTGACATCGCCTGTTGTCACTTCGCGATCACCCCAGATGTTCAAGGTCACCACATCAAAATTTTTCCGGGTTTTTTCCGTGATTTCACGCTGGCCAAAATTATCTTCCAGTAATTTTTGGCAGTAGGGGCAACCATCCTGATAAAAGAAAATCATCAAACGTTTACCGGCTTCACCGGCTTCCGTAATATCTTCATTGATATCCAGAAAGGAATTTTTAAACCAGCTCGGTTGCTCGTGATAACCGGGGTTCACCATGCCCTGCGTCAACTCACCTTCTCGTTTGGCCTCCACCTGTAAGGTAAATACAAGGCCTGTAATAACAAGCAGCAGTTTGAGCAATTTATGCGACATTTGTTGAGCTACCTTCTGTTAGTACGACCCCTGACTGTTTTTTGATCTGATTTCTGGTCCGATTTTCTTCCCTGTGGCGGCCCAGATTTTCTATGAGCGACCGTTTTCACCGGTTTGGTTTTTGACTTATCGGACTCCGGCTTCTCAGGCATTTCATAATGCAAACCTACCATAGATGCCAGTTCGATCACCTGTTTCGCTGTCAGTTCCCGGGTAACTCCTGGGCGCTGGCTTTTATTAAGAATGACTGGCCCAAACCGCACTCGCATCAGACGGCTCACCTTGAGCCCAACCGCCTCCCACATTCTGCGCACTTCTCGATTTCGGCCTTCCATCAACATCACATGGTACCAGTGGTTAGCACCCTGTCCGCCGGAATCAACGATTTCCTCAAACCTGGCAAGGCCGTCTTCCAGTTGAACCCCATGGGTCAGCATCTTGAGCATCTCTTCGCTGGCAGTGCCCAGAGTACGCACGGCATATTCACGTTCGATCTGACTGGAGGGATGCATCAAAAGATTGGCCAGCTCGCCCTCGTCGGTCAGCAGGATCAGTCCAGAGGTATTCAGATCCAGTCGTCCTATGGCCACCCAGCGGCTATGCTTGAGTCCTGGCAGGTTCTCATAAATGGTTGGTCGACCTTCCGGATCCTGGCGGGTACACACCTGGCCCTCGGGTTTATGGTAGGCAATCACCCTCGGTATTTTTAATTCGGTTGATTTGATGATGATTTTACGGCCCGTGTACATCACCGTATCACCGGGTTGTACATGATCACCCAACCTGGCAATATCACCATTTAGCTGTATTTTACCTTCAGATATCCAGGCTTCGATCTGACGCCTTGAACCAAGCCCTTGCCGGGCAAGGGCTTTTTGTATACGTTCTTTATTCATAATTAACCAAAATCAAACATCAAGGGTAAAAAGTGCAATGAAATTATTTCTGTCGTTAGCTGTGTTGTCGCTGTTCAGTGAACTATCACTCGCCGATGCCACACTGGTATTTGTTATTCCCGATGGTTCGAATCAGGGCCAGGAAGTCATTTACCTGCTAAAAGATAATATACTGCGTATTAACCAGGCAGACGCCAAACAATACAAACTATACGACAAAACTCAGCAAGCATTGTTAAATATAGATAGAGAGACCGGAAATATATCACGAATTGATAGTGATTATCTGAATAGTCGTGTAGCTACGATGAATAAGCAACGTCTACAAAAAATGGCCGAAGTGGAACTGCAGTTAAAGGAGAAATTAAAGGCCATGTCAGCCGAAGAAAAACGTATAGCAGAAGACCTGGTTGCTCAGCTAAAATATCCCGAGTTTTATGGTGCTCATACCTTCCTCAAGGTAGAACCCACCCAACAGACCCGTACCATCCAGAAAATTAAATGCAGCGTTTATAACATCAGCCGAAATCAACAGCTATTAAAGCAGGTGTGCATGGCCAGTCAGCAAGCTTTAAAACTGTCGGATTCAGATTACGCCACCCTGCGTAGTTTTTACCAGTTCAACTACACAGTGTTTACCCGACTCAGGATCGCCATGGGTAAAACCGACTTTATCCACGTCGATTATGAACAGGAAAATATGGTTGGAATACCTATTGAAGTCCTGCAGATTTCAGATAAAAATAAGCAACAGGAAATATTCCTGACCCGGATAAATCACCAGACTCTGGACAAGGCCCTGTTTAATGAGCAGGCCCAGCCAAAATAGGCTAATATTTCAGCTGCCACTGATTAAAAACCGAACACCAATATGGTGTGTAACACATATGATTAGCACCAAACTGAAAAAAATTCTCTTTAAACTCAGTAACTTGTATTTCCCGTTCAACAACCTGAGTCCAGAAAGACTGAATGAAATTGTCAATCATATACGCGTGATCGAGCTTCAACAGGATGAAATCCTGCAAATCAAGGGCAGCAAAAGCCAGGACTACCTTTACCTGATGGAGGGCCAGATCGACGTAATCTGTGAAGGCAGCATCCAGACCATCGTGGAACCGACTCAAACCCAGAGATGCCCGGTACTTCTCCCCAAGGATCACAAAAGCTGTAACATCATTGCCAAATCCGACTGCATTATCTGTCATGCCAATCGTGAAACCCTGGACACCATCATTGCCTGGGACCAGATCCGCCGGGAATCCGAACAATTCGTCAATTACATCGATTTAATACGCAACACGCTGGTGTTTAGAAGCATCCCCATGGAATACATTGAAAATGCATTCTCACGTATGCAACATAAGCAATTCCACAAGGGCGAAGTCATCAATAATCACCGAGAAGACTGCGATGCCTATTACCTGATTTTGTCTGGCCGGGCAGAAGTCCAGCATTTTGATAAGGAAACCAGTCAAAACCACCCGATTACCGAACTGGGTGCAGGTGACACCTTTGGCGACGAAGCCCTGGTTTCTGGTAAAAACCTCACTGAAACCATAATCTTGCTGGAAGATAGTGAAATTCTGGTTCTCGGCAAACAGGACCACCAGGAACTCATGCAGCGACCCCTGGTTCGCACAGTACAACCACGTGTCGCCCAGACCATGCTGGATAATGGATATAAACTACTGGACGTACGCTTCGCGGAGGAATTTTCAGAAAATCGCATACCCGGTGCCCAGTTGATGCCACTGGCCGAACTGACCAGTCGACTAAGTGAGCTGGACAAGGAGCAACCCTACATACTCTATTGCCACTCCGGCCCCAGAAGCGCCGTGGCAGCACTGGTTCTGGCAAAAAACAAGATCGAAGCCCTGTCACTGGAAGGCGGCATAAGAGACTGGCCCTACGAAATCGAGCTGTCATCCCCCGGCACAAATTTTGTGCCTCGCACCAGGAAATTCCACTAGCAGTTCACAAAAGCAGGATAACTGGTGTAGCTTTATCCATATAAGCTCACTAGACTAATTACAGCTGCTCGCGATATTTCGCACATAAGAAGCTCTAAGCCTGTTTAATATGTGGAGACAGTATGCCTACTGATTATTCTGAAAAACGTAACTTTTTCCGTATGAATCTTGACTGTACTATGGAGTATTCGGTAAATGACTCAGGGGAGAAAAAAAATGGTGTAGTAAAAAACCTGAGTGGAGATGGCATCTCACTCGTGATCGACCAGCAACTAAAACCGGGGACAGAAATTCAGGTAAGTATCTCCCCGGAAAACCCCATTACTCCACCACTGGATATTACCGTAGAAGTTCTACGCTGCGATTCAATCGAAGCCGAAGGTTATGAAATAGCCGGCTCAATTCTTAAAAAATAGAACCTGCAATAGCCGAACATGTACGCTCCTCTCCTGTTGGTAGCTGGAAACCAACCAGGTACACTTCACCTTAAAAAATATTCAAGAAAACGCGAACAACGCAAATGAAAGCTTCCGCGTCCTCGGCAACTGCTCCTGCATTGCTCTCGACAATTGCTCCTAGCATTGTTCCACCTTCGCCCTTCCATGGGCTCGTACCTCCTGTATCCATACAGTCGTGCTCAACCCCTTACCTGCGTCCATGCAGGCAACGCGAATGAACGCAAATAAAAACGAAAGCATCTCTGTGTTGTGCGCCGTAGGCGCACAAATAAAACATTCGCGTTCATTTGCGTTTATTTGCGGACACTGGCTTTTGCCTATCTGCTATAGATTAAACTCAGGCAAACTGGCTAAAGCCCGTAGATGGAGTTTCCCGGGAAGTAAATGACTGAATAGCCTGGTCGTTGCGACCCGCTGTGGCAGTAGTATCCTGCTCACGGTTCTGAGATGGCTGACTCTCTTGCCGTCTGATAATGGCAATTTCAAGCCGTGCTTGCGCCGCCATCTGGGAGGCATCGGCAGCCACCCTCAAATCCTGAGGTGATGGACTGGCCGGCGCCAGTGCGGCTCGACGGACGGTTTCGGCCTTATCTAGTGTAGCATCCGGGTCATCGGGTACTTTTGCAGTATCGAGATGCACCTCTCCACCGATAGCATAGGCTCGACCATCAGGCCCCTGCTGATAGGTATAACTGGGGCCGCCGGTAACATAGGAGCGTCCGGCTGCCAGATGGGCCGCTTCATGGGCTCTTACTTCACGATCCCTGGCCTGTAATTTCTGGATAAACAGATTTTCCTGGCGACGAATTTCAGCTTCTAGCTGATCGTCCTGCTCTTTCTGGCTGGATGAGGTGTATGATAAATCAGCAGACGTATTGACCCGCTGAGGAGAAATAGTACCCAGTGGTGCTGTTGATGAGACTTGTTGATGAACACCGGTTTGCATAAGGCTAAACCATTTATTGCCGGTGAGGCGTTGGTATTACTGACCTGTGTCAGGCACGGGTGTCGATCAGGCTGCCGATCACTTCATCGAGAGCGGATACCACTTTAGCGGAGGCCTGTACCTGTACCTTATTCTGATTGAGTCCGACCATAGCCTCTTCCAGATTTGTTCCACGTCCGGCATTGTTAAGCTGGTCTGCACTGGCGATTTCGGACGCATCTCTACGTAATCCATCAAGACCACGCTGAATACCCAACATTGCACTGCTTTGAACTGATAAAACGCCCATTTCGTACTCCAGACGCAATTACACGTGTTTATTCTATAGCACAAAATGGTTAAAAATTCAACAATCCCGGGCCAGAATTCAATTCAGTCTCCTGTCGCTTCCGGGCTTTCTGCATCAGCCTTTTCAACCTTTCCCAGAGTAACTGTGCCAACATCGACCATCCGCGACGCCCAGGCTCAGGCTGAACATCCTGATCGGGTAATTCCTCAACCGGTTCCTGCTCATCTGCCCCACTGGCCAGTAGCTTCTTTTCCTGCTCATGTTCCTCGTCGATATTCTCATCGACTTCCTCAACAGCCACCTCATGAGAATCATCGGCAGCATCCAGCGGCTCAACAGGCTTATCTATTTCCAGGTCCATCTCGACTACCACTTCAGCCATGATTTCTGGTTCTGTAATTTCAGCCTCCTCAGCAGTAAGTTGAACATCCTGTTCTGCTGATTGATCTACCGGCTGCTCATCCATATCTGCTGTTGCAGATAACTCATGGGGCAGAGCCTGTTCTTCCTGTGCCAGCTGCTCGTCCATATCCTCATCGACTTCTTCGACCCCTTCCTCATGAGAATCATCGGGTGCATCACGCGGCTCAACAGACTTATCCAGCTCCGGGTCCATCTCGGCAACTACTTCAGCCATGATTTCTGGTTCTGTAATTTCAGCCTCCTCAGCAGTAATCTGAACATCCTGTTCTGCTGATTTCTCTACCGGCTGCTCATCCATATCGGCTGTTTCGGACGACTCATCTGGCAGAACCTGTTCTTCCTGCACCAGCTTCTCGCCCTTAGCCTCATCGCCTTCTTCTACCCCTTCCTCATGAGAATCATCGGCAGCATCGACCTGCTCGATAATAATATCAATTTCAGATTTCGTCTCGACGACCACTGTAGTGATTGTTTCCGGCTCAGCGGTTTCAGCCGCTTCAGAAGCATACTGAACATCCTGATCCACCGATTCTTCTAAGGACTCATCGCTATCTGCTGATTCAGGTGACTGACGGGTCAGTGCCTGCTTTTCCTTCTCGAGCTTCTCGTCTACATCCTCATCCGCGTCCTCGACACCATCCTGATAGGAATCATCGGGCGCATCAGGCTCGACTTTAGCGTTATCTGCTTCAGCCTCCACCTCGGCAGATACTTCAGAACCTGCTTCCGACTCTGTGGTTTCAGCATTCCTGGACCCCGGCTCATCATCCAGCTCCAGTGACGGATGCAGCTTGTCCAGATCCTTGATATCGGACAGAGGTGGTAACTCATCCAGTGTTTTAAGATTAAAATAATCAAGAAACTCTCGAGTCGTGCCATACATGGAGGGCTTGCCTGGAACATCTTTGTGTCCAAGCACCCGGACCCACTCTCGTTCCAGCAGGGTTTTCATAATATGGCTACTGACGCTAACACCGCGGATTTCCTCGATTTCCCCACGGGTGATGGGTTGCCGATAGGCAATCAACACTATTGTTTCCAGTAAGGCCCGTGAATACCGAGGGGCTTTCTCTTCCCACAATCGAGATAACCAGCTGGTATAGCCTTCTCGCACCTGTATCCTGTAACCACTGGATACTTCTGTCAGTTCCATACCACGACCCTGATAATCATCCTGCAATATTTGCAAGGCCTCCAGGATCTGATCTTTAGATGGCCGATTATCTTCATCGGCTTCAAACAGCTTATCCAGTTGGCGTAAATCCATCGGCTTATCCACCGATAACAGTATGGCTTCCAAAATGTTTTTGACTGTCTGCAACTCCATAAACTAATCCGGGTCGGTTTGTGCTGCGCTCGCAGCTTTTATATAAATGGGTGCGAAAGGTTCAGATTGCACCAGGTCAATCATATGCTCCTTAAGCAACTCAAGGATCGCCATAAAGGTGACCACCACGCCGCGGCGGCCCTCTTCCACATTAAACAGGGTAACGAAATCGGTAAAACTCTCGGCATTGATGGCAGCCAGCACATTGCTCATGCGCTCGCGTACCGATAATACTTCACGCTGAATCTGGTGCACTGTGTACATATCCGCACGACTGAGTATGTCCTTGAAGGCCAGCAACAGATCCCGCAGGTCCACTTCCGGTTCCGGCCGGGTGTGATCCATGGGGGGAATCTGGGCATGGGCGAGGTGAATATCCCGTTCCAGTCGTGGCAGCCCGTCCAGATCCTCAGCGGCCTTTTTAAAACGCTCATATTCCTGCAGGCGTCGTATCAGCTCAGCCCTTGGATCGTCCTCATCCGCTTCTTCATCCACTCGCGGTAACAACATGCGGGATTTGATTTCCGCCAGCATAGCGGCCATTACCAGGTATTCAGCCGCCAGCTCAAACCGCATCTCGGCCATCATGTCTATATACTGAATATACTGCTCGGTAATCCGTGCAATAGGAATATCGAGGATATCCAGATTCTGCCGTTTGATTAGATAAAGCAGCAAATCCAGCGGCCCTTCGAACGCCTCAAGGAAAATCTCCAGCGCATCGGGGGGGATGTACAGATCTTCCGGCATTATGGTCAGTGGCTCACCCTGCACCAGGGCAAAAGGCATTTCCCCCTGTTGTGGCGGCATATGCGGGCCATGGACCGGAACCATCGGTTGCTTTGACTCAGTGCTGGCTGACAATGGATCGCTCATTATGATCGCTGACTCAGGCTCATGGCTTTGCGTACTTCTTCCAGGGTATCCCGGGCCACATCACGGGCCGCCTCAGTCCCCTCATCGATGATTACCTTCACCGCTGATGGATCTTCGGTATATTCCCTGGCTCGTTCCCTGATAGGCGTCAATTCGTTAATCACGGCATCAATCACGGGCTGCTTGCATTCCAGACAACCGATCCCGGCCGTCTTGCAGCCTTCCTGCACCCATTGTTTGGTGCTGTCATCGGAATATACAAGGTGCAGCTGCCACACCGGACATTTATCGGGATCACCCGGGTCAGTACGACGTACCCGAGCCGGATCGGTGGGCATGGTGCGCAATTTTCTGGTAATTTCGTCCGGGTCTTCACGCAGTGAAATAGTGTTGTTGTAAGACTTGGACATTTTCTGTCCATCCAGCCCCGGCATTTTCGATGCCGGTGTCAACAGGGCCTGTGGCTCAGGCAGTATGATCTTGCCGGAACCTTCCAGATATCCGAACAGACGCTCACGATCGCCGAGTGAAATATTCTGCTGCGATTCCAGCAGGGCCTGACCTACATCCAGCGCCTCCTGATCACCCTGTTCCTGATAGCGTTTACGCAAACTTTTATACATTCTGGCGTTTTTCTTGCCCATTTTGTCGACCGCCGCCTCGGCCTTTTCTTCAAAGCCCGGCTCACGACCATAAATATGATTAAATCGACGTGCCACTTCACGGGTGAGCTCAACATGGGCCACCTGATCATCACCCACGGGTACCTGCCCGGCCTTATAAACCAGGATATCCGCCGATTGCAACAACGGATAACCAAGAAAACCATAAGTAGCGAGGTCTTTTTCTTTCAGAGCGTCCTGCTGATCTTTATAAGTCGGTACACGCTCTAACCAGCCCAGTGGGGTGATCATCGATAACAACAGGTGCAGTTCAGCATGTTCCGGCACTCGTGACTGAATAAACAGCTTGGCCGAACCTGGACTCACCCCGGCTGCCAGCCAGTCAATCACCATATCCGTTGTGCTTTCAGCAATAATACGAGGATCTTCATAGTGCGTAGTGAGCGCATGCCAGTCAGCGACAAAAAAGAAACATTCGAATTCGTGTTGCAGAGTTATCCAGTTTTTCAGCACACCGTGGTAGTGACCCAGATGCAGTGCGCCAGTTGGACGCATCCCCGATAAAACTCGTTGATGTTGGACAGGAACAGAACCCAAAAGACCTCCTCAGCCTAATCCCAGTAATGTAAAGAGTGTTATTTGTATGGCCTCAACCATCGGCCAGAGTATTTTACCCAGAATTCCCGTCGCCAGCAGAAAAATAATAATCCACATACCGAATGGCTCGATCTGATTATAGGAATCCGCCAGATTCGGCGGTAAAACACCGCTGAGCACCCGACCACCATCCAGTGGCGGAATAGGTAACAGATTCAGTGTCATTAAAATCAGGTTAATCACCACGCCAATATTGGCCATTACCTCCAGCATATTAGCCAGAATGCCCTGGGGCAGTATTTTCATACTGAATACCAGCAGCAGGGTCCACAGCACCGCCATCGACAGATTGGCCATAGGCCCGGCCAGCGCCACCAGAGCCATGTCCTTGTGGGGATTTTTGAAGTTACGCATATCCACCGGTACCGGTTTGGCCCAGCCGAAGGCAAAACCCAGAACGACGAACATTATAATCGGTACAAGTACCGTCCCGACAGGGTCGATATGCTTAAGGGGGTTAGCGGTCAAACGTCCCAGCATACGGGCGGTGGCGTCCCCCAGCTTATCTGCAGCCCAGCCATGGGCTGCCTCATGCAGGCTAATGGCCAGTAATAAAGGAATAATGGCTAAAACGATGGTCAGTATTTTCTCCATGACCAGATCAATCCAGCCCGTGGTCGGTGCCCTTGCCCTGGCGCACCAGCACCGGTGGGTTTTCCACCATATTAATCACCGTGGTCGCCTCCAGACCACAATAGCCACCGTCTATAATAAGATCCACCTGATTCTGCAGTTTATCGCGAATATGTTCGGCGTCGGTTTCCGGCATATCATTACCCGGCAAGATCAGGGTTGAACTCATAATGGGCTGCCCCAGTTCATTCAGCAGAGCCTGTACGATGGGGTTATCAATAATTCTAATGCCAATCATCCGCCGCTTCGGGTGCATCAAGCGCCTGGGCACTTCATGAGTAGCCTTCAGTAAAAAGGTATACGCACCTGGAGTGAGTGATTTCAGCATGCGATAATCGGCATTCGACACCTTGGCATAGGTGGATATTTCAGACAAATCATTGCATACCAGAGTGAAATGATGCTTGTCGTCCACCCGCCGAATATGGCGAATACGCTCCATCGCCGACTTGTCGCCCAGGTGGCAACCAATCGCATAACTGGAGTCCGTGGGGTACACCACCACACCCCCGTCATGGATAATTTGCACCGCCTGATGGATCAATCGCAACTGTGGATTATCCGGATGTATTTCGAAGTATTGGCTCATAAGGGTCGGTATTCTGAACTAATCATGAATCAGTAGCAAAAAAAACCTGCAAATTTGCACTGAACATTCCGTAATAAGGCCGATCATAAAAAGAGACCTGCAAATCTCCCTAAATTCATGTTAAATTCTGCCCCCCAAGAACCAGTTAATACGCTATGAAACTTTTATACGACCTGTTCCCAATTATTCTGTTTTTTGTTACTTACCATAAAGCCGATACACTGGTGCAAAATACTCCGCTGGGTAATCTGGTTGACACCAACCAGCCCGAAGTCATTGTTGCCACCATTCTGGCTACCGGCATTGCCATCATTGCCAGTTTCATCCAGGTGGGCGGTTTCTGGCTGAAGAACCGCCGCTTTGAAAAAATGCACCTGTTTTCACTGGCCATAATCAGTGTGCTGGGTGGCATTACCATCCTGTTTGGCAACCCGGCGTTTATCCAGTGGAAACCCACCGTATTAAACTGGGCATTTGCCGTCGTCTTCCTCGGCAGCCAGTATATTGGCAGTAAAAACATCATGCATCGCATGATCGGCGGCCAGATAGAGCTACCGGAACATGTCTGGATCAGACTCAACTGGTCCTGGGTGATCTTTTTCCTCCTCAGCGGCATTGCCAATCTCTATGTGGCTTTTTATTACGGCCTTGAGCTCGATGAAAAAACCCGCATGGATATCTGGGTTAACTTCAAACTGTTTGGCCTGATGGGCCTGACTTTTGTTTTCGTGATCGGCCAGGCGTTTTATATGGCCAGATACATCAAAGACACCCCCAGGGAAAACCCGTAATGCTGTATGCCATCATTGCACAGGACAAATCCGGCAGCCTGCAAAACCGACTCAATGCCCGTCCTGACCACCTGAAGCGTTTACAAACCCTGCAGGATGAAGGCCACCTGATTCTGGCTGGCCCCCACCCTGCTATCGACAGCGAAGATCCGGGCGAAGAGGGTTTTACTGGCAGCCTGATAGTCGCTGAATTTGAATCCCTGGAAGCCGCACAAAGCTGGGCAGATCAGGACCCCTACATGGCCGCTGGTGTGTACAAAAAAGTCACGGTAAAACCTTTTAAAAAAGTATTCCCCGGTTAATATCTGGTCTGTCCAGGCAACAAATACTTCAGCCCTTCACTTGCTAGTCAGATGATCGCCGACTATAACTAAATCATACAGTTAACTGATGCAGTTATAGTTCGAATGAAAACCAGCATACTAAGAAATATATTATTAGCATTTTTGGGGTTTGGCATAAGTATGGGATTAATCTTCCCCTTCTATGCCGGGTTCTTCGTCGATTTCAAAGAAGGCATGTACCTTTATTTCGTCATCGGTTGTCTGGTGGCCGGTATTACTATCGGTGTGCTGAACTACTTCCTGCTCAACTGGATTCTGATTTCCAAACTCAAACGCATCGCCCAGGTATCCACCGCCATCAGCAATCACGACCTCAGCTTTACCTGCTCGATGGCCAGCGATGATGTCATTGGTGACATCATCAACAGCTTCAACAACATGGCCACGACTCTGCGCAAGGTAATAGGCGAACTCAAAACCACCTGTCAGCAAATGCAAAGTGGCACAGAGCACATCTGCATCGTGGCCAACAAAACCAATGAAGGGGTTCTGCGCCAGTACAGCGAAACCCAGAATGTAGAACACGCGATTAAGCGGCTCACGGGCACCGCGCAAGATGTATCCACCAAAGCAGCGCTGGCTGCCGATGCTGCATCAAAAGCAAAACTGGAAGCTGAAAAAGGCAGCAAAGTAGTCGCCCAGAATGTCCGGTCCATCGAAATACTGGCTGAAGAAGTGGAAAATGCGGCCGAATCCATAAACCGCCTGCAAGCCGAAAGTATGAACATCGGCAGCGTACTGGACGTCATACAGGGCATATCCGAACAAACCAACCTGCTGGCACTGAATGCCGCCATAGAAGCTGCCCGCGCCGGAGAACAGGGCCGTGGTTTCGCTGTAGTGGCCGACGAAGTACGTACCCTGGCCAAGAGAACTCAGGAATCTACCAAAGAAATCCAGCAGATGATAGAAAACCTGCAACAGGTATCGAAAGAAACCGTACAGGCAATGGAAAAAGGTAAAACCCAGGCCAGCGCCAGTGTCGAACAGGCCTCCATGGCCGGCCAGTCTCTGGGTGAAATCACCGAGGCCGTCGCCTCTATCACCGAAATGAATAGCCTGATCAACGACGAAGCCGGCTCGCAATCCGGCGTTGCTATGGAAATCAACCAGAACATGACCAACATCACCCTGATAGCCAACGAGAGCAAGGAAGGCTCAGAAAGAACCGCCCAGGAAAGCAAAACCCTCTCCGAACTGGCCAATAACCTGCTGCACCTGGTGAGCGACTTCAAAGTACAATAAAACTTGCCCCTGATCCCAAAATCATTAGAATAGCCCAACTACATGGCTATGTAGCCCTATAGCCATGCAGTAAATCCCAATGCTGATAATGTTTATTACGGTTGGCATGAGGGATTCAAAAATAGACAGGCTTAATCTAAGCATCTAGATTATTTAGTTGTTAAGCTTTGTAGAGTTTTATGCCGGTGTGGTGAAATTGGTATACACGATGGATTCAAAATCCATTGCCAGCAATGGCGTGGCGGTTCAAGTCCGCCCACCGGTACCATACACAGGGTTCTTCGAAGATAAATCGCTACGCTATAAATGTAGCTATTCTTCAGGGAAAGCAATAGTCAAAAAAACTTATCGAAACTTGCTTACCCAAAAGCTGAGCTCCCAAACGCT
>CBDULX010000047.1:0-16631 GCA_965368175.1 uncultured Gammaproteobacteria bacterium | reverse complement strand
AGCGTGACAATATTTATTATCTTATCGAAAACATCAACAAGGTTATGTGCTTGCTTCAGCTTGGCGATAAACAACAATTAGTTAAATTCTTCGAAGAAAGAAATTCATTTTCAACACATCTTTACCTTGAACCTGAATCTTTTATTAATTCACCTGTCCCTTTGATATTAAGCCAGCGCAAGCGCCGAACCATCCAGCTCTTTTTCCAGGTTACTAATAATACAGCTGATGTATATGTCGCGGATGAAAACAACACTCTCCATATTCACAACCAGCCCTATTACGATAAACAGTGCTTTATTAATCAGTGGCTGTTGTTTTTCCTGAACACCCAGAATAGATTAGGCAAGATTCACTCTAATGAACGACGCACTTCTGGCATTGAGATTTCTGAAATTATGCTCAATCAGAACAATGAACTTATGATTATCCCACTTGAAATAGTAATCCCACCACCACAGGACAAATGCTATAACATCAAAGTCGAGGTAAAAGGTAAATCCACTGACAGACAATTATCACTGATGTTCAATGAACATAAGTTCTCATCTGAGGACTATGGGGAACGTATATTTCTGGAGTTTATTAATTATTTTAAATTACACACACCTTTAACTGGGCGTTACCCGGTATACCTGACCGATATAGATGCACCTGTCGAAATGTTCCAGGTAAAAAACCAGGATGATATCCATATGCTGAATTTCATCAAATATAAACGAAATATCGAAAACCGCCTGAACCAGCTAGCTCGTAAAACGAATTAACTGTAATAGCTCAATCCTGATCTAACATTTGTTAGTTTTAACTATAAATCAGAAAAAAAATCATTATCCGCTAATGAACGCAAATAAAAGAAAAGCATTTGTGTGTTGTACGCCGCAGGCGCAAAAATAAAACATTAGAATTTATTTGCGTTCATTTGCGTTCATTTGCGGACTCATGATATTAAGCACTTGTTTATAAAAATCAATACTACCGCTTTTTTCTTTCCAGCTTCTTTTTCCGACTTTTTTTCCAGTCGTATATATAATTCTTGTAAAACCGCTTGAGCTTTCTTGAAACTTTTTCAATGATAGTGCGTTTATAGTAAACGCGGTCTTCATCACTGACCTCATCTATTTGTTTATCATATTTATGCCTGATCCAGGCATTGAGGTCAAAACGCTTTGCGAGATTAAAGTGGAAACGATTGAATGGGTGAAATCCATTTTTTCTGATAACCGCGGCCCCAAAATCGATGAGCTTGGGATAGCGACCAGCAATAACCAGCAAGTTGTCCTTTCTTTTCAGGTCCATGTGTGCCACATCATGCTGGTGGATTTGCTGAATATATTCGAACAGAAGGTCATAAAAACCCGTATCCGGTTGCGGTCTCTGTTTACGGATGGGTACTCCCTCAACAAACTCCAGCACCAGATACTGATCATCAACCATACCGAAGCATCCAGGAGCAACCTCCAGCCCCTTTAACTGCTGATATACGGCATACTCATGGCGCAGCATGGATACGTGAATACGACGTATCAGCCCACGCCCGTGGGGTACTTTTATAACTAGCTGGGGAGTAGTTTCTCTGTAGATCAGGGTTTGCCCCTGATAACCTTCGGCCAGAATATTAGAGTGCTCGGCCAGGCTGGATTCTATCCATTGCTTCAGCCCGGCTTCGCTGATTCCTTCCAGGTTTTCAAGCATTTAAATACCAGGTCAGGTATAGAGGATGTACAGGCACCAGATCAGGTAAGCCACGATCACTGGTTCGCCATTTTGCACCAGACTCTGCTTGAATGACCATTCACTACTGCTAGTACCAGCACGATTCCTGAATGTTGGAATCAGAGCATGGATATCTTTGCTCCAGTTCTCCCATTGCTCACCAAAAATATCATGCAGTTTTGAATCTTCATAGGCTATGGTGGGCGGATAATAAAACCACAGCAGAAATGCCATTAACAGATATGACCACCAAAGCATGGAAGCTATTGAAAAACCAGCCAGTAGCAGAATATTACCCACGTACAATGGATGTCGGACATAGGCATAGGGGCCATCGGTGGCCAGTACCTTGTTCTTTTTTACATGGCCTGCAGCCCACATGCGTACAGCGATGCCCAATGCAGCGATCACCGTACCGACGATGAAAAAGACTGGCTGTGTTGTACCCAGCAAGCTCACCAGCAGTACAAAAAAGACGGCAAACCACTGACGTGATGCTTCATGATAACGAAGTTTAAGAATAATTTTAGTGATACCCGAAGCGTCGGATACTTTATCGGCTCGTGAACGTGACATGTATAACCCTGATTGTTCTAGTAATGCGGCGCTATTCTATACCAAAATCGGCTATTTTTCAGAAAAATTGTAGCCTGGCTCCATGCCCACCCGTTAGCTGCTCACGGTATTGTGCTGATGAATACCCGGTAGCGCTTTTTCCAGGATGCGCCGAATGTTTTTCATTCCAGCGGATAATGCCTTCTCCATCTCGGCCAGGCTAATCTCCTTTTCCCCATTCTTTCCAGCAGCCCAGTTAATGACTAAAGCACAGGCGGCATAATTCATTTCCAGCTCTCGAGCCAATGCAGCCTCTGGCATACCGGTCATACCAACAATATCGCAGCCGTCCCGTTCCAGCCGGTTAATTTCGGCAATGGATTCCAGCCTCGGACCCTGAGTAGCGGCATAAACCCCTCCATCATAGGGGTCCAGCTTTAAGGCTTTGGCACTATCCAGCAACAAACGCCGTATTTCTGCATTATATGGGTAGGTAAAATCAATATGGGTGACAAAACTCAGATCATCTTCAAAGAAAGTCTGTGATCGAGCGTAGGTATAATCAACAATCTGATCAGGGATGACAATTCGCTCCGGCTGCATTTCCGGAGAAATGCCCCCCACCGCCGCGACGGCAATCACACTGCTCGCCCCAACCTCTTTCAGAGCCCAGAGATT
The DNA here is from genome assembly GCA_965368175.1 of uncultured Gammaproteobacteria bacterium. Taxonomy (GTDB): domain Bacteria; phylum Pseudomonadota; class Gammaproteobacteria; order SZUA-229; family SZUA-229; genus CBDULX01. Next base: position 13,682 of record CBDULX010000047.1, on the reverse strand, counting down.
AGCCCGGTAATTAACCATATGCGGAGGAATAGTATGTCGGTATCCATGACGGGCGAGAAACACCACATCCAGATCGCTCACCTTTCCGAACACCAGAGGCCCGGATGGAGGACCATAGGGAGTGCTAACCATTTCCTTATGAGTAATATGCAGGTTTTCCAGCTCGGTTAATCCGGTTCCACCGATAATGGCAGTAAGTGACATGTTAAATTCTCTATATAAACGTTAAGGAGCGTCTGATCAATTATTAATGATCGTCAGCAACAGCATAAATACCGTTCAGATTACGATGATAACCTTTGTAGTCCATTCCGAAACCGAAAACATATCGGTCTTCAACCGGCAGTCCAATAAATTCACAGCTAATACCCGGTTTTTTCCGATGATGTTTCTTCTCTACCATCACGGCTGTTATCACATTGGATGCACCCTTGTCCCTGCAATAACGGACTACGGCATCCAGGGTATACCCCTCATCCAGAATATCATCTAAAATCAGCAGGCTTCGACCCAGGAGAGACTGATGCGGTTCGACTTTCCATTCCAGCTCACCTCCGGAAGTCTGGTTGCGATAACGAGTGGCATGGATAAAGTCTACCTGCAGAGGAAAGTTCAACCTGGGCAGTAACTGACCAGTGAGAATTAGCCCGCCATTCATTATGCATATGGCCAGTATCGGTTGCTCACCCGTATCCAGCTGAACTACGGTTTCATTAATTTTATTCGCTAACTTATCCAGCGCCTGTTCAATCTGCCTGGCATCGTATATCAGCTCAGCCGATTCTAAAACTTCTCTGGCTTGTTGAAGGGTAACGGACATATATATCAATACTAATAGGTTAATGTAACTACACTGTCGTCCATGGCTTCATTAATCATGTAGGCACTGCCAACGGTTTCATCAATTTCCGAGATCAACTCATCCTGCCAGTCTTCCATGTTAGGGGTGCAAACTTTAATGATTACCCCAGCCGTTTTTGCAGCACATATATAATCGTACACCGATTTCTGGTCAGCCAGATTTATAAGCTTGTCTGCCACACCACTTACCACCAGTTGACTGGCCTGGCCGGTGAACAACAGTTCAACTTCATATTCCATCGCTGCTGCCACTGTCGCCTGCACCAGGGGCGGAATAATTTCACGGACATTGCTAATATCGCTGTTTGCAATCACGATTAAGAGTTTATCGGCCATCTTGAATTCATCTACCTTTCTGGTTCCACCATTTTGGGCAAGCTTTCGATATGCAATGTAGATGTTGGAAAAGCCACTTCAGCACCATGGCTGCTTATTATATCCATTATTTTTAATAACACATCCTGTTTAATTTCATGGAACTCAACCCAGGCAGTTGTTTTGGTAAAAGTGTAGACAAAGAAATCGACGGATGATGCAGCAAAACTATTGAAGTTAACGATCATTGTTTGCGAAGTATCTATAGCGGGATGATTCAGCAACATAGATTTTACGTCATTTACTATAACCGACATTTTGCCCGAGTCCTGGTAGCGAATGCCTATGGTTTCATAGATTCGACGATTAGTCATACGTGACGGATTTTCAACAGCAATGCTGTTGAATACAGAATTAGGGACATACAATGGACGTTTATCAAAAGTTCGGATTCTGGTCAGTCGCCAGCCGATGTGTTCCACCGTGCCTTCAATATCTCGATCATTGGAACGGACCCAGTCACCCACCAGAAAGGGCCGATCGAGATAGATAATCAGGCCACCAAAAAAATTCGCCAGCATGTCCTTGGCTGCAAAACCCACTGCAACACCGCCAATACCGCCAAAAGCCAGCACCCCGGAAATACTGTAACCCAGGGTCTGCAACAGGACCAGACCACCTGTAATCATGACCGAAATACGCAATAATTTAGCAATAGCTTCAACGGTGTGTGGATCAAAATCTTTTTCGCCGGTTTTGGATTCACGCTCGAGCAGGTTGCTTTCTGCACCTTTGATGAGACGAATAATGAACAATGCAAGAATCACGATCACCCCGACATTCCGAATCGGAACGATCGCCTCAAAAATCACTGCATCACTTTCACTCTGTACAATTTCAGCAGCAAAACTCAAACCCAGTAACCAGATCAATAAGGTAACAGGCCCTTTTGCCGCTTCTACCAGCACGTCATCCCAGAGGTTTCTGGTATTTTTAAACTTCAAATGCAACCGACGCAGGGCTCGTTTCTGGAAATAGTTGATGACCATGGAGGCCAGCACAACCAGAAACACCTGTATTACCCATGCATAATCCTGCCCATACAAATTAACGATATTTTTAAATTCTTCCATCATGCCTATTTCTAGTTAGTGTTATAAATGCTAAACATCCATTTCAAGCCAGGGACTCTGATCCAGACTGGCGATGATTTCCACCAGCTGGTTCCAGTCATCAGAAGCCTGCAGTTGTTGTCGAGTGCGTTTGGGTTTACCGTGCATTCTGGTCAGCCGCAATTGTGACGTCGGATTATTATAACTGCCCAGACCTTCCAATACCTCTGCTGCTGCATCAGAATGATTGCAAACCAGCACCATATCACAACCGGCATTAAGGGCCATGTTGGCCCGATCAATAAAACCACCGGCCACACCAGCGGCTTCCATACTCAGATCATCACTGAATATGACACCCTGAAAGCCCAGTTGCTGTCGAAGTATTCGCTTAAGCCATATTTTTGAATAACCGGCCGGTTTATCATCGACTTCCGAGTACACTACATGTGCAGGCATAACGGCCGCCAATCCCGATCTAATCATACGCTCAAAGGGCACAACATCTTCCATCAGGATTTCATTCAATAACCGATTATCAACAGGATGGGCGATATGAGAGTCTTCCTTGATAGAACCATGTCCAGGGAAGTGCTTGCCCGTGGCCTGCATCCCAGCGCGATTCATGCCACTCATAAACGCCCTGGCCAGAGTCGCCACCTGATCGGGCCTTCGATGGAAAGCCCGGTCACCAATCACACCGCTGACACCTCGACCAAGATCCAGTACCGGCGCAAAGCTCATATCGATATCCACCGCCAGACACTCCGAAGCCATTAACCAGCCACATTGTTCAGCCAGAGATTTGGCGTACTCAGGATTGCTATTATAGATTTCACCAAACACCGCAGCTGGCGGCAAATGGGTAAAGCCTTCACGAAAACGCTGTACCCTGCCCCCTTCATGATCCACCGCCACCAGCAGATGAGGAGTGCGTAAACTATGTATTTCGCTCACCAGTTCGGTGATCTGCTCAAGGGATTCATAATTTCGAGTAAACAGAATGACGCCCCCGGTTTGGGGATGCCGTAGCATTTCACGTTCTGCAGCTGTGATAGTGTCACCCAACAGGTCAAGCATGACCGGGCCTAAAGACATTGTAGTACCCTTAAAATTTTCAAACTTAAGACTTAAGAATATGACTTAAGACAGTTAACACCACAAAAGGCTAACACAGTTTCCAGATGGCGGTCGAACTCCATGAACTCATGACCGCCACCCTCTTCCACTATGGAAGGTACTGCGGCATATTTATCAATAGCGATTTTATAATCCAGGATTTCATCGCCGGTTTGCAGCATCAACAGATAACGATCGGGGCGGGTTATTTGTTTGACTTCAATCTCAACCAGTTGCTGTAAATGTTCTGAGGTTAATTCATATTCCACACCGTTATAAATATTCCGATTCACACCCAGGTAATCTTCGAACAACTCGAATGGCCTGACCGCAGGATTGATCAGCACCGCCCTGAGGTCATATTTTTCAGCTAGCCAGGTAGCGTAATAACCACCGAGTGAACTACCGATTAAACAGATCGGACTGCCCCGGCTTTTTGCCTGCGCCGCATGTTCCTGTATCAGGTTTTCAAGTTGCTGAATCGCAACAGAGGGAATGGATGATAATTCAGGTACCAGAAATTTATCCGTAAAATTCATAGACGCCGCATACTTTCGAAGCAGGTCTGCTTTGAAAGATTCAGGAGAACTATTGAAACCATGAATATAAATCAACATCTGTTCATTTAAATATGTTTATGTATTTATAAAGCAGTATTCCATAATTAATAGATTACATCGACTATTTTTTAACCATAACATATTTAAAAGCCCGATAAAACAGAGGCTTGAGACATCAGTCACAGCTTTTGGAGTAAATAATGACAGCGCAGCCAGATCAAATCAGCTGCAAAAAAATGGCTTATAAACTTAATTATTAAAAAAAACTTAATTTTGTATGATTAACACTGCATGGGCAGCTATACCCTCTTCCCTGCCGACAAATCCCAGTTTTTCAGTGGTAGTGGCTTTTACATTTATTAAATTAATGTCGCAACCCAGATCACTGGCCAGGTTACTCTTCATAGCAGGAATATGCGCTGACATTTTAGGTGCCTGGGCGACCAGAGTCGCATCCAGGTTTCCTAATCGATAACCTTGCCTGGTTACTAGCGATACAACATGGCGCAAGATTAAACGACTGTCTGCGTCCTTGTACTGTGGGTCGGTATCAGGAAAATGCTGACCAATATCACCCAGAGCTGCCGCTCCCAACAGAGCATCGCATATAGCATGAATCAACACATCGCCATCTGAATGGGCCTTGAATGCCTGATGATGAGGTATTTTTACGCCACCCAGAATAATATAGTCACCGGCCTGAAAAGAATGCACATCATAACCATGCCCAATACGAATATCAGCCATTCATCTGCTCCCTGAGGTAAAGTTTCGCCAGCAGCAAATCAAAAGGACGGGTAATTTTGATGTTATCTTCATGTCCTTCCACCAGCAATGGATGGTAACCGGCCAGCTCCATAGCCGAAGCATCATCAGTGACCTGCATGCCCTTTTCTAAGGCATGCTCCAGCGCTTTAATCAATAAAGTCAGTTTAAACATCTGCGGCGTCAATGCATGCCACATCCCGGTTCGGTCCACCGTGGTTTGCACACGATTATTGGCAGACTGTCGCTTCATAGTATCTGTTACCGGCAATGCCAGTAAGCCACCATGATCATCATGAGACGCTTTATCGATCAGTTTGCTAACATCTTCCGGGCGTACACAGGGGCGTGCTGCATCGTGTACCAGCACCCATACATCCTGCTGTTGATCAGTCACCTGCTGCTCCAGATATCGCAAAGCATTAAGCACAGAATGACAACGCTCATTGCCACCTGTTACCTGCAGCACAGGCTTCTGATGAGCAAACTGCAACTCAGGCCAGTAGCTATCATCCTTATCCAGGGCGAGCACCACACCTGTAATACTGGGAATATCCAGTAAGCTTTGCAGACTGTGTTCGATGACGGTTTTATCCAGCAGCGGCAGGTATTGCTTGGGGCGATCGGCTGCCATGCGCTGACCGACGCCAGCAGCAGGCAAAATTATCCAGAATGATTTTGATTGGCTCATGGAATTTATCGCTCAGTGCGATCATTGTCTTCAGGTACTATCTGGAAAAATGTTTCGTCCTTGCCAATCATGCCCAGTTCACTGCGGGCACGTTCTTCAATGGCAGCGGAGCCTTTTTTCAGATCGGTAACTTCAGCATCGAGTTCCTGATTACGCTCCTGCAAATGATGCCTTTCCTGTTTGGCTTCTGCCACTTCCCGTTGCAAATGCAGAACTTTCGGAATACCACCATCACCTACCCACAGCCTGAATTGCAACATCAGCAACAGAACAGTGAGCAAGGCAATGATCCATTTCACGAATAATTAGACGTCTCAGGCAAGATGCTTGAAAGCAGAACGCCCGGCATATTTGGCCTGGTCGCACAGTGTCTCTTCAATACGTAGCAGCTGGTTATATTTGGCGACACGATCGGAACGTGACAGCGAACCTGTCTTGATCTGGCCGGTACAGGTCGCTACACAAAGATCTGCAATGCTGCTGTCTTCAGTTTCACCGGAACGATGAGACACTACAGCTGTGTATCCTGAATCGTGGGCCATCTTGATGGCATCCAGAGTTTCAGACAGGGTACCAATCTGGTTCAACTTGATCAGAATGGAGTTGGCAATATTTTTTTCAATACCTTCCTTGAAGATTTTGGTATTGGTTACGAACAGGTCATCACCTACCAGCTGCACCTTGTCACCCAGCTTTTTGGAAAGTACAGCCCAGCCATCCCAGTCAGCTTCATCCAGACCATCTTCAATAGAAATAATCGGATATTTATCCACCCAGTCGGCCAGATAATCAACAAACTGTTCGGCACTAAAGGATTTACCTTCCGAAGCCAGTACATACTTACCATCTTTGTAAAACTCTGAACTGGCTACGTCCAGACCCAGATAAATATCTTCACCCGCTTTGAAACCCGCTTTTTCAATAGCCTCAAGTATCACTTCGATAGCTTCTTCATTGGAAGACAGGTCGGGCGCAAACCCACCCTCATCACCCACAGAGGTGTTCATACCACGACCTTTGAGTACCGATTTCAGGGTATGGAACACTTCAGCACCGTAGCGCAGGGCTTCCTTGAAGCTGGGTGCACCTACCGGCAAAATCATAAACTCCTGAAGATCAACACTGTTATCTGCATGAGAGCCACCGTTGATGATATTCATCATGGGCACTGGTAAAAGAAATTCCTCGCCCCCAAGGTAAGTGAACAACTCCTGTTTCTCATAGGCGGCACCAGCATGGGCGGCCGCCAGAGAAACGGACAGCAATGCATTCGCACCCAGCCTGCCCTTGTTATCAGTACCATCCAGATCAATCATGGCACGGTCGATAACCAGCTGATCACGAGTATCCATGCCAATCAATGCTTTGCGGATTTCACCATTCACATTAGCAACGGCCTTTGTAACGCCCTTGCCCATATAACGAGATTTATCACCATCTCGCAATTCGATAGCTTCACGGCTACCTGTTGATGCGCCTGATGGAACCGCTGCACGACCACGAATACCACTCTCCAGAATCACATCGGCTTCTACAGTTGGATTACCTCGTGAGTCCAGAATTTCACGACCTATGATTTCGATTATTTTTGGCATGTTTTCCTCAATGTTTTCTTATACATTGTTTATGTTAGTTAAGAACTCTCTGATCAACCAGGATGTGTTATCTCGAATCAGGTGGTGGGATCTTAAATGCATGATATTAATACACATTTTCAAAATAAGATTCTCCCTCTGGTCGAAATAACACATCAGAGCGTCCTTATGTTTAAATTCTTTTACACTAATCCAGTTGCATCTCTTCCAGTGGAGCGGATTTAACCAGTTGATCAATATCCCTCAAACGCGCCAGTAATGACTCCAGCCTGGCTAATGGCCATGCATTGGGACCATCACTCAATGCCTGTTCAGGATCTGGATGGGTCTCCATGAACAGGCCAGAAACACCTGCCGCCACAGCAGCACGGGCCAGCACGGGTACATGTTCACGCTGGCCACCGGAAGTTGCCCCCTGACCACCCGGCAATTGTACCGAATGAGTAGCATCAAATACCACAGGGCATCCGGTTTCGCGCATCACCGCCAGCGCCCGCATATCAGAGACCAGATTATTATAGCCAAAGGACACGCCACGATCACACACCATAATCTGTTGATTACCGGTGGTGAGAGCCTTATCCACAACATTTTTCATATCCCAGGGCGCCATGAACTGTCCCTTCTTGATATTCACGGGCTTGCCCGCAGAGGCAACTTTCAAGATAAAGTTGGTCTGTCGACAGAGAAATGCGGGCGTCTGCAATACATCCACCACATCGGCGACTTCATCTATCGGCGTATCTTCATGCACATCGGTGACGACCGGAACACCCAGCTCATCTTTCACTTTTTGCAGAATGCGCAAACCTTCTTCCATACCCAGGCCGCGGAAACTGTTAATGGAAGAGCGGTTCGCTTTATCAAAGGACGATTTGTATACAAAAGGAATACCCAGTCGTTCGGTAATGTCCTTTAGCGTTTCAGCTGTACTCAGGGCCAGTGCTTCAGTTTCGATAACACAGGGCCCGGCCAGTAGAAACAAAGGCTGATCCAGCCCAACCGTATATCCACATAAATCCATCAGGTCTTTACTCCACGGGCATCACGATGTTTACATGCTGCCTTGATAAATGATTCAAACAGAGGATGCCCATCTCTGGGCGTCGAAGTAAATTCAGGATGGAACTGGCAGGCAACAAACCAGGGATGCTCTTTAAGCTCCACCACTTCTACTAATGAGTGGTCTGCCGACTGACCCGAAATAACCAGACCCGCTTCAGTGAGTTTATCCATATATGTGTTATTAAATTCATAACGATGACGGTGACGTTCGTTGACCACATCCTGTCCATAGATATCCCGAGCGTGGGTGCCGGCCAGTAAATGACAGGGTTGAGCCCCCAGGCGCATGGTGCCACCCAGATCCGAATTCTCATCTCGCTGCTCGATAATACCGTCTTTTCTCATCCACTCAGTAATAAGACCAATTACCGGATACTGTGTGTCCAGTTCAAACTCAGTACTGTGGGCACCGGACAGGCCAGCGACGTTACGGGCAAATTCAATCACCGCTACCTGCATGCCCAGGCAAATACCCAGATAGGGTACATTCTGTTCACGGGCAAAACGAACCGCTTCGATCTTACCTTCGACCCCACGTTTACCGAAGCCACCCGGTACCAGTATGGCATCGTATTTTTCCAGCATGCCAGTATCACCCTGCTCCAGGGTTTCAGAATCCAGATATTCAATTTTCACTTTTACCCGGTTGTGAATACCGGCGTGACTCAAAGCTTCATTCAATGATTTATAGGATTCGGTCAGATCGACATATTTACCCACCATACCGATCGTTACTTCAGACTCTGGATGCTCCAGTGCTTCCACCACCTTTTGCCACTCCCCAAGATCGGCGGGTGGTACATCGAGTTTCAATTTTTGAACGACAATGTCGTCCAGACCCTGATCGTGCAACCACTGCGGTATTTTGTAAATATGATCAAGATCCATAGCCGATATAACGGCTTTTTCCTCGACATTGGTAAACAGGGAAATCTTGCGCCGATCTTCCGAGGGCAAATACTGCTCAGAACGGCACAACAGAATATCCGGCTGGATACCAATGGAACGTAATTCTTTTACCGAGTGCTGGGTGGGTTTGGTTTTAACTTCACCAGCGGTGGCAATATACGGCACCAGAGTCAGGTGAATGAATATGGCTCGATCATGACCCAGCTCTACCCCCAGCTGACGAATGGCCTCCAGAAACGGCAGGGATTCAATATCGCCTACCGTACCGCCAATTTCCACCATCGCGATATCAGCATCTCTGGCGCCTCTGATGATACTGGCCTTTATTTCATCCGTAATGTGAGGGATTACCTGAACCGTCCCCCCCAGATATTCGCCACGGCGTTCTTTACGAATCACCGTTTCGTAAATACGGCCTGAAGTAAAATTGCTGGACTGGCTGGTTTTGGACCGAACAAAACGTTCATAGTGACCTAAATCGAGATCGGTTTCAGCACCATCCTCAGTGACAAACACCTCACCATGCTGAAACGGACTCATGGTGCCTGGATCCACATTGATATAAGGGTCCAGCTTCAGCATTCGGACAGACAGCCCACGTGCTTCGAGAATTGCCCCAAGAGAGGCGGCAGCAATTCCTTTTCCCAGGGACGAAACCACACCGCCAGTAATAAAGATATATCGGGTCATAGAAGAGTTATCGAGCCTGTAATTAGGTTGATATGAGGGGCGCAGAATTGGGGGTCATACTAGCAAAAAAACAGCTTATTCACAATTGAACCCTGTAATAAAAACAACCAGAAAATGATCGCCAAACATATGGTGTCGGGCTTTTATCGCATATCATGCTGTTACAAAAAACTGCCCGCTAACCGGCCAGGGGATCGAGAACATGATACATTAGACATACTATATTAGTTACTGTTAATTAAAAAATTGTTAAACCAGCCAATTATGACCCTCAGGGAACAGTATCGACGACAGATCAGGGAACACGGCTACCAGGCTGATCAGCCTCAGGCCCATGCCATTGTGCGGCTAGATGTATTGCATAGCAGACTGATCCACAAAGCCCGGAAGCACCCGGGTATTCTGAAGACCCTCGCCGTCAACCTCGGCTTTAAGCTTAAGCAGGATAATAAAGGGATCTACCTGTGGGGCGGCGTTGGTCGCGGCAAAACCTGGTTGATGGACCTGTTCTATGAAAGCCTGCCCATCACTGAAAAATTCAGAATACATTTTCACCAGTTCATGCAAGTGGTCATTGACGAACTGGAATTACTTAAAGGCCATCAAAACCCGCTAAAACTGGTGGCTCGGAATTTTTCCAGACGTTTTCAGGTACTTTGTCTGGATGAATTTCAGGTGACTGACATTACCCACGCAATGCTTCTTTCCGGTCTGCTCGAAGCCATGTACAGGGAAGGCATCACCCTGGTAGCTACATCCAACAGGGAACCCGATGAACTTTATAAAAATGGCCTCCAGCGTGATCGTTTTCTGCCCGCCATTCAGCTAATCAAACAACACTCGGAAATTGTACGCATCGATGGCGATACCGATTATCGATTACGACTGCTGGAAAAATCGCATATCTGGTACCACCCGATTACGGACCATACTGAAAACGAGCTAATGCAACGATTCTCGGAACTGGCCCCATGCACGGCCAATGATAATGAATTAATCTACATCAATTACCGCAATATCCAGACTCGATGCCGAGCAGATAACCTGGTCTGGTTTAACTTCAATATTCTATGCACCACTCCCAGGGCCTCAACCGATTACCTGGTTATGGCGCGTATATACAGCACTATTTTTATCTCAGGCATACCTGTTATGGATGAATCGATGGATGATATGGCCAGACGCTTTATTAACCTGATCGATGCCCTCTATGACCGAAATGTAAAATTGATCGTATCAGCCTATGGTGAGCCGGCAATGTTATACCAGGGCAATCAGTTATCATTCCCCTTTAAACGCACCATTAGCCGGCTTGAAGAAATGCGTAGCCACGCATATTTATGCAAGCCCCATAAACCCTGAAGCCGCTGGTCAGAGACATTTCATCTACAAGCATGTATTATATTGTCAGGAACCTCTGAATAAACCATTCCAGCGCGCCCGTACGAAGTGATAAAGTACTCCTGGGGTGAAGGCAGGAATCTATTATCTTATTAATACTGCTGGATACCGGCCTTTGCCCGTATGACAAAAGATGACTTAATCAGAAATCCTTAGCTTTAATTTATTAGCCGTTAATGATGATGAAAATAGTGTTCCGAGCTTTTATCTTTCTATCACTCATCCAGTTTACACCTGCTGCACTGGCGGTTTCCGATATACTATCTTTCGATGACAGCACACTAAAAGAAGATTTGCAGTTACCCGACTGGTTCAAACTCAGTTTTCTGGATATTAGCGACAACCTCGAAGAAGCTAAAGCAGAAGCCAGGCAGGGCATCATTATTTATTTTGGCCGTAAAGATTGCGCCTACTGCAAAGCCCAGCTTGAAATCAACTGGGGCTCCAGGGATATCGTTGACTACACCCAGAAACATTTTGACGTGATTGCCATTGATGTCAGAGGACAAAGGGAAGTCACCGACCTGGATGGCAGCAGTTATTCCGAGAAACAATATTCCATCAAACAGAAAACCAATTTCACCCCCACCCTGCTTTTTTTAAATCTCAAAGGTGAACAGGTTTTAAAAATACAGGGCTTTCGCCCCCCCTATCAGTTTCGGGCAGCGCTGGAATACGTAGCCGACCAGCATTATAAAAAAGAACCTTTCAGCCATTACCTGGCCCGCGCCGAACAGGCCCTCAGTTATGGTCAGGAGGAATTGAATGAAAGTGACTTATTCATGTCACCTCCATATATACTGGACCGCAGCCGCATAGCCTCCAATCGACCACTACTGGTCTTTTTCGAGTATCCCAAATGCCATGCCTGTGATGTATTACATGGAGGCCCCATGACCCAGACACTGATCACCGATGCCATGAAACAAATGGATGTTGTACAACTGGATACCAGTCAAGACACTCCCCTCATCACCCCTGCCGGCAAAAAAACGACCTCTCGGGCATGGGCACAGGAACTGGAACTCAACTTCGCACCCACCCTGATGTTCTTCGATAACCATGGCAAAGAGATAATACGGGTAGATTCGGTTATACGCCTCTATCGCCTGCATAATGTATTAAACTATGTACTAGATAAAGGATATATCCAGTACCCCACATTCCAGCTATGGCGAGAAAATTCTAAAAGTAACGATTGATGAATCAGAAAAAAGTAGCAAAAGCCATTGAAGAGATATGTGCACAAGGCTGTATCAGAGTTAATGAAATAATTATAGAACTCGAGAACGGCCAGGGTATCGAGTATACCCAAGAATTAACTGATGAAGAAACATTTAGCCTTCTAGCCGAACTTAAAGCTATCATGGCAGTATATGATAAAGACGGTTGAATAGCTCTAAACACCCTTAAGCTGACTTTCGCTAACTTGAAATCAAAAGATTTGCCACAGAGGCACTGAGAACACAGAGTTTTTATAAGTTCGCCCTAATACAGCCACGACTGTTTTCTCTGTGCACTCTGCGGCAAAGTTTTAAATTTTTTTTGATCAGTTGAACCCACAGCTAATACCAGAACAAGCAACTGTCAGTTCATATTAATCCAGCCTACACGAGCTGTTTCGGGCCTGCAAATTGCTCAAGCACCCCTGTACCAGGCATAACCAGTTTCCAGTCCGAAACATCAAACCCAATCACGGCTACACTAGATGTCGGCATATCCTGCCCAGCCCCCCCTTCTACCAGCAGATCCAGCAATTCACTGATTGATGGATTATGCGCAACCAGCATCAACTGTTCGACCTGATTGTCAATTATTTTAATCTGAGCCAATAAATACTCTGCACTGGCGGCATAAAGATCTTTATCGCTCAAAACCTGATCGGCATCACCAAGTAAAACCTCGGCCATGATTCTGGCTGTTTTTTCTGCCCGATTGGCGGCACTGCTGATGATCGAATCAGGCACAATACCCAGCTGTTTGAGATGATTAGCCATGGCCGGTGCATCCCTCAAGCCTCGCTCATTAAGTGGTCGATCAAAATCCTTGAGATGAGGATTAGACCAGCTGGATTTGGCATGTCTTACCAGTATAAGTTGTTTCATAATGGGTTTAATTCCGGGATTAATGACATAACTACTTATCACCTGATAGTGTATCAAATGAAGTAGTGCAATCTCAAAACATCCCTGTTTACGAGTTACTTATCTGAGGATTCAGACCTGGGGTTCTGTTTTACCCATTGATCGTAACATTCCAGTCCACAGAAATACGCCACATAATCATCAGTTTCTGCGTGTTGCGCACGTTCTTTAGGAATGGATGTTAAACAGATTTCACAGCTAATCAGTTCCTGTTCTTCGGGGGCAGTTGTTTCTGGCATGGTATATCACCTCTACCAAATTTCATGTACAACTATTATAATCCCTAAGCTGAATCATTACTTATAAAAACATTTAATCAGCCTGGTAATAATAAACAATTAATTTATATAGACGAACTCTTATTTAGTAACATAAGGAATCTCCCCCATTAGCCGGGATGACACATGTGTACTATAAAATATTCATTAACGGGCGAGAAAAAAACAAATGTTGAT
>CBDULX010000046.1:0-16678 GCA_965368175.1 uncultured Gammaproteobacteria bacterium | reverse complement strand
ATTTGCGTTTTCTTTTTGTTTTCAGGCAACACGTTTTTTCTGATGCAACATTAACAACAGCTGCGCCTCGTTTACACTCAGCCCACACACTTCAAGCAGATCTTTTAAACTGCTACCCCTTTGCGCCATTAATATAGCCTGGGCATAAGGACTGTTGTTGTGGATTTGTGATTGCAGCTCATCAATATGACGGGCACAGGCCTGAAGATCTCTTTCCAGTTTAACAAAACGGCCACCCATGCCAATGGAACCGGCATTCAATGCACCCAGTTCATCGACCCTCTGGCCAGAACCAGACTGCTCATTTAATAATTTATGGAAAGATTCAATTTGTTTGCGTGTCCATATCCAGATCGACAGGGCCGCCAGAAACAGGACTGATGACATCAGTAATACCATAGCACTCATTTTAATGTCTCCGCTGAGTAATCGAGTGCTCTGGTCGGTGAGTTACAGGCTGTTCATCTCTGCCCATTCATCGTCGGTTAACAGCTTGTTGAGGTCTACCAGTATCAGCAGTTCCTCGCCCCGACTGACCACGCCCTCGATATACCGGGCTGTTTCGTCATTGCCAACATTCGGTGCGGTTTCAATTTCATTACTGTAGATATCCACAACTTCCGCTACGCTATCTACAACAATCCCCACCGTTTGATTCTCTGTTTCAATGATGACAATCCGCGTTGCATCATCAAAATCTCTGGGAGGAAGTCCAAACCGCATACGAGTATCGATAACGGTGACTACATTACCCCTAAGGTTGATAATGCCGATTACATAATCGGGAGCGCCAGGTACGGGGGCGATGTCGGTAACCCTCAGGACTTCCTGAATCAGCATCACATTGATGCCAAAAGATTCATCATCAAGTCGGAAAGTAACACATTGACGGTGTTCTACTTTCCCAGAAACATCACTCATATCAAGTGCTCCAGTTATTTTAATGCAGTTTACATGCCAGCCCGAAATGCGGAACCTGTTTTTTTATTTTAGTTACATTAATTTTAGTCCAGTAACACTCAAAAGCCAGTATGACAATGAATGCTCAGGCGGACACCTGCTGATTGAGCATTTCAGCAAAAACCTCGGTATCAACAACTGCACATAGCTGTTTAAGCGAGGTCCCCGCCAGCCAGGGTCGCTGCATTTTGTTTTTGCGCCATTTCACTTCTTCAGCTGTCAGCCAGATAACTTCGCCAATACTGTCACAGGCCAGCCCCCATTGACTGTCGTTGACCAGAAGAATGTGACTGAAGCGGTCTTCAGGGTCTTCGCTTATTCCCATGCGACGATTTTCTGGCAGCACCATCAATGCCGTGTCTATAACTTTGACGTTTTTACCCAGATTCTGCACCAGCCCCAGATACCATTCGGTCTGATTTGGGGTTTCAACTATTTTTTCAGGCCAGGGAATCACGCTATTAAGTTTCACCAGGGGTACCGCCAGTTGCAGGCCAGAAACATTAAATATCAAACACTGGAAACGCTCAGCGGCCCAGTCAGGTACTCCGTATTCATTTTCCTGCCGCTGGATTTGCGGAGCTGTTTCTGTGACAACTTCAGTTTCCAGCTCCGGTTCTGCCAGTTCGGTTTGTTCGACAGGTTCCGTTCTGGTTTCAGTGATCACCTCGGGAATTTCAGCCACCAGTTGTTCCAGGCCCACGGTCTGTGGCTGAGGCTCCTGGTATTGTGGTGGCTCCGGCAGTTCCTCATCCACTTCCAGTAACAGTGCCTGCAGATAATCATGAATCGCATTCTGCTGACTGGACTGCTTTTTTTTATCGTCCGGTTTGCTCAT
Organism: uncultured Gammaproteobacteria bacterium; assembly: GCA_965368175.1. GTDB lineage: Bacteria > Pseudomonadota > Gammaproteobacteria > SZUA-229 > SZUA-229 > CBDULX01. The sequence goes on along the minus strand of CBDULX010000046.1, from coordinate 14,880 downwards.
CACAACTGCCTTTCACTGATCGGGGCCGTGCTCTGTTGATCGAGCGGAGGTTCATCCAGAGCCAGCATAAAATCCAGCAAATCAGAATAAGCCCGGCTACCCTTGCATCCCGGGCGGGCAATGGATAAGGGGATTCCCTGCTGACTAACTTCGCGGAACTGAGTATCGATGGGAATGACCTTCTCCCAGATTTGTTCGCTAAAGTTGGCACGTAAATGCCGTAATGTTTCGATGGAGGCTTTAAGACGGCGGTCAAAAAAAGTTGGCACAATGGTGTAATTCACCGGCTGCTTTCGTGCTTTCTGGATCATGCTCAGGGTGTGCACCATGCGCTCAAGACCTTTCAGCGCCAGGAATTCAGTTTGTACTGGAATCATCAATCGCTGACAGGCCGCCAGCGCATTTACCATCAACAAACCCAGCATGGGTGGGCAGTCGATAATGGCAAAATCATATTGTGACGAGAGCTGATCCAGTGCTTTTTTGACTACCAGACCCATGCCATCTTTAGAGCCCAGTTGTCGGTCCAGGGTGGCCAGTGCTGATGAAGCCGGAATGAATGATAATCGCTCAAAACGGCTTTTATAAACCGCCGAAGCAGCTGTCACGGTCTGCTGAAACAGCTCATAGCCACTGGGCTCGACATCATCAGGATCAGTACCAAAATAACTGGTGAGGGAACCGTGGGGATCAAGATCAACCAGCAAAATTCGATAACCACGCTTTTGCAGCACACCCGCCAGAGTAATAGCCGTGGTAGTTTTTCCCACCCCACCTTTCTGGTTGGCTACTGCCCATATTTTCATTGCAGCGCTCTTGCTGGCTCACCCGGCTGTAGCGATCTTATCGGCAAGCCTTGTGCCTTATCAATGGGTGGTTTTGCATCTGTGGAAGAATCCGCAAACGGCGTAGATTCACTGAAAAGATCATCACCTGACATAATGCGAATAATAACACGTCTGTTTTTCTGCCGATTTTCTGGGGTCGAGTTATCGGTGACGGAGCGGAACTCACCAAATCCGATAGCCCCCATGCGCGATGGATCGATACCATTCTCGGCCATCAGCCTTACCACACTGGCGGCCCGTGCCGATGACAGTTCCCAGTTAGAAGGGTATTTCACGGTGCTGATTGGCAGGTTATCGGTATAACCCGATACATACAATGGATTACGGGAATCCTTGAACACTTCGGTAAGACTGGTGAGTATTTGACTGGCCTGCTCCGATAGAGTCGCACTACCGCTGCTGAACAAAATACTGCTATTAATTTCCACTTCCAGCCATTTATCGTTACCTCGCACAGCGATTTGACCTTTATTAATCCAGTTTTTCATACGACCTTCTATTTTCGCTGCGGTTTCTTTCATGGCTCTGAAACCGGCCTGTCCTTCCACTCCAATTGAGATGGGTGCTCGCTGCACAGATATACCCAGTTGCTGACTATCGGGCGAAGTCGTAGCCGGTTTTGTCTTCTGGCTGAAGGCAGTAGTCATTGAATCGGATAAAACCCGGTATTTACCTAAATTGACCGATGATATGGAGTACATCACCACAAAGAAAGCAAACAGCAAAGTAATAAAATCGGCATAGGAAATCAGCCAACGATCCGTATTTCCAGCTTCTTCAATAATTCGGCGACGGCGTGACATAACATGGCTCCCTGTCCATTACCGCAAATAGCTTTGCAGTTTGGATTCGATGTTCCTGGGATTTTCGCCTTCCGCAATATTGACAATTCCTTCGAGCATCATTTCATGCTGCAGTATTTGTTTTTGCACCACAGCTTTCAGTTTACCTGCCGCTGGTAACAGAAACAGATTGGCCAGCCCGACTCCATAAATGGTCGCCACGAAAGCTGTTGCTATCCCACTGCCCAGTTTGCTGGGATCCGCCAGATTATTCATAACATGGATCAGCCCCATCACCGCTCCCAGAATGCCAATGGTCGGACTGTATCCCCCCATAGCTTCATAGACCCTGGCTGCCTGTAATTCAAAATTCTCCAGCAGCTGGATTTCTGTTTCCAGAATATCTCGAATGGTTTCTGGTTCGTTACCATCCACCAGTAACTGCAGGCCTTTTCTTGAAAATAGATCTTCTTCAATTTCAGAGGCTTCTTCCAGGGCCAGCAAACCTTCGCGACGTGACATCTGGCTCCAGTTCACCAGTTTTTCGATGGTACCCTCGATTTCCACCCTGGGAGTAAAAAATATCCAGCGCAACATGGAAAGCGCGCGCAAAAAAACAGGAATGGATGTTTGCAACATAACGGCACCCATGGTGCCACCCACAACAATGAGAAAAGCCGTTAACTGAAATAACTGCTCAGTATTACCGCCTTCCAGCAGATTGCCACCGATGATGGCCGTAAAAGCCAGAATAATGCCGATTATGCTTAGAATGTCCATATCAGGAATCTAAAGCAAGTTTCTTGCCTATCTCTTTTAGCGGCAATATCTGTTCTGCAATACCGGCAACTGCTGAGGGCATACCATAAATAATACTGCTGGCCTGGTCCTGAGCCCATATGGTGGCACCCCGTTGTTTGAGTTTTTTACAGCCTTCCATACCATCCTGCCCCATACCGGTAAGAATAATACTCAATACTCGCCCTCCCAGGCATAACGCCAGTGAATCAAATGTGACATCGACACTGGGCTTATAATTCTGCCTGGAATCGGTTTCTTCTTTCACTTTTACTCTCGACTGCCCTGCCCGCCTTTCAAGTACCATCTGCTTGCCTCCCGGCGCCAGCAGGGCCACGCCGGGTTCCAGTTTTTCTCCGCCTTTGGCTTCACGAACCTGAATCTTGCATAACTGATTTAATCGGGCGGCAAATGCCTCGGTAAACGCTCCTGGCATATGCTGTACAAGCAACAGTGGCAAGGGAAAATCTTCCGGTAGCTGGGTTAACACTTCCTGTAGCGCAACCGGACCACCAGTAGAAGTACCTATACTCACAACATCATATTCCGATGCTTTAAATCGACGACTGGGCTTAGCAGGCACTTCGTCGATCTGTCGAGGTACGGCAGGAGCTACAACTGAAGGTCGGGATGTTGATGGTGAGCTCAATGAAGTTACTGTTGTGGCTGCTCCAGTGCCGGGACTGGCCACCAGTGCTTTCACTCGAGAGCAGAGTATATGCCGTGCTTCCTGTTTGTCATTTGAAATATCGTCGAAGCGCTTGGGTAAAAAGTCCATTGCCCCTGCGTCCAGTGCATCCAGTGTTGCCTGTGCCCCCTTATACGTTAAGGATGAAAACATTAAAATCGGCGTTGGCCGTTTTTTCATGATTTCACGAGTGGCAACAATACCGTTCATTACCGGCATTTCTATATCCATAGTAATGACATCGGGTCGACAGCTGACAACCTTATCAATAGCCTCTTTCCCATCTACGGCTATGTCCACAACTTCGATCATGGGATCTGAAGTCAGAATTTCGCTGAGGCGGCGTCTGAAAAAGGCTGAATCATCGACTATTAGAACTCTAATGGTCATTACTTGTTCTCGTTTGATCCCCAGAGAACCTCTGATCAAGTCGTGATTATTTTTTACTGGCTTAAAGCGTCCAGATTTTCCCCGATTTCGTTGCAATAGACTAACTACCGCTTCGCTTAGTGAAAAATCTAAACACTCATCACAGCCTGCTACAACCACACTTAATCAAAAATTCCCCGGATTTCTTATTTACAATCACTGTTTAATTACTGTTTAACGCTGTTTTATACTCTGCCTGATGAAATATAGATCATTAAAAACTTTTTCTGGCACGGCTTTTCAATAAACTTTGCACATCAATAATCAGGGCAATCCCACCATCTCCGGTAATAGTAGAACCGGCGAATCCTGGCAAACCCTGCAACAGGGCACCCAGTGGTTTGATCACTACTTCTTCCTGACCTATGACCTGATCAGTTACCAGCCCCACCATACGATTAGCGAGTTGTACAATGATCACCTGCCCATGACCCTCACCAAATCTGGCCTTCTCACCCGGTTTGAGCAACCATTTGGACAGATAGAAAAGAGGTACTGCCTTGTCTCGCACCATGACCATCAACTGACCATCAACCACATTGGTCTTTCGGTTTACCAGTTCGAAAACTTCATTCACGCTGGATAAGGGTAAAGCAAAGGTAAATTTACCAAGTGCAATCATTAAGGTCGGCATTATGGCCAGAGTCAGTGGCACTTTGATGGTAAGTATGGTGCCTTTTCCCAGGGTGGAGTCTATATTCAGAGCCCCATTGAGCTGGGTAATACGAGTTTTAACCACATCCAGCCCCACACCACGACCAGAGATGTCCGAAATTTTGTCCTTGGTCGATAATCCAGCCATAAAAATCAGATTAAAGCATTCCTTGTCGTCCAGTCTGGCAGCGGTTTCTTCATCCATTAGACCTTTTTCCACTGCCTTGCGACGCAACACTTCCGGATCCATACCGGCACCATCATCTTCAATGGTCAGCAATATGTGATCACCTTCCTGAGTGGCCGCTAAAATAACTGTACCTTCCCTCCGTTTGCCTTTTTTCTCCCGTACATCGGGCAGTTCGATGCCATGGTCAACCGCATTTCGAACCAGGTGCACCAGTGGATCAGCCAGTGCTTCGACCAGGTTTTTATCCAGGTCGGTGTCCTCACCCATCAATTCCAGTTTTATTTCTTTTTTGATCTGTCGCGACAGGTCGCGAACAACTCGAGGGAATCGGCCAAACACCTTCCTGATTGGCTGCATACGGGTTTTCATGACCGATGTCTGCAAATCTGAAGTGACCATATCCAGATTGGTGATGGCCTGTGACACCTGACCTTCTACCATTTCACCGCGCAGGGTTTGCAACCGGTTACGTACCAGCACCAGTTCCCCCACCAGATTCATAATTTCATCCAGTCGTTCGGTATCTACCCGCACTGACGTTTCAGCAACGGGCTTGGCGGCAGCGGTAGCTGGCTTAGCTACAGTGGCAGTCGGTTTAGATTTAGCGGGTGCTACGGCAGGTTTGGCCGCCGGTTCAGGTGCTGCTGCCCTGACCACAGGTTTTGCTGCAGCAGGCTTGTCTGCAGCAGCTGACTCGACCGGTTTATTGTCAGCTGGTTTATTGGCTGTTGGTCCTTTGCCTTTACCGTGTAAATCATCCAGTAAATGATCAAACTCATCATCAGTGATCAGTTCATCTTTTTTGCCAGTAGCCGCAGGTTTATCTGCTGCTACCGGCTGAGAGGCTTTCTCGGCAGTCGGCCCTTTACCTTTACCATGAAGATTATCCAGCAACTGATCAAACTCATCATCGGTGATCAGTTCATCTTTTTTGCCAGTTGCCGCAGGTTTATCTGCTGCTACCGGCTGAGATGCTTTCTCGGCAGTCGGCCCTTTACCTTTACCATGAAGAATATCCAGCAACTGGTCGAACTCATCATCGGTGATCAGGTCGCTGTCTGAGCCTAATTCCGGAGACTGCTCAGAGATGTTATTTGCGGCAGGTTTACCCCCATGCTTGCCCTTACCATGAATATTATCCAGCAGGGATTCAAATTCATCTTCGGTTATTTCATCACTATCAGTTGTACTGCCTTCTGTACTATCCATAGCATCCAGCAAGGCTTCGAATTCTTTATCGGTTTCATCACGGCTTTGTCCTGCCGTATCCCCGGTAGCCTCAGTTCTGGCAGGTGATTCAACGCTCGCTTCTGCCACTTCATCAACAGCTTCCGATTCAGGAACAGCGAATTTTTTCAGTGTAGCGAGTAATTCAGAATCAGCAGGCGTCGGATCGGTACTTGACTGAATTTCCGTGAACATGGTCTGCACACAATCCAGCCCCTGTAAAACTGCATCCATCAAGGCAGGTGAGACAGAACGTTCACCCTGGCGTAACACATTGAAAACATCTTCGCAGACATGACAGGTATCTACCATGGCATCGAGTGCAAGGAAACCAGCACCGCCCTTTACGGTATGGAATCCCCTGAAAACGGCATTTAACAGATCATTGTCATGAGGGGACTGCTCCAGTTCGACCAGCTGTTCACTGAGTAACTCGAGTATCTCTCCCGCTTCAACCAGAAAATCCTGTAAAATTTCGTCCTCAAGATCGATAGGCATATAATACCTTCATCTAAAAGCCCAGGCTGGCTAACAGATCATCTACCTCATCCTGACCTTTCATAACGTCACTACTTTCTTTACCGGGAATCTGCGGACCTTGCAGATCATCCTCGGCATCAGCCTGACTGTGTTCTTCCCGGCTATAGTTCTCACCCTGGATTTTAATCAGCTGGACTAAATTAGACTCAATTTCATTCACCAGAGTAATCACCTTACGGATAATTTGTCCGGTCAAGTCCTGGAAGTCCTGGGCCATCAGTACATCGTTGAAACCGGATAATAAATCCGTCATCATCAAATCGCACTCGGCAAAAAAACCCTCGACTTCATTACCCATAATTCGAAGCTCATTAGCGTCCATTTCACGGCGACGAAATTTTTGCCACTGCTCTGTCAACTGTCGCGATTGTTTACTGAGCTTCTCAGCCACGGGTGAGCTGTGTTCAACCACTGTCAGTACTTTATTGGCCGCATTTTCCGTCATGGTGATGACATATTCCAGACGGTCTTTAGCATCGGGTATATCAACGTTGGCCAGATCGGCTATACGCGAATCCATTCGGAAATTCTGTATCGACTCATGGATTTCACGAGTCATCTTGCCCAGCTCGTTGAATAAGCTGGCTTCACGGAGTGAAATAACATCATCCAGGGCTGAATGCAGTTCTTTATCTGAAACATTTTCAGACTCGAGTAATGACACCAGTGCTTTAGCTTTCTCCAGCAGTGCCGGTTTATCGATTGGCTTATTCTCCATACTGGATGCCCTACCTCTAGCCTTCTATACGTTCAAATATTTTTTCGATTTTTTCTTTCAGGGTCTGTGCCGTAAATGGCTTAACTATATAGCCATTCACTCCTTCGTTAGCAGCCAGAACAATCTGGTCCTTTTTAGCTTCGGCGGTCACCATTAACACGGGTAAAGCCTGCAGTTTTGGATCGGCTCGAACAACACGCAACAGGTCTATACCGGTCATTCCCGGCATATTCCAGTCAGTCACCAGAAAATCATAATTGCCCGTTTTCAGCATGGGTAAACCCGTAGTGCCATCATCCGCTTCCTGTGTATTGTTAAACCCCAAATCACGGAGAAGATTTTTAATAATCCGTCGCATGGTTGAAAAATCATCCACGATCAGGATTTTCATATTTTTATCCAAGGTAACTTCCCTCAGTATTTCAATATATAACTAATATTCTGGCAGACATTTACACAAATTCCAGTCAGTTACTGTGATTCATGTGAAATAAGTCCACCAGACAACTCAAATGAAAGCGCTCAAAACTACAAGCTTATACCAAAGCCAGATTGAATAGCTGTAAACCCTTAAATCAACTGGAAGTCCAGTCTGACAGCTTTGCCCGGATCTTTGCCAGGGACTGACCGTGTATTTGACAAACTCGTGATTCGCTAATATCCAGAACCTGACCGATTTCTTTCAGATTCAGCTCGTCATTGTAGTACAGGGACATCACCAACTGCTCTCGCTCAGGTAATTCACTGATACAGCTGGCCAATGCCTGGGTAAACCCCTCTTTGTACAGTACCCCTGACGGGTCCTTTTCATCACTGCTCAGATTCAAACTATGGCCCTCATCCTCGGCCTGATCAATACTGAACATTCGAGAGTTAGTACTATCCCGCATAATGGTGAAATACTCGTCCAGGCTTATGCCCATACGTTCTGCAATTTCATGATCCCGTGCATCACGCCCGGTTTCATTTTCAATCTGATGTATGGCCTCACCGACCTCACGCATTTTCTTATGCAAGGACCTCGGTGACCAGTCAGCATGACGCACCTCATCCAGCATAGCCCCCCTCACCCGAATACCGGCGTAGGTTTCGAAGCTGGCGCCCTGGCCAGGGTCATAGTTTTTCGACGCCTCAATGAGGCCCAGCATGCCCGCCTGAATCAGATCGTCCACCTGCACCGATGAAGGTAATCGGCCAATCAAATGATAGGCAATACGTTTCACCAGACCAAGATGTTCAACGATTCGTTGCTGCTGCTGATCCTTATCCACTTCTGCGTACATAACACAACCTGAATACATGAATAGCTGACCTAATTCGCGCTGCTGTATTTAATTAAACGTTCAACAAAAAACTCCAGCTGTCCAGTGGCCCGTGTCGGCAAGGGCCATGCCCTGACCTTTTTTGCCAGCTGCCTGAATGCGAGTGAAGAAGGGCTTTGAGGATAGGATTTCATCACCGCCTTTTGCTTTTTCACCGCCTTGATTAAATATTCATCCTGAGGAACTGCACCCAGATAATCCAGCCTTACATCATCCAGGTACTGGTCGGTTACATTTGATAACTTTTTGTACAGGCTTATACCTTCTTTAGGGCTGCGTACCATATTGGCCAGGATGCTGAACTTATGTATACCATGACCATCGCTCAATACCTTGATCAGAGCATAAGCATCCGTCATCGAAGTAGGCTCATTGCACACCACCACGATCACTTCATTGGCCGCTTTGGAGAAGCTCACCACACTATCGGAAATACCGGCCGCGGCATCCACCACCAGTACATCCACCGGTGTGCTTAATTCACCAAAGGCCTGGATAAGGCCCGCATGTTGCTTCTGCGTCAATTCAGACATCATCTGAGTACCGGATGAAGCCGGTACGATTTTCAAACCATCAGGTCCATCGATTATCACTTCTTCCAGGGTCCGTTCTCCGCTTATTACATGGGACAGATTAAACCTGGACTGCAAGCCCAGCAGCAGATCAACATTGGCCAGCCCCAGATCAGCATCCAGTAATAATACGTCCAGACCGGATTCCACCAGCGCCAGGGACAGGTTTACAGAAACATTAGTCTTGCCTACACCGCCTTTGCCACTGGCGACGGCAATCACCTGTACCGGTTTCTGTTTCGACATTCTTCTTAAGCCCGCTGCTTGATCAAACATTATTTATAATCACTATATAGCTTAAAAAAGCACCTGAAGTTTCCATCCGGCAGCATTTGTTTGTCATAAATGAGCATGGCTGACATCACTATGGAATGCCATCGCCAGAAATTCTTCATCACTGGCTTCCCGATACCGCTTCATGTGGTCCAGTGCATCATTCACCAGTTCTCTGGCCCGCGCCGGTTTCAGATCTTCCGGCACTCGCTGCCCGTCACTGACATAGGCCGCAGGCAAATGGTGTTTGATCATAGCGCTGAGCACACCCCCCAGGCTTACGGCTTCGTCGGTTTTAGTGAGGATACAGCCGGCCAGATTGGCTTTTTTGAATGACCGGATGACTTCATCCACCGTAATCATCTGAGCATTGGCTGATAGCACCAGATAAGATTTTATTAATGCAGCCTGCCGGCCAATATGGACAAACTGCTCGCTGAGTCGCAAGTCTCGTTGACTCATGCCTGCGGTATCGATCAACACCAGTTTTTTGTCATGGAGCTTATGCAGGTGCTGTTGCAGTTCCCCGGCATCCTTGGCGGTATACACCGGCACACCGAGCAAGCGACCGAATGTCATCAACTGCTCATGGGCACCGATACGGTAATTATCGGTACTAATCAGTGCCACATGGCGCTGTCCGTGACGCATGGCAAAACGAGCCGCCAGTTTTGCAATGGTGGTGGTTTTACCTACCCCGGTCGGACCGACCATAGCTATCACACCACCTCGATCCAGAATATCGTCATCCGCTACTGGCAGCTGATTTACCAGTTGTTTCAATGACGCCTGCATGGCTTTTTCAAAATCACTGGATTCATCCAGCCCCTTTACCAGATACTTGCATACCTCCTGACTCAGGCCCATTTCGGTATACCGCCGGTAAAGACTGATACGCAGAGGATGCTGTTTTGCCAGCTGCCCCCATTCGCTCATCGCCTGCTGGTTTTCAATGGTCGCACGCAGCGATTTAAGTTCATGTTTCATTTCCTTCAGGCCCTGGTTTTCATTGGCCAGAGAATCCAGTAACCCAGAAGCCTGATGATCCATTGCTACATTCATCTCATTAGCCCGATAAGCTCCCGGCCTTTGAGAATGTTGATCGAGTTCAGCTGTTGACTGCTGAGTAGCCGCCTGTGCATCCTGATTGGCGTAACGCTCAGCGGCCGCCTGCTCATAGTAGGCAGCAGCACTGCCAGGTTTAGCTTTATTCAAAGACTGACTAAGGGCATCATTAATCAAACCTTCGTCATAATTCATCGCCGCGAGTAATTCAACCTGACCATCTATACTTCGATTCGAAAGGATGACAGCCTCGGGCCCCAGTTCTTCTTTCACTTCCCGTAATGCTGTACGCATATCTTCAGCTATAAAACGTTTTACTTTCATGTTCCGGGTTCCTCAGCCAATACTGTGTATTTCATTGTTATGTCACCTGATTGTTGTACTGCCATCAGGACACATTGTCCGCACCCACGGCAGCCACCACTTTAATATTCTTGTCATCGGGAATTTCACTGTAAGACAGCACACTCAAACCGGAAATAGCATGGCGTATCAATTGCGACAGCCAAAGACGTAGCGGAGGAGCCACCACCAGTATGGCTGGCTGATTTGACATTTCCTGCTTACGAGTAACCTGTTCCAGCGACTTAAACAAACGATCGGCCAGTCCAGGTTCAATACCCAGGGCGCCCTGAGATGAAGTCTGGGCTGACTGCATCAGTAACTGCTCCAGTCCCGGTTCCAGGGTGATAACTGGCATCTCTCTTTCCATACCGTTGACTTTTTGCACGATGGAACGACCCAATGCCACACGAACCGCGGCCGTTAACTCCACCGAATCCTGTGTGCGAGCGCCATATTCAGCGAGAACTTCAGCAATAGTGCGCACATCCCTGACCGACACCCCTTCACTGAGCAGGTTCTGCATTACTTTCACCACCACACTCAGGGGCATCAGTTTAGGCACCAGATCTTCCACCAGCTTGGGTGACTGTTTGGCCAGGTTATCCAGCAACTGCTGGACTTCTTCATGGCCGACCAGTTCATGGGCATTATCATGCAGGATCTGATTTAAATGGGTGGCTATCACGGTGGTGGGATCCACCACCGTATAGCCCATGGTTTGTGCATGGTCACGCTGACCTGGCTCGATCCATACTGCTTCCAGACCAAACGCGGGATCTTTGGTTTCTACACCCTGTAGCTTGCCGTATACCTGGCCTGGATTAATCGCCAGTTCACGATCAGGGTAGACTTCGCTCTCACCCACAGGCACCCCCATCAGGGTAATACGATAGGCATTGGGACTAAGATCGAGATTGTCGCGGATATGCACCGCATGTACCAGGAAACCCAGCTCCTGGGACAGTTTTTTTCGAACGCCCTTGATTCGATTGAGCAGCTGACCATCCTGGTTGCGATCCACCATGGGGATAAGACCATATCCCACCTCCAGACCCACCAGATCTACCGGTTGCACATCTTCCCAGCTCAGCTCCCTGGGTTCTTCTTTCTTAACCGGTTCAATTTCTCTCTGCACCTGCTGCCTGACCACTTCATCTTCTTTCTGTTTTTCCAGCAACCAGGCGCCACCGGCCACCAGTCCTGCCAGCGTCAGGAACGCCACATTGGGCATGCCAGGGATAATTCCCATGGTACCGATAATCGCGGCAGTCAACCAAAGCACTCGGGTGTTCTGGAACATCTGGCGAAACACCTGCTGGCCAAGATCGTGTTTGCTTGAGTCCCGGGTAATGATGATGGCAGTGGCACTGGACAGCAACAATGATGGAATCTGGGCCACCAGTCCATCACCAATGGTCAACAGGGTGTAATTACGCACAGCATCACCAAACATCATGTCATGCTGGGCCATACCAATGGACAGACCACCGGCAATGTTGATGATCAGAATCAGGATACCGGCCACGGCATCCCCTCGCACGAATTTACTGGCACCGTCCATGGAACCATAAAAGTCCGCTTCTGCAGAAACTTCTTCCCGACGAGTTCTGGCTTCATCCTGGTTGATCAGGCCTGAATTCAGATCGGCATCTATGGCCATCTGTTTACCGGGCATGGCATCCAGGGTGAAGCGTGCGCTAACTTCCGATACACGGCCAGCACCTTTGGTAACCACCACGAAGTTGATGATAACCAGAATCGAAAACACCACCAGACCCACCGCATAGTTGCCACCGATGACGAATTCACCGAAAGCCTCGATCACATTCCCCGCCGCACCCGTGCCGGTATGTCCTTCCAGCAGCACAATCCGAGTCGAAGCCACATTCAGTGCCAGGCGAAACAGGGTGGCGACCAGGATAATGGTAGGAAAGATGACAAAATCCAGCGGCCTGGTTGCATATATACACACCAGTAAAATTATAAGTGACAGTGAAATATTGAAGGTGAACAGCATATCCAGAGCAATCGGCGGCAGGGGCACCACCATCATGCCCAGCATCGCTATGACCATAATGGGTGCCACCATACCGCGCCGAGTAAACTGATGGATATTGTTTAATACGCCTTCCATTGAATCACCTACCCTTGATTTATATTCACTTAATGTCGCCTGGGATCATTATCTGTACCCATATCGGCATATTTTTTGAAGTCTTCTGGCAGTTTGGAAACCGGCAGTGACGGTTTTACGCCGCCATTTTTTTGTACCGCTTTCAACTGATACACATAAGCCAGTATCTGAGCCACCGCTAGATAAAGCCCCGCCGGTATTTCCTGTCCTATTTCTGTACTGTGATACAAGGCTCGTGCCAAAGCGGGTGTTTCCACCAATAAAACTTCATTTTCAGTGGCCACTCGACGAATGTTGGTAGCAATCAGATCTGCTCCCCTGGCCAGTACCAACGGGGCTCGCATGGATTCAGGATCGTATTTCAGAGCTACTGCAAAATGCGTTGGGTTAGTAACGACTACATCAGCCTGTGGTACCGACTCCATCATGCGAGCCTGCGCCATTTCCCGTTGCATTTGACGAATTTTGCTGCGAACTTCCGGTTTACCTTCGGTGTCCTTCATTTCATCTTTCACTTCCTGTCGGGTCATACGCATCTGTTTGCTGTGATCCCAGATCTGGAAAGGAACATCGATAGCGGCAATGATGATTAATGCCAATGTGAGGAACATAAAGGAAGAAGTGAACAATTCAGCGGCATGGGACAGTGCCATATCCAGCGACTCCCCCCCCAGTTGCAGGAATTCATCCATCTTCACCCAGATCACCACCACCGCTACTGTGGCCACCAGACTGAATTTGGCAAAGGCCTTGATCAGCTCCATCAAGCCCTTGGCGGAAAATACTCGTTTCAGGCCTTTGAGTGGATTGAGTTTTTCCAGCTTGGGCTGCAGTGATTCAATACTAAATGACCAGCCACCAATACTCATCGGTGTTAACAGGGCCGCCGCCAGCATCAACCCGAAAAAGGGCAACAACAGCCATAAGCTATCGATGATTGCCTTATAGAAAAACCGCAAAGCGGCGCGACCATCAAAAATATCTTCCCGACTGGGCTGAAATCCAGACGTCATCAGCTCACTCAGGTCGTTGAGCATAGTCTGACCCAGCAGCATCAAACCTGCCGCCGCCAGCGCCATAATCACCATGGTATTTAACTCACGTGAACGGGGGACCTGGCCTTTCTTTCGGGCATCGTCTAATCGTTTTGGGGTGGGTTCTTCGGTGCGTTCCTGAGAGGTTTCATTTTCAGCCATAGTCAGCGTCTCCTAGCGAGCCGTAAGCACTGACTGAATGGCTTCAAAACTATCCATCATAAGCTGGGTAAAACGGGTCAGGATCGAAGGTGTGGTGGCCGCCAGGAAAACAAAACCCAACAGGATCATCATTGGAAAACCCACCGCAAAAATATTCATCTGGGGAGCAGCACGAGTAATAACACCCATGGCAATGTTCACCACCAGCATGGCAACTACGGCTGGAATCGCTACTAACACGGCGCCGGCAAACATCTGAGAGCCACGACTGGCAATTTCCCAGGCCCCTTTGGTGGATAAACCCTGCTCAGAAATGGGAATCCATCGAAAACTTTCCACCACCAGCTCAATCAACATTAAATGGCCGTTGAGAATGACAAATAACAGTGTCGCCATAACAATCAGAAACTGGGATATTACCGGCACCTGCACCCCATTCGCCGGGTCGACCATTCGAGCAAACCCCAGCCCCATACCATTGGCTATAGTTTCACCGGCAATGACCAGAGTCTGAAATACCATCTGTATCATAAAACCCATGGCAACTCCGATCAGTACCTGCTGTAGCAGAATAAATAGCGCTGGTATGGATATGGGGTCTACCGCAGGTACTGGCGGCAACATGGGTATGGCAACCATACTAAAGGCCACTGCCATGAGTACTCGAATCCTGATCGGCATCATACGGGCCCCAAAAACCGGGGCAGCCATTAACATAGCGCTGATGCGCACAAAGGGCCAAAAAATACCACCCATGAAGAGCCCGATCTGCTCAGTGGTGAGAACCAGCATGTCAGGTCAGCCCAGCAAGCCTGGAATATTCAAAAACAGCCGCTTGGTGAAATCCACGATATTACTCAGCATCCAGGGCCCAAAAACAAACAGGGCCGCCACCAGTATGCCCAGCTTGGGTATGAAGCTCAGGGTCATTTCATTGATCTGGGTAGCTGCCTGAAACATGCCCACCAGCAAACCTATGGCCAGCGCCGATAACAGCAAGGGAGCCGCCATCAGTATCGTCATCCACAGGGTTTGGGTAGCCAGTTGCATGACCGTATCTTGAGTCATAACGCCTCCGACGTTTTTTTGACAAAAATGC
>CBDULX010000045.1:0-16684 GCA_965368175.1 uncultured Gammaproteobacteria bacterium | reverse complement strand
CCTAAGGCTTGAATCGTGGCATCGATCAATTCTGTTACTAGAGTTACGCTACTGCTCACAGTACTTATCACTCTGTATCCGGGACAGTGCCCCTAGCCGTATCAAAGACAAATGCCCTAGATACAAAAAATGGGCCAAAGGCCCACTCTAGAATCTTCTTCGCCAACTCCATTTGAGCCAACGAGAAGCTTGGTGTTTGGGAGCCCATCAGGACTGCCATACTACAAAATTGGTAGCTGTGGAATTCGATCTCCGTAGATGACCAATTCTTCACTCATTCACGACTACTGAATGAGTCTCGGGGTTCATATTTGAACCTACGACCTTCGGGTCGCCGAGTGCTACTCAATACAAATTTGGTAGCGGGGGCAGGATTTGAACCTACGACCTTCGGGTTATGAGCCCGACGAGCTGCCAGACTGCTCCACCCCGCATCGACAGGTGGCAAATAGTACAGATTTCATCAGTACATTGCAAGGACAAACGGTAAAGAAAATGAATTGAATGTTGCACGCGCTAAATTGAACGACTGATAACTTATACTAAAGTCTTTGCCGCAGAGCCACAGGGTACACAGAGTTATTATAATCGTGCCATTATTATCTCACTGAATTCTCTGTCTACTCTGTGGCTCTGTGGCAATTTTTAAATTCTTTGATTGATCCGCTTCCGAGAGCGAGCAATAACACGGTAAAGAGGCTATTGCTCGTAGCAGAAATGAATTAATTAAATACCATGATGCAAATGGTCATGAGCGACGATGGGTAAATACCCAGTAACAGTATCAGTAAACCATTGGCACTCAGTGCAAGCTGCATATCACGACTCTTGTCGAGCGGAGCCGTATCAACTGCTTCATCGAAGTACATGATTTTGATCATGCGTAGATAATAATAGACACCGATGATGGAGAAAAATACTGCAACCAGAGCCAGCCACAACATATCTATATCGACTACGGCTTTAAGCACTGTCAACTTGGCCCAGAAACCGACCGTTGGAGGTACGCCAGCCATGGAGAACATCAGTATCAGCATCATGAAAGCATACCAGGGACTGCGCTGATTCAGGCCTTTAAAATCGTCCAGATTCTCTGCCTCAAACCCGGAGCGGGTCAGCAGGATAATCATGCCAAAAGCACCCAGAGACATCAGCGAGTATGTCAGGGTATAGAACATAGCCGCAGAGTAACCGTCATTATTGCCAGCCAGTATTCCCAGCAGTATAAAACCAACATGAGAGATGGTTGAATAAGCCAGCATGCGTTTCAAATTGGATTGAGCAATGGCGATAACATTACCAATTCCCATAGACAGTATTGACAGAATCATCAACATCAACTGCCAGTCGGCATGCAAACTCCCCATGGCCTCGATAAGCAAACGCACAACTATGGCAAAACCGGCAATTTTAGGGGCGGTACCGATATAACTGGTTACCGGTGTGGGTGAGCCGTGATACACATCGGGTATCCACATATGGAATGGCACTGCTCCCAGCTTAAAGGCCAGTCCAATCACCATGAACACCAGCCCGAATACCAGCACTATATCCATAGACTCTTTCTGGCCGATCACCGATGCCATTTCTGAAATATTCAGCGTGCCGGTGGCACCATAGAGCATCGACATACCATAAAGCAGCATACCGGAAGCTATTGCGCCCAGTACAAAGTATTTCATCGCCGCCTCTGAGGCTTTAGGATTATCTCGATCAAATGCCACCATGGCATATAGAGACAGAGACAGTAATTCAAGCCCAAGATACAGGGTAAGGAAATGATGAGATGAGATCATCAGCATCATGCCCAGCAACCCAAACAGGCCTAATACATAAAACTCGCCTTTAAATATATTGCGGTCTTTCAAATAATCTCGTGAATAGATAAAGACAAAACCTACCAGCGCGACCACAAAAAACTTCAGTACGATAGACAGGGGGTCATTGATGAACACACCATTGAAAGCGATTACCTTGTCACTCACCATGGTCATACCAATGACGAGCAAAGTACCTATAATCGTAAGCTCCGACAACAGAAAGGTAATAGTACGCTGCTCCTGTTTCAGGAAAACATCTACCACCAGCACCAGACAGGTCATACTAAGCAGAAATATCTCTGGCCAGGCTACAGTATAATTCAGCATCTCAAGAGTCATATATTCAGTCCACTCAGAGCTTGGATACAGCTACATGCTGTAACAGGTTATTAACGGATGCATGCATAACATCGACCAATGGTGCCGGATATAGACCCAGCGCCAGTACCGCGATAGCCAGGCTCGACATAATGATTAGTTCACGACGATTGATATCTGTCAGCGCTTTTACATTGTCATTCTTTATTTCGCCATAAAACACCCGTTTCACCATCCACAGGGTATAAGCGGCACCCAGGATCAAAGTACTGGCGGCCAGGAAGGCATACCAGACATTGGCTTTAAAACTGGCAATAATGACCATGAATTCACCGACAAACCCGGAGGTGCCAGGCAGACCGGCATTGGCCAGTGCGAAAAATACGGCAAAGGCAGCAAACACCGGCATAGTATTGACCACACCACCATAATCCTTAATTTCACGACTGTGCATTCGATCGTAAAGCACGCCGATCATAAGGAACAGGGCACCGGAAATAAATCCATGGGAAATCATCTGCACCATGGCCCCTTCAACTGCCAGTGCGGCACCGGAGATATCAGTATTGGCCGGATTTTCCCAGATGCCGAATACCACAAATATACCCAGGGTGACAAAGCCCATATGAGCGATGGATGAATAGGCCACCAGTTTTTTCATATCACTCTGTGCCAGGGCCACGAAGCCGATATACACAACCGCTATCAATGACATAGCTATGATCAGCCAGTCCAGAGTATGACTGGCATCCGGCGTAATGGGCAGACTGAAACGAAGGAAACCATAACCACCAATTTTCAGCATGATCGCGGCCAGTATCACGGAACCACCTGTGGGTGCCTCAACATGAGCATCGGGTAACCAGGTGTGTACCGGCCACATTGGCACTTTCACTGCAAAGGCCATCAGGAAGGCGACGAAAATCAGGATCTGTTCAGTCATGTCCAGTTTCAGCATATGCATATCCTGAATGGCAAAACTGCCAGACTGATAATACATATAGATCAGTGCCACCAGCATGAAGACTGAGCCGAAGAAAGTATAAATAAAGAACTTGATGGTGGCATAAACTCGACGTGCGCCGCCCCAGACCCCGATGATAAGGAACATGGGGATCAGCATGCCTTCCCAGAACACATAGAAGAAAATCGAATCCAGTGCCGAGAATACGCCATTCATCAGACCTTCCATTATCAGGAAAGCGGCCATGTACTGGGCTGGACGGGTTTTAATAACTTCCCAGCCGGCCAATACCACCAGCACCGTGGTAAAGGTAGTAAGAATGATCAGTGGCATGGATATGCCATCAACGCCAAGATGATAAAAAATATTGTACGAAGTGATCCAGTCATGAGGACCCTCGACAAACTGCATCTGAGCCGTGCCAGTATCAAAGCCGGAATAGAGCCCCAGACTCAGTAAAAAGGTAACGATCGAAAATATAAGCGCTACTCTGCGGGCAAGATCTGCGTTCCATCTATCACCGGACAGAAGAACCAAAATACCGCCAAATATCGGTATCCAGACGACCAGGCTTAATAGGGGCCAATCTGTAAACATTCGAATTACCTATCTATTTTTAGTTATCTTCTATAGTTGCCTGCTGTAAACAACAGGCAACCGATTATTTAAAATTAATTGGTAAACAATACCAGCAAGGCCACCAGGCCAATAATCATGGCAAAGGCATAGTGATACAACATACCTGTCTGTACCTGGCGAGTTACACTGGCTACCCACCCTACCAGTCGCGCTGAACCATTGATGATCCAGCCATCGATCAAAGTAACATCACCACCCTTCCATAAGCCCTTAGCCAGACCGCGTCCACCATTAGCAAACACAGCGAAATAAACTTCGTCCACCCAGTATTTACGATCCAGTAATTTATGCAGGAAGCTGAGTTTCTTCGCCGCCATATCCGACAGCCATGGCGCTTTGAGATAAAACAGCCAGGCCAGGAATACGCCGGCCGCCGCCAGATAAACCGCAAGGCCGCCGAAACCATGCTGCACAAAGGCCACAGCACCGTGATAATCGATCTGCCCCAGTACGTTATGTGCTTCTTTGACGTATATAGCGCCATCAAAGTAATCACCAAACAGCATACTGCCAACCGTCATACCGCCAATAATCACCGAGGGTATGGCCAGTGCGATCAATGGAAAAGTGACCACTTTAGGTGTTTCGTGTAAGTGCTCACGGGTATGATCATCCATCCGCTCTTTACCATGGAACACCAGGAAGAACAGGCGGAAGGTATAGAAAGCGGTGACAAATACTCCCGCAACTACCATCATATACGCAAAATCCGAACCTGGGAGTTGCGAGTGATGAACCGCCTCAATAATGGCATCTTTTGAGAAAAATCCAGAGAATCCCGGGAAACCGATTAATGCCAGAGAACCAATTAATGAAGTCCAGTAAGTAATCGGCATATATTTTTTCAGGCCACCCATTTTGCGTATGTCCTGCTCATGGTGCATAGCAATAATCACCGAACCGGCAGCCAGGAACAGCAGGGCTTTGAAAAAGGCGTGAGTCATCAGATGAAACACAGCTGCTGAATAGGCCGAAGCGCCTAGAGCTACTGTCATATAGCCTAGCTGAGACAGGGTGGAGTAAGCCACTACACGTTTAATGTCGTTCTGAACTATGCCCACCAGCCCCATAAAGAAGGCGGTAATGGCGCCAATCACCAGCACAAAACTGAGTGCGGTTTCAGAAAACTCAAACAGCGGTGACATACGAGCCACCATGAAAATACCGGCGGTAACCATGGTCGCAGCATGGATCAAGGCGGATATGGGTGTTGGGCCTTCCATGGAATCGGGCAGCCACACATGCAGGGGCACCTGGGCCGATTTACCCATGGCACCAATGAACAGCAGAATACAGATCAAGGTCATCACCGACCATTCGGTATCACCCAGCACACTGATATTCTGGTTAGCAATCTGGCCTGCTTGCTGGAATACCTCAATATAATCCAGGCTGCCGGCATACATTACAATCGCGGCTATACCAAGAATAAAACCAAAATCACCCACCCGATTCACCAGGAAGGCCTTTAAATTAGCATAAATAGCGGTCTCTTTTTTATACCAGAACCCAATCAGCAGATAGGACACAACGCCCACCGCTTCCCAGCCAAAAAATAGCTGCAGGAAGTTGTTGGACATAACCAGCATCAACATGGAAAAGGTAAACAGAGAAATATAACTGAAGAAGCGCTGATAACCGGGATCATCCTGCATATAGCCGATGGTATAGACATGCACGGCCAGTGAAACAGCGGTTACCACCGTCATCATCATCACGGTCAGGTTGTCGACGAGGAAACCGACTTCAAATGTCAGGCCATCGCTCACCATCCAGGTATATACGGTAGCGTTATACACTTCACCACCCTGGAACACGATATGGACCAGTGCCACCAGCGACAGAATAAATGAAACCGTCACACCGGCGATGGTTACTGTGTGGGAACCCGTGCGGCCAATCACCTTGCCAAAGAAACCAGCCAGGATAGCGCCAATCAGGGAGGCCAGAGGAATGGCTAGATATACATTTTCCATGGCTACCCCTTCAAACTATCGAGTTCAGTAACATTAATTGTGCCGCGATTTCGGAACAGCACGACCAGAATGGCCAGACCAATGGCCGCTTCAGCAGCCGCCACGGTCAGAATAAAGAACACGAACACCTGACCGGCGGTATCACCGAGAAAATGGGAGAAAGCAATAAAATTGATATTTACCGCCAGCAACATTAACTCAATACACATCAGAAGGATGATGACATTTTTTCGATTAATGAAAATACCCGCCACACTAATGGAAAATAAAATGGCCCCTAATATCAGATAACTGGAGAGTGGAATCATTATTGTTTCTCTTCCGATTGCATTTTGACGACACGTAGCCTGTCTTCTTTTTTCACCTTCACCTGCTTGCCCGGATTCTGGTGCTTGGTATTTGGACGACGGCGCATGGTCAGCGATATGGCCGCCACGATCGCCACCAGCAATATTACCGAAGCTATTTCAAACGGGAACACATAATCGGTATACAGGACCCTGCCCAGGGCCTTGGTATTACTGTAATCCGCAGCATGCCTGGCCGGCTCGGCGTACTGATCCAGGCCAAAGTTCTCGGGACCCACCACCATAACCATCTGCGCGATCAGGATCAGCGCAATAATCACACCGAAGGGCAGGAACTTTGTGAAACCTTCACGTAACACTGTGAGATTAATATCCAGCATCATTACCACAAACAGGAACAGCACCATCACCGCGCCGACATAGACCAGCACCAGAGTAATGGCCAGGAATTCAGCTTCCAGTAATATCCAGATAGCCGAAGTAGCAAAGAAAGTCAGCACCAGAAACAGAACCGAATGCACCGGGTTACGTGAAGTAATAACTCCCAGTGCTGCCACGATCATGATCAGCGAAAAGCCATAAAAAACAAGTTCTGTAAAAATCATTCTGTTCCTGCCTTAACGATAAGGTGCGTCGGCTGTTCTATTGGCTGCAATTTGTGCTTCGTATTTATCACCAATCGCCAGTAATTTATCTTTGGTCATAATCTGCTCACCCCGTTTCTCGAAGTGATATTCAAAAATATCCGTCTCCACGATGGAATCCACCGGGCAGGCTTCTTCACAAAAGCCACAGTAAATGCATTTGAACAAATCGATGTCATAGCGGGTGGTTCTACGGGTGCCGTCAGCTCGCTGTTCAGAATCGATGGTAATGGCCAGCGCAGGACATACCGCTTCGCATAATTTACAGGCGATACAACGTTCTTCACCATTAGCGTAACGACGCAGAGCGTGCAGACCACGAAACCGAGGTGACAGGGGCGTTTTTTCTTCCGGATACTGTATGGTAATCTTCCTGGCAAACAGATAGCGACCGGTAACTGCCATACCCTTCAATAACTCAAACAACAGGAAACTTTTGATGTAGTGTTTAATCAGCCTCATCATATTCTCCTATACCGCCCAGGGCCCGATTTTCATAACAGCCATCACCGCCTCGACGGTAATCCATACCAGGGTCACTGGAATAAATACTTTCCAGCCCAGGCGCATAATCTGATCATAACGGTAGCGAGGAAAAGTAGCGCGTATCCACAGGAACATGAAAATCACGGCCACGGTTTTCATGAGAAACCACTGCATTCCATCACCCAGCAGGGGAACATCGGCATAAGCACTGAAAGGCGACAACCAGCCGCCGAAGAACAAGATGGATGTCAGCGCTGAAATCATGATGATGTTGGCGTACTCAGCCAGGAAGAAAACCGCAAATGCCATACCGGAATAATCCACGTGGAAACCGGCCACAATCTCAGATTCACCCTCCGCCACATCAAAGGGAGCGCGGTTGGTTTCAGCAACACCTGATATGAAATACACGATCAGTAATGGGAATAAGGGCAACCAGAACCAGTTCGTAACCCCGCCGGCCTGCCTGGCGATAATATCGCCCAGATTCAAACTGCCTGCCGCCATCAATACACCAACCAGTGCAAAACCCATGGCAATTTCATAAGCCACCATCTGAGCAGCAGATCGCAGAGCGCCCATCATGGCGTATTTGGAATTTGACGACCAACCAGCCAGAATAATGCCGTACACGCCCATCGAGGTCAAAGCGAGTACATACAACAGACCCGCATTAACATCCGCCAGTACCCAGCCATCGGAAAAAGGAATTACCGCCCAGGCGGCCAGTGCTGGCCCTATCGCGAGCATGGGCGCAAACAGGAACAGGAAACGATTGGAATTGGTGGGAATGACGATTTCCTTGAACATCAATTTCACCGCATCGGCTATAGGCTGCAACCATCCTTTGGGACCAACACGATTTGGCCCCATACGCGCATGCATATAACCAATAACCTTACGCTCCATATAAGTGACATATGCGACCGATAACATCAATGGCACCATGATGATGACGATCAAAACCACGTCGACAATCACGGTCTGCGCCCACACAGGAAACCAGTTCCAGATTGACAGTGTAAAATCAATGGCCGTATCAATCATGATTACACTTTCTCCAGTTCAATCGGGCCAAAGGTTTCGCCCAAAACGAATGTGCTCGGCATGGCCGCAGCAATCCAGACACAGCCATCGGGAATACCTTCATCGATCACCAGTGGCAGATAAGCATGGGCACCGTCCTGATTCACTCTGACCTTCTCAGCCGTCATCACTCCAGACTTTTCCGCCTGCCGTGAATTGATCCGTACACTGTCCTGCACTGCATCTCTGGTTTTCTGTAGTGCATCTGATCGACGCACCAGGGCATCCATGGCATACAGGGGAACCTCTCCCAGCCGTTGCAAACTGCCATTGACCGGAGCAATACTGATCTTCTCGGAGGTATTCAGCTTATTATTCAATTCAACTGACTGACACAGCTGTTTCAGTTCATCTCTTACTTCTTCTGATGACACAAAATCGAAGCCATCGAGATTAAACAAATTACCCATCACACGTAAAATTTTCCAGCCGGGCCGGGCCTCACCCATAGGCTGAACGGCGCCTTTGAAACTCTGCCAGTAGCCCTCGGCGTTGACATAAGTGCCGGAGGTCTCGGTGAACACCGCCAGTGGCAGAATCACATCGGCATAACTACGCAGGCTGTCGGTGACATAACTGCTGATAGCAACCACATAATCCGCACGTTTAACGGCTTCCAGCACTTTGGTGCCATTAAAGCTATCGAATTCCGGTTCCGTATTAAAGGTAATCAGTGCCTTACGAGGGTTGTCAATTTGTTCAGCCAGGCTCATGCCCTGTACCACGTCTGTATTTCCAGCCGGGCCACGATGAGGCACAGCTCCCGCCAGCCAGGCACCGGCAGTGTTAGCCGCCTCAGGCAGATAACCCAGCACGCTATTAGTTTGTTCTGCAATTGCGGCTGCCAGTGCGCGAAGGACCGAGAACTGGGGGTGCTGGTGGGCAATATTACCCAGCAGTACGGTTGCCTGTTCAGCCTGTTTCAAATCACTGGCTATCTGTTTATGGTCTTCAGTAATATTGGCACTACTTACCACAGCAGACAGATGCGCCGGTACCGACTGACCGGACAACTCGTAAGCTGCCCGGGCAATACCAGCCAGATGCTCCAGCATAGCGCTGGCAGAACCGGTACATTCCTGAGCGATCGGGAAATGCCAGTCAAATGCACGAGGGTTGACAAAACTAACCCGCGCCTGACGTCTTACCACTGCTTTACGCAGTCGATGAGCAAACAGCGGCTGCTCCTTGCGCACATTCGAACCGATCAGTAACGCAGCCTGTATTGTCTGTAAATTCGGAATTTCCTGCCCCAGCCAGGGCATTACCGGGTCAGCAGTCTGGTCTGAAAAATCTGTCTGTCGTAGTCGATGCTCCAGATTACCACTACCCAGACCGCGCAGGATTTTCTGTAACAAATACAGTTCTTCAAGAGTCGAATTGGGAGATACCCAGGCAGCAAGCTGCTCTGCACCGCTGGTATTGGTCACCGACTGGATACCGCTGACGGCTGCTTGAAGAGCTTCGTCCCAGCTACATTCTACCCACTGTCCTTCTTTCTTGATCAAAGGCACTTTGGCACGATCTTTGGCATAAATTCCGCGATAGCTGTAACGATCCCGGTCGGATATCCAGACCTCATTCACCGCTTCATTATCTCTCGGCACTACACGTATCACTTCACCACGTAAAGTGTGTATATAAATATTGGAACCTACGGAATCATGGGGCGCAACGGCTGAATGTTGAGCCATTTCCCAGGCACGTCCGGTATAACGCGATGGTTTGGCGGTTAACGCACCCACTGGACAAATATCAATCACATTGCCCGACATTTCTGAATCGAGACTTTTCTCTATATAGGTACCAATTTCCATACGGTCACCACGACCAGTAGCACCCAGCTCACGCATACCGGCAATTTCCTCGCCAAAGCGTATACAGCGAGTACATTGAATACAACGAGTTAATTCTGTCGCAATCAGAGGACCAATATTTTTATCAACGACCACACGTTTGATATCGGAGTACTTGGAAACATCGCCGCCATACCCCATGGACACATCCTGCAATTCGCACTCACCGCCCTGGTCGCAGATAGGGCAATCCAGCGGATGATTGATCAACAGGAATTCCATCACCGATTTCTGTGCTGCAATAGCCTTGGGTGATTTGGTATGAACCACCATGCCTTCCATGACCGGGGTGGCACAGGCCGGCATAGGTTTGGGGGCTTTTTCAACCTCCACCAGACACATGCGGCAATTTGCAGCAACCGATAATTTTTTGTGATAACAGAAACGCGGTATACGAATACCGTTATCATCGGTTACTTTTATGAGAGCAGCGCCTTTAGGAGCCTGAATTTGCCGCCCATCAACCGTAATTGTTACCAGTTCGTCTGCCATCTCATACCTTCGCCGCAAAATCGCTTACTGCAGTTCGCAGTAAGCCGTAATTACGATAGTCAAGATTATTTATAGTCATCATGTTGAGCATTGTTCTACTTATTATCGGCTGTTACGCCCATTAAAATCATCAGGCGCCGAACATACTGCGCTTGTGTTCAATATAATATTCAAACTCATTACGATAGTGTTTTACGAAGCTTCTCACCGGCATCGCCGCGGCATCACCCAACGCACAGATAGTGCGACCTTCGATATTACTCGCCACATCATCCAGTTTGTCCAGATCTTCCGGCAGCCCTTTACCTTCCACAATTCGAGTCAGCATGCGATACAGCCAGCCGGTACCTTCACGACAGGGGGTACATTGACCACAGGACTCAGAAAAATAAAATTGAGAAATTCGTTGCAGCACTTTCACCATGTCGGTGGTTTCATCCATGACGATTACAGCTCCAGAGCCCAGCATGGAACCTGCCTTGGTAATGGAGTCGTAATCCATGTTGCAAGCCATCATTAATTCAGCGGGCAATACCGGCACTGAAGAACCACCCGGAATCACCGCTTTAAGTTTATGACCGTCTTTGACACCACCGGCCAGTTCCAGTAATTCTGAAAAAGGTGTGCCCATATTAATTTCAAAATTGCCCGGCTTATTGACATGGCCGGATACAGAGAAGCATTTCACTCCACCGGAGTTTTCTACGCCCAGTTTGGCAAACCATTCGCCACCATTGAGCACAATACTGGGAACCGAGGCTAATGATTCGGTGTTGTTAACAGTGGTTGGTTTACCATAAAGCCCCACATTCGCAGGGAATGGTGGCTTGAATCTGGGCTGGCCTTTTTTGCCTTCCAGCGATTCCAGTAATGCAGTTTCTTCACCGCATATATAAGCGCCGGCACCGAGTGTCGGATAGAGCTCAAAATTAAACCCGGAACCCAGTATATTTTTACCCAGATAACCCTGCTCATAAGCCTCTTTCACGGCTTGCTCGAATCGCAAATAGGGTTCATCCAGAAATTCGCCGCGCATGTAGTTATAGCCGACGTCGGCACCAATGCAATAACCGGCAATGGCCATACCTTCAACCAGTGAATGCGGGTTAAAACGCAATATGTCGCGATCTTTACAGGTACCCGGTTCCGATTCGTCTGAATTACAGACAATATACTTCTGCACCGGCGCGTTTCTTGGCATGAAACTCCATTTCAGCCCAGTGGGAAAGCCTGCACCACCACGACCACGCAAACCGGAAACCTTGACCATTTCGATCACGTCTTCCGGTGAAATTTTTTCATCCAGGATTTTACGCAAGGCCTGGTATCCGCCCACTTTCAGATAGTTTTCGTAAGACCATGGCTGGTCTTCAAACTGCAATGTGGCATAACAGACTTCGTTGGCCATGTTTACTCCAGACTATCCACAATCTCATCAACTTTTTCAGCTGTGAGATCGGTGTAGTATTTATGATTAATCTGCATCATCGGGCCTCCGGCACAGGCCGCCAGGCATTCTTCTTCTTTCTTCAGATAAATCCGGCCATCAGATGTGCTCTCGCCCAGTTTGATGTTCAGTTTACGTTCCAGATGATTCACAATGGTATCCGACCCCATCAACATACAACTGACATTGGTACACACTGAAATATTGTGCCGAGCGACCGGTTTCAATTCATACATGGAATAAAAGCTGGCGACCTCATAAACTTCGATTTTTGACAGTTCAAGGTAATCGGCCACCGCATCCATCAACTCTTCTGTAAGATAACCCTTGTTCTGATGCTGAGCTGCACGCAAGGCCGCCAGCAGGGCTGATTTTTTATGCTCAACCGGATAACGTTTTACCCAGTCTTCGATTTCTTCGATTGTGTGCGCAGATAAGATGCTTTTGTTAGTCATGGTTATATCTATTGTTACCTGTCGATCTCACCAAATACGATATCCTGCGTACCAATTACGGCAACAACATCAGATAACATATGGCCACGAGTCATTTCATCCATAGACGATAAATGCGCAAAGCCCGGCGCGCGTATTTTAAGACGATAAGGTTTATTGGCCCCATCAGAAATTATGTAAACCCCAAACTCACCCTTAGGATGCTCAATCGCTCCATAAGCCTCGCCCTCAGGCAAAC
The DNA here is from genome assembly GCA_965368175.1 of uncultured Gammaproteobacteria bacterium. Taxonomy (GTDB): domain Bacteria; phylum Pseudomonadota; class Gammaproteobacteria; order SZUA-229; family SZUA-229; genus CBDULX01. The sequence goes on along the minus strand of CBDULX010000045.1, from coordinate 3,955 downwards.
AGAAGCCTTCGGTGAACAGTTTAAAATGGTGAATCAGCGATTCCATATCTGCTTTCATTTCTTCCCGTTTCGGTGGGCAGATTTTATGGTCCTCTGTCATCACCGGGCCGGGATTAACACGCAACCAGTCCACACACTGTTTGATAATGCGATTGGACTGACGCATTTCTTCCATTCGTATCAGATAGCGATCATAGGAATCACCATTGGTGCCCACAGGAATATCAAAGTCCATCTTGTCATAAACTTCGTAGGGCTGTTTCTTGCGCAGATCCCATTCAATGCCCGAACCTCGCAGCATGGGACCGGTAAATCCCAGCTGCAAAGCCCGTTCAGGAGACACTATACCTATATCCACCAGTCGCTGTTTCCAGATACGATTATCGGTGAGCAATGTTTCATACTCATCTACGTATTTAGGGAAACGACTGGTGAAGTCGTCGATAAAATCGAGCAGGGAACCGGAACGATTATCGTTTAAAAACGTAAGATCTTTCTTGCTACGGTATTTAGAGGGATCATACTGAGCCATGGTATCGGGCAGATCACGAGCCACTCCGCCAGGCCGATAATAAGTGGCATGCAGACGAGCACCGGATACCGCTTCATACATATCCATCAAATCTTCACGCTCACGGAAAGCATACAGAAACATCGCCATAGCACCTACATCCAGGCCGTGAGCGCCTATCCATAACAGGTGATTCAGCAGGCGAGTAATTTCATCGAACATCACCCGGATATACTGGCCGCGTTGTGGCACTTCTATACCCAGCAGTTTTTCCACTGCCAGCAGGTAGCCATGCTCGTTACACATCATGGATACATAATCAAGACGATCCATGTAACCAATACTCTGGTTATAAGGTTTGGATTCTGCCAGCTTTTCAGTCGCCCGGTGCAATAAACCAATATGCGGATCGACACGTTGAATAACTTCACCATCCAGCTCAAGAATCATACGCAACACGCCGTGGGCGGCAGGATGCTGGGGGCCGAAGTTAAGGGTGTAATTACGAATTTCTGGCATCAGCTTGCACCCTCGTCTGAAGTCTCCGGTTCCTGATAACGATTATCTCCACGAATAACCCGTGGCACCAGCACCCGAGCCTCGATGGTGACAGGCTGATAGATCACTCGCTGCTGCTCCGGGTCATAACGCATTTCGACATTACCTATCAGTGGGAAATCCTTGCGGAACGGGTGACCGACAAAACCATAGTCGGTAAGAATTCGGCGTAAATCGGGATGACCTTCATAGTGAATACCATACAGATCAAAGGATTCACGCTCAAACCAGTTAGCCACCGTCCAGATGTCCATCACCGATGGCACCATAGGCATGGCCTCGTCAGCGGCAAAACATCTTACTCTTAGCCGGACATTCTGACTAACGGACAACAGGTGAATGACCGATGCAAATCGGGGTCGATCGGTATTCTTGGGCACTTCTTCATCACCAAAACGTAAACGGGCCCCGCTGACCTCTTCGACGCCTCGACTAAAACCGCTACTGGTCGCATCCTCGGTTGTCCACTCGGTTTGACCATAGGCAGAATAATCCACCCCACAAAGGTCAGTCAGTTGCTCAAATGCCAGTGATTTATCATCCCGCAACACCAGACAAACCTCATGCAAATACTCTGGCGCAACCTCGATGGTTACTTCACCGTACAATAAAATATTGGATTGCAACTTACCGGACAGGACCTGATCCAGTTTTTCAGATAATTGCTGCGCTTTATTTGTCATTCACTCAACTCAGGCCGCTATCGGGCTATGGTATTGGTTCGTTTAATTTTGTTCTGTAATTGAATAATGCCGTACAACAATGCCTCTGCGGTAGGTGGACAACCGGGCACATAGATATCGACCGGCACAATGCGATCAACACCTCGCACTACAGAATAGGAATAATGGTAATAACCACCACCATTAGCACAGGAACCCATGGAGATGACCCATTTCGGCTCAGGCATCTGGTCATACACCTTACGCAAGGCCGGGCCCATTTTATTGGTCAGAGTACCCGCCACAATCATCACATCAGATTGACGAGGACTGGGCCGAAAAATAATCCCAAAGCGATCGAGGTCATACCGGGAAGCACCCGCCTGCATCATTTCCACTGCACAGCAGGCCAGGCCGAATGTCATAGGCCACATTGAACCGGTACGGGCCCAGTTGATCACCACATCCAGACCAGTGGTGACATAACCTTTATCGAATACGCCTTCTATTCCCATTCCAGAGCCCCCTTCTTCCACTCATAGATGAAGCCGATGACCAGAACAGCAAGAAAAATTCCCATTGCAACAATCCCAAACAGGCCAATTTCATCTAGCACTATGGCCCAGGGAAAGAGGAAAGCTATTTCAAGATCGAAAATAATAAACAGAATTGCGACGAGATAATAACGAACGTCAAATTTGAGGCGCGCATCTTCAAATGCTTCGAAGCCACATTCATAGGGCGAACCCTTTTCAGCATCTGGTTTGCGTGGGGCCAGAACAAAGCCACCCAGGACGATCATCACCAGACCAGTGACCAGTCCAATGATCATAAAAATAAGTACAGGTAAGTAATTTTCGAGCATTTGTTTTTATCTCTCTGGTCGTAGAACGACAAGTTAAGCTCTTATTATCATTGTAACGCAATATGACTTTAGTCAAAAACCAATCTGCTGTCAGCAACTAATATCTAATCACTGGATAAATCTGATTTATTGATGGCTCTATACTAAACCACGATTTGTTAAATACAAGTCTATCCATAGGTATATAAGCAACTATTGATAAAGCTCAACTAATTGCATCTATTCACATCTAGCAACTAATCCGAGTCGGATCATAGCAAGCATTCATGAATAAAAACATCCACCATTATTCCCGATTTCGTCTAACTTAACTTTGCTTGAACTGAATCAAATTTAGTTGAGCATATTAGTAGGAAAAGGCTATAGTACACGGTATTTAAAAACCCGCTATACAAGATAACAACAGGTTAATTAGCGTTTACTTACATGATGCTGAAAACAATGACCAGTAATCCAGTTTATATCCGGATGGATTTTTATATCTCAGATCACCGCTCTCCCGTTAACTCGTCATTCCGGCGAATGCCGAATCCATTTATCAGCCAGTCGAAAAAACTTAGCTAATGCAACCACTAAGTTGTGGATACCGGCTAAATGCATGCCGGTATGACGCCGGCCCTTTGATAGATTTATTATTGACCCGTTGTATGATGTCATATCTCTAAAGGAAGAATATTGTTTTACTATCAACACAGTAATGCTTTGCTGATGTTAAGCGTAAGTAACGGGGCCGCACTGAATTCAGATATCTTATCCCGACTACTAAGCTGAAGTTGAATTAGAAATGCGCGGAACTGCAGTGATTCTTTAGCGCGGATAGTTTGAATTTTAGATCTAGTACCAGATGCACAAATGATTAAAATAACATTTTTGTTTTAGCTGGAAGCCATGAGCGAAGAACGCCCTACCTGGTTTTTTTGTTTGAGGTTTGGTGCAACTGATAAAAATGTTCTATCTGGCTTTTTGTTTGGGGACTGGAGCCTCTAAGACACCACTTTGATTTAGCTTTCTGTTTGAGGACTGGAGCCAGTAAGACACTGCTATGATTTAGGGAACCTCTGACTAACTTGTCATTTCGACTAGAGGGAGAAATCTTTCACTTAATATCGGCATAGATATCAAGCAATTAAGATCCCTCGGCAACTGCACCTGCGTTACTCTACTACTTACGTCCGTGTAAGCATCCCTATCACTCTGGATGACAAGAAAGATACTTAATCAGAGGTTCCTTAGCTTTTTGTTTTAGGACTGGAACCACTAAGACACCACTTTGATTTAGCTTTCTGTTTGAGGTCTGGAGCCACTAAGCTAGAACAGTGGTAGATTCATATTCTTGCTTCTTCTTACCATGGCAATGGT
>CBDULX010000044.1:0-16763 GCA_965368175.1 uncultured Gammaproteobacteria bacterium | reverse complement strand
TGGGGTATACCCCATACGATCTGGTTGTTCATACCGGTCACCCAGTGACCGTTATGTTCCATGTAATAAGTAGAAGCCAGGGCTGCCAGTATGAACAGGCCAAAAAAGCCTAACAGGCTGAGATAACCCGCGCTATCCCCTTCAATTTCTTGTAAGTGTATTTTATTCATAGCATTTCAACCCAGCTTAGATACCCTGATAGCGAACACCGGTGTTCAGACCGAGATCTGCACGAATCTGTTTTCCACCATGTTTTTCCAGCTCTTTTGAAATTTCACTGTCAGGATTTTTCAAATCACCGAATAACATTGCACCATGTTCAGCTTTGTCGCAGGCTTCGACACAGGCAGGTGTTCCACCTTCATCGACTCGATGTACACAGAAAGTGCAGGATTCAACAGTGCCCTTACCGCGTGGTGCATATTCTTTAGGATCTTCCACCGTTTCATGGGCAAAAGAACGTGCCTTGTAGGGGCAGGCCATCATGCAGTAGCGGCAGCCGATACAGATATGGCGATCCACCAGTACAATGCCGTCTACACGTTTGAAAGAGGCACCAGTAGGACAAACATCGACACAGGGTGGGCTTTCGCAGTGCTGGCATAACATTGGCAGCGATGTAACATGTCCGGTTTGGGTATCGCGCAGTTTAACTTTACGAATCCACACCTGATCAGTTTCCGGGCGGCCGTGTGACTTGATACCGTTTTCTTCGGCACAGGCAGAGACACAGGCAGTACAACCTGATGCACATTTGTTGGTATCAATCAGCATGCCCCAACGGACTTCATCGGTTACCGCCTGATCAGCCGGTTTCGCCTGTGCTACCTGATTCAGGAATATACCGGGAGCGATACTGATGCCCGCTGCGGTAGTTGCTGTTTTTTCAACAAAAATACGACGGGAAAAATTGATGGTTTCTTTAATCATTCGACGCTCCCATAGCTGTATCAGCGTAATGTGGCACCGCAGTACTATTCAGTGAATGCCTGGATTTGCCCTGTGGGCGGTCAGCATGGCACTGGAAGCAGTCAATAGTAACGCCAGCAAAGTTGTGGCAGCTACTGCAGAAGTGTTTGGAGTCGCCAAAACGTACAGAAGTGTTTTCTGGCACATGGCAGTTAATACATTCTTTCAGGCTATAGGTTTTGGTACGAATACCCCGATGCATGGTTTCATCACGCTGATGCATGATATAGATCATGTGATTTTTTTTCATTTCATCTTCTGGCTGCACACACTCAGTAGTGCCATTTTCAGGCTCTGGTACGTGAGGCATGAAAGAAGGTTTTTCACCTTCATCAGCAAAAACAACAGTAGAAAGCACAAGTAATGCGCTTCCCACTGTAGCCAGAATGGATTTATGCATGAGTTGTTTCAACTGCAGCATGTCAATCTCCTGGATTGGTTTATTCACCCATACCCATATCGATGTATCCAGTTGGGCATACATCTGCACAGATATGACAACCGATACATTTATTATAATCAGTATCGACGTAACGACCTGTAGTGTGCTTATCTTTATTGACTTTGAACACTGCATCCTGAGGACAGAAAATAACGCAGTTATCGCACTCGAAGCACATACCACAGCTCATGCAGCGATTTGCTTCTGCTACAGCCTGTTCTTCTGCCAGACCATTCATACGCTCATGGAAATGACCCAGTACTTCGTCAGAAGAAGGAACATCTTCGGTGCGTAGTACACGATCTACGGCCTCGAAGTGGCCCAGGAACATGCGATCAGTAGAGATAACTTCCTGCGAAGAACGATCCTGATAGTTATGAACTGCGTAGTCCATTTTATCAGTGCCGCGTTGGTTGTCATCTTCCAGGTGCTTGTCAGCATAGGAATCGGGTGACAAATGAGCTTCGTTCAGTTTGTCCAGCAGGTTGAAGTGATGAACGTCAACTTTAGGACGTTTTTTAGCCTGAGCCTGGTTAACGTAAGCCGCAATAGTTTCTGCGGCAACAGATGCCTGGCCGATAGCTGTGGTCAGCAGGTGAGGACGTACGATATCACCGCATACAAAGTGACCGGTTTTTCCAGGTACCTGGTACAGGCTGTCAGAGTCGATCAGTGAACGACCGTTATCCATATCTTCAAGGCCATCCAGGTCACCGAACTGGCCAATTGCAGATACAATCAGATCAGCTTCTACGATGTACTCTTTACCGCCTTCAACCAGTACAGGTACGTTGTTTTCGAATTTGCAATCGGCCAGTTTCAGGCCAGTCGCACGACCGTTGGCATCTTTAATGATTTCAACAGGCATGACTTCGTTCATGATGGTTACGCCTTCTATCAGCGCATCATTCACTTCATGTTCAGCAGCCGTCATTTCTTCACGTTTGAACAGGGCAGTCAGGGTAACATTGTCACAAGGTTTCTTGTCAGCATCCTTAACATCGCCGTGTTTAGTTTTGCCTGTGGCAGCATCTTCAGGATTTTCAGTGTAGTTTTTTAGTGTGCCAATACGACGAGATACTGATACAACGTCGATAGAGGTATCACCACCACCCACACACAGTATTTTGTTGGCGGTATACTTCATATCGCCTTTATTGAACTGTTCCAGGAAGTCAACGGCTGTTATACAGTTAGGTGTTTCATTCCAGCCGTCTACGAACAGACCTCGTCCTTTCTTGCAGCCCAGTGCCCACAGCATAGCATCGTGAGATTTTTCAACATCGGCGACTGGTATGTCTTTGCCAACACGGGTATTCATCTTCAGTTCGATGCCGCCCATGTTGACTATACGGTTACACTCGTGATCGAGAACGTCACGTGGAGTACGATAACCAGGAATACCATAACGCATCATGCCGCCAAGTTCTGCATGGTCGTCAAAAATGGTGCTTGCAATACCCATTTTACGTAACTGATATGCCGCAGCCATCCCAGCAGGACCGCCACCGATGATGGCTACTTTTTTCTTGCCCAGTGCGGGTAATTCACCGAAAGTGTATTTACCAGCAAATGCACTGTCACCAATGTACTGCTCAACTGAATTGATACCAACAAAGTCATCGACTTCGTTACGGTTACAGCCTGTTTCACAGGGTGCAGGGCATACACGACCCATCATTGACGGGAATGGATTAGCAGTGGTAGAGCGCTGGAAAGCATATTCTTCTTTAGAAACACCCTGGGGTGGAACTTCGATACCACGAATGATATCCAGCCAGCCACGAATGTCTTCACCTGAAGGACAGCTGCCCTGACAAGGAGGCGTGCGATGCACATAGGTAGGACACTTGTGAGAGTGATCCTCGTTAAAAATCAAGTCATTCATTTTTGACCATTTCCAATCACCTTCTTGGTAGCGACGGAAGGTCAAATTTTTGTTCTGCATGTCTTCTTTGGAAGTTGCCATGCCTGTTCTCCTATATGCTTAAACCGTATAGTTAAAATCTGTTGTGTTTTGAATCTTATTCTTCAGTTTCACCATCGTCATCAGTAACCTGACCTTTCAGAATGATGGCATTACTGACTAACTGGTGAACACTGACAATTTGATCCATGGTAAATCCGAAATAGGGGAGTACCTTGGTGAACTGACTCTTACAGATCGCACAAATAGCGGCCATATGAGTGACACCATTTTCCTTGACTGCATTATTCAATGCAGATGCGCGAGGCACAGCACCTTTAATACGCACTTCCATTAAATCATCTGTAAGCAGACCACCACCACCGCCGCAACAGAAGGTTGCGTCACCGATGGTGTCGTGCTCCATATCGACGTAGTTGTTACAAACATGTTTGATAACTGCTCGAGGTATGGTGAACTGGCCACCAGGTTTTTTGCCCATGCCAGAAGCACGTGCAATGTTGCAGGAATCATGGAAAGTAAGAACCATGTCATCATTAAGTGACTTGTCGATATTCAGTTGACCTTTTTCCAGGGCATCCAGTGTGTATTCGCAGATATGCTGTGGAATTGGATAGTTTTGATCCAGGAAGTCAAAAGGTCCGGCCAATGTGTTGAGGAAGCTATAGCCTACGCGCCATGCATGGCCACATTCGCCGTATACAATACGTTTTACACCCAGTTCTTGTGCCGCTTCACGAATTCGCATTGAAACGCGCTGCATATTCTCGTAGCTGCCGATAAACAGACCAAAATTAGCTGCTTCTGAGGCTTTTGAGCTGAGGGTCCAGCTGGCACCTGTTTCATGTAATACTTTTGCGTATCCAACCAGACCGTCGATGTGAGGTTCTGCAAAGAAGTCTGCAGAAGGTGTTACTACCAGGATGTCTGCACCTTTCTGGTCCAGTGGGAATTTAACTACTACACCCGTTTCATCTTCAACATCTTCTTCCAGACCTTCAAGGACATTTGCCAGTGCTTTTTCAGGCAGCCCCAGGTTATTACCAATGGTGAAAACCTTGGCAATAATCTCATTGTTATATTTCATGCCTCGACCAATGTGCGCCATGATTTCACGAGCGGCCATGGTAACTTCGGCGGTATCAATACCATAAGGACAGAAAACAGAACAACGTCGGCATTCTGAGCACTGGTGGAAGTAGCTGTACCAGTCATCAATGACTTCTTCGGTCAGGTCCTGTGCACCCACCAGTTTAGGAAAGTACTTGCCGGCAAAGGTAAAGTAACGACGATATACACTGCGCAACAGATCCTGACGAGCGACAGGCATATTCCTGGCATCTTCTGTACCCAGGAAGTAATGACACTTGTCAGTACAGGCACCACATTTTACACAGGAGTCCATGAACACACGGAAGCCGCGGTAACGATCCAGTAGATCACCCATTTTATTTATGGCCTTATCATGCCAGCCATCAACTAATACATACTTGGGGTCTTCACCTTCATTCTGTACTTTTTTACTTTCGTAACCCAGTGCATCCTGGAAATCAGTTTTTGCAATATAAGGTGATAAGTGTTTCATAGTGCCAACTTTTGGCAATGGAACAACTACATACTCTTTAAGTTCTGGAACCTCGTAATCAGCCACTTTGGACTCCTCGACGTACTCTTCGTTTATTCTGTTTCAGTATCAGCGTGTTAAATCAATTAACTGCTGCGTGTTTCATCTAGTTTCTTAGCCCAGTTTGATATGTGACGTTTTTCACGTGGGTTATCAACCTGATTACGTGAAGGGGAATAAAAAACACCTGGAATGTGCAACAGTTTGCTCACAGGTAGTATCAGGGCGAGTATGGAAACCAGTATCAGGTGAATCAGTAGAGGAACACTGACTGGTAGTGCCTGTGGATCCAGATTCAGTATGCCCAGCATAAATACCTTCACCTGAACGATATCGACGTGTGATACAAAACTCATTATCAAACCACTAAATGCAATAAACATAAACAGTAACAGCATCAGGTAATCTGAAGGTGAAGAGATGTAACGAACACGGCTGACAAAAATGCGTCGACCAAACAGACCTAGTAAGCCAATTACCATGGCAAAACCGGCGTATTTCCCGAAGCTTTGTACAATTTCAAGGTTAATCAGGGGCCACATGAAACCCAGCATACCATCCGGGTCGATCACATAACGTAAGTGACGCAGGAAAGCCAGAGCCAGTGCGATATGGAACATCCAGCCAAATAGCCATGTCCATTTGCTCGCACGGAACAGGGCTGCAAAGAAAATGACTTCTTTAGCCAGCCTAAGTACAACGCCTCCTGTGGATTTAGGAGCCGGTGTAACAGGAATTTTTAAAGGAGCAGGAGTACTATGATACTGCTTGATTTTAACAAACAGACCGATAATCATTACCAGCGTTGCCGCTGTCAGCAGTAATGCAATAAAAGTGGACATCAGAGCTATACTCCGCAACTAACAATATTAATCAAATATTAAAAATTCAGAGGGGAGGGAGGGTACTCCCCTCTGAGCGTCTAAATTAAACGCAGCCAGTTGGTTTTGGCAGACCGGCATATTTACAGGCCTGTTTACCTGGGCCATATGGGAACAGTTCGTACAGGTACTTGCTGTTACCTTTGTCTTTACCCAGTTTTTTACCAATAGCTTTAGTCAGAACACGTACCGCAGGAGCGATCTGGTATTCGTCATAGTATTCACGCAGGAAATTGATTACTTCCCAGTGTGCATCAGTCAGTGGTTGGTCTTCCAGGGCAGCCATAACAGTGGCTACTTCAGGTTCCCATTCATTCAGGTTAGCCAGGTAACCTTCTTCATCAGTCTCGAGTGTCTTACCATTTACTTCGATAGGCATTGCTTGTCTCCTACGTTAATAACGTAAAATATTAAAATTAAGTTATAACCAGGCATGACTAGTGTCATGCTTGGCAACCAGATCTACAAAACCGTTGTAGTCGACAACTTTAATGCCATCGATTAAACGGTCTTCATTGATACCGCGTGCTTTTAGATCAGGTCCTAACACATAGAAGGAAACTCCCTTCATGCTTTTCTCAACCATGGCAGATTTTTCTGTTCCGCTCATGGCTCCATAAATGCCATCTTCAATTAGAAGAACAGCGCTACCGCTGACCGCTAAACGCAGGCAACTTGCTAGCGAATCGCGCTCGAATGGTGATTTATTTACAGTATGTAGCATTGACATATATGAATCCTCCTAGAAGCTAAGAACTACGTCTTGCTGATCCATGATTTTAGCTAACTCTTTAGACGAAAGAACCTGGATTGAGTCTTTTTCGGCCCAATCTTCGTCTTCATCTTCCCAGGTTAGTTTCATTAGATCATCAACCGTCAGACCACGAGCTTCCAGAGACTCTTTTTCAACATAAATTTTGTTGATGTCGTAATCACCCAGAGCAGAGTAGGTTGGTGAAAAGTTCTTGATACCCAGATCCGTAGTGTCCTGACCTTTAGCGATTTGGTAAACACCATCGCCAATGAATGCAAGGCTTACGTCCTGATCAAAAGCTGCACCGATTAAAACAACCTCAAGTGACTCCCAGGCATAAATAGTGCCGTAGGGCGCCTTGCGGTTAACGTATAAAAATTTCTTTACCTCTGACATCGTGCCACCTTCTAATCACCAAACACAACTAAACGTTCAGATTCGATACCAGCTTCAATCAACTGACCCAAACCTGAGATACGGAAACCTGGAGCAATGTTATTGCCGTCGAGACCGTTACGCTGTTGCTCACCTTCGTCAGCAATACCGCGGCGTTGTGCTGCGGCTACACAAACAACCAGATCAAGACCGTGTTTTTCAGCCAGTTCTGACCATGTTGCAACTATATTGCGGTCATCCTGTGGTGGCTTAGTGTAACGAGTGCCGTTATTTACGCCATCATGATAGAAAAAGACACGGAATATCTCATGACCGGCTTCCACGGCCGCCTTGATAAAGTTCAAGGCGGTAGTGGATGCTTCGTGAGTATAAGGTCCTTCGTTAATTTGAATAGATAACTTCATTGACCATTATCCTCAAATTAGAAACGAATGTGCGTAGAAGCGTTCAGGCTTGCACGAGCACCACGCCAGTTATCAATGTGGTACTTGGTAAATGGCAGACCAGTCAGTTCGAAGAAACGAGGCCAGCCGATACGCTCAACCCACTCACCAACACGCTCCCAGTCACGAGCGTCTTCTTTGTAGCACTTCAGTATCTGCTTAACGACAGCAGTCGCTTCAGGCCAGCGAGGTGGGTTGTTAGGAATACCGGATGCAACCAGTTTCTGGAAAGTTGGTTTGCCACGAGCATTTGAGTGGTTACCACCGACCCAGATAGCCAGTTTACTGTGCTCTGCATCGTTGATCTGCATAGGAGGACAAGGAGGGAAACATGCACCACAACAGATACATTTCTTCTCGTCAACTTCCAGAGATGGTTTGCCATCTACCAGTGCAGGACGAATAGCCGCTACAGGACAACGAGCAACAACAGAAGGACGTTCACAAACGTTGGCAACCAGGCTGTGATCGATCTTAGGTGGCTTGGTGTGCTGTACGTTGATCGCGATGTCACCCTGACCACCACAGTTAATCTGGCAGCAAGATGTTGTCATGTGAACACGGTTAGGCATGTTCCACTGCCTGAACTCGTCGATCAGTTCGTCCATCATTGATTTAACAACACCAGATGCATCAGTACCTGGGATGTCACAATGCAACCAGCCCTGTGTATGAGACAGAGTAGTAACGGAGTTTTTAGTACCACCAACAACGTAGCCTGCATCTTCCAGAGCTTTAATCAGAGGCTCTACTTTAGCTTCGTCGGCAACATTGAATTCGATGTTAGAACGAATTGTAAAACGGATATAACCGTCTGCAAATTCATCACCGATCTTGGTCAGTTCACGCAGAGTGAACAGATCAAGAATACGCTGAGTACCGGCTTTAACAGTGAAGATTTTTTCACCGCTTTCTGCAACGTGGCAGAGAACACCAGGGCGAGGGTCAGTGTGATATTTCCACTGGCCAAAATTACGACGCATCGTAGGATGCATGTACTGGAAACCGTCTGGACATCCAGACTCTATGGGCGGACGCATATCTGCCATTGCCATGATTAGTTCCTCAAGTTATATATTTAAACTTTACGATAATCGCGGGGACAAACCCCGCGAATATCAAATCTCAAGACTTTTAAGCTTGGGCTTCTGCTTTACGCTCGAACCATTTAACAGCTTCATCGTCCCAACCATCCATACGGACATAAGAACTCTGACGTGTGCTGTTAACCATATTTGGATCAACATCAACGTCCATACCTTCCAGGAAGTTAACCAGGCCGATACGTTCGATCATTTCACCGCAACGCTCATGTTCCAGTGCGTTCTCTGCCCAGAAGTCGATAACTTCTTCAGCGAACTCAACCAGTTCTTCGTAGTCTTCGCGTGTATCCAGCTTCTTGAAAGGCAGGATAACCGTGCCCATCAGGTCCCCGATTTTCAGAGTACGTTTACCACCGATCAGGATGGTTACACCTTTATCATCGCCTGGACGCAGGGCTTTAGGCATAACATTCAGGCAGTGCATGCAACGTACACAGTTCCGGTTATCAACCTGAATCGTATCGTCATCACCCAGTGCTAGAGCCTGAGTTGGGCAACGTGTAATCACATTGTCGATGATGTACTGACGACCTTTAGATTTCAGGTAGTTCTGGAACTCAGCCTGGTCAACTTTCATGTCGTCGCGCCATGTACCGATTACTGCCATGTCAGAACGTTCAATAGCATTCTGACAGTCGTTTGGACAACCAGAAATCTTGAACTTGAACTTGTAAGGCAGAGCAGGGCGATGAACATCGTCAGTGAAGTTGTTTACCAGCCAGCGTTGTGCAGCATGCTCGTTAGTACAGGACATTTCACAGCGAGCCGCACCTACGCAAGACATAGCCGTACGTACACAAGGACCCGCACCACCCAGATCCCATCCGAATTCATTGATTTCATCAAAGAATGCCTGAGTACCGTTAGTCGTTGTACCGATGAACATGATGTTACCAGTCTGACCGTGGAAAGTTACCAGGCCTGAACCGTGTTTTTCCCAGCTATCTGCAAGCTGGTTTAACATGTCAGTGGTGTAATAGTTGCCAGGAGTTGGCTGTACGCGGAGGGTGTGGAATTCTTTAGACTCTGGGAAAGCTTTTGCTACTTCAGAGAAACGTGGAATGATACCACCACCGTAACCGAATACGGACACGGTGCCACCTTTCCAGTAACCCTTACGAGTTTCGTAAGAATGCTCAAGCTGACCGAGTAAAGAACTGGTCATATCGTTTATAAACTGGCTTTCGTGGTTATCACGCAGTGCTTTGATACCAGAAATGAAGCTAGGCCAGGGGCCTTCTTCCAGTACATCCAGCATCGGTGTTTCATAGATCTTTTTTGCTGCCATGGCGATCTCCGTAGTAGGGACGACAGGTTTTTATCCTAGAGGGGCCGGGAAATGCCTGCTCCCCTAATTTTCTGTGTATGGACGAGCCATACGGTTAAATAAGTCTGTGGAAGTTATCTTCTGAACAAGTCAGAATATCCCCTCCTTCTTCAGTGGGAGTAGTCTAGGCCCAGCTGCCGGATGAGAACATCTTACCCATGGGGGGGGATTGGACATTCTGTATATCCCTTTTGGGATAGCTAAAATCGCAGCTACGTCTGACTACATCAAACTGAGCGCTGTAATATAGCATTATATTGTGCAAAAGGTTAGTTTATCCGGGGATAAAATTATTATTTATTTAGCAGGCCCGATGACAGGGTTTATTATTTATATGACTTCTACCTGAATCATCTGGTTTTACCAGTCAGGCATTAAATAACAGTGTTTTAAGGCGGTTTAGAATATGCAAGACAATCCTTTCCTGCTGGAAAATCAGGCTGCCTATCGAGCCTGGCGGGATCAGAAGCTTGATGATTATCCGACATCGATAGATCAGCTCAGGGTCGATCTGTCAGTGAGCGCTTTCGAACAGCTTCAACTCGATAAGCTGGAGCATATCTGCAGCCAGACCAATTTTGTGATCTATCGTTTTATGGATCATAAGCTGGTGGACAAAGCAAAAATTAAGGCCCTTGGCGAACTGCTGGGCCTGAATCATCTGGACGGCAATCTTTGTGCCGATGGTGACAGCATCAGTTCCTTGCAGGTACGGGAGGTGGGTCGTCATTCCGGGTATATTCCATATACCAATCGTCGCCTGAGCTGGCATACCGATGGTTATTACAACAGTTCTGATCAGCAGATTCGGGGGATCTTGATGCATTGTGCTCAGGATGCTGCAGAAGGAGGAGAGAATTTGTTACTGGACCATGAGATCGCCTACATACAGCTCCGAGATCAGAACCCAGATTATATCAATGCCCTGATGCAACCGGATGTGATGACAATACCTCCTAACATTGAGCAGGGTGTAGAAATCCGTGGTGAGCAGACCGGTCCTGTTTTTTCTGTGCAGCAAGAATCGGGTAACCTGCATATGAGATACACCGCCCGTACTCGGAATATCGAGTGGAAGGATGATGCCGTCACTCATGAGGCACGGGCTTGTATTACGGAGTTGTTGACCCCAAATAACCCCTATGTATTTAGGTATAGGTTGCGGCCGGGTGAAGGTATAATTTGTAATAATATACTGCATTGTCGATCCAGTTTTACCGATGATCCCGCTTTGGGACGGCAGCGTTTGTTGTATCGGGCGAGATATTTCGACCGGGTGGAGCATACAGATTTGAATAAGGTGTTGAAGCATGTTGTATCTGAGTGAAGTTCTCATGCAGGAGCATGAACTAGTAAATTTCGATAGTTTGGTCGAGGCATTAAAAGAGCGTGCGCGTAAAGGTGAGTTGCATTTTCAGATAGATGTTCGCCCCCCTTTTTCGGATACCCCCAATGACTGGGAGAATCGACTGGAAGTGGCCTTTACCTCCCCGTATCGTTAAGTGATTGATTATAGAGTGAGTTCTACGCATGTTGTGGGAAGAAGATAAACGAGAACAGCATTATGTGGTGCCGGATGATATGGCTGATCTTTCATTCAAGATTAGTTGTAAGCAGATCGCCCTGGATCATGCACATGACCTGTCTCAGGCACTGCATCAGGCGTTGCCCTGGTTGGCTGATGAAGAGCGTGCCGGTGTCCACCTGATTCATGGTGCATCCTCGGGTAATGGCTGGCAACGTCCGGAAGAGCAAGATGGTGAGGGTGTTATTTGCCTGTCGAAACGTTCACGGATGATGTTGCGCATGCCTAAAGATCGATTTGAGGATGTAAAAGCTCTAGTCGGGCAGAAGATTGAGGTGGCCGGAAATGTCATTACTGTGGGTGACTATCAGGTAAAGCCATTCACTTCTATGGGAACCCTGTTTGCCCGCTATATCCTGCTGGAAAATAATGAGGCTGAAAATCAGCTGATTGACCGCCTGTCTAATGAGATGAAATCCATAGGTGTTACTCTTCGAAAGGCCCTGTGTGGTATTGGTCACGAGTTCGTGCTTCCCGAGGGCAGGGTGAATACCATGAGCGTGATGGTCGCGGATCTGGATCCCGAAGAAGCCGTGTTATTACAGACATATGGTATCGGAAAAGGTAGAAAAATGGGCTTTGGATTGTTTATTCCGCACAAAGGCATCAAACCGGTTGGCGATATGTCTGAAAAATCCCATTTTAGCGGTGCCGAGTAGTTAAATGTCAAGTTGTTGAACTACATGAAAAAAAAGTTTCTTCCGGACTGTTTTTTTTAATTTCAGGACTGGCTAATATATCTAATGGGATAAGTGACATTTGCGGCGATCTATGATTAAGTTAGCCCCCTTAGAATTTTGACTATTTAATTGCATCTGATAGGGGCTGAATCATGGCACTAGACGTAAATGGCAAATCAATTGAAGTAACTGAAACGGGTTACCTGGTTGATATAAATGACTGGGATGAAGATGTTGCGCGGGCGCTGGCGGCTGTAGAAGGCATCGAAATGACCGACAAGCACTGGGATGTAGTCAAGTATCTGCGTGATGAGCACATTAATAATAATAATGAGCCAAATGAGCGTACTATCCTGAAAGATCTGGGTAAAATCTGGGGTAGCAAACCTTCCAGTAAAGATACTTTTGATTTATTCCCTCTGGCACCAAGCAAGCAGGGTCGTAAAATCGCTGGTCTGCCGCAAAGTACCCGTAAAGGCGGTTATTAATCAATGCCTGAGTCTGTAGTTTAATCGAGGAAAATCATAAGCCTTGATTCGTGCAATGATATTTCTTTCTGCGGAAATCTATAGTATGGATTGCACTCAGTCTGAAATTTACTGAACGAATCAATGACTTGCTCGCTATATTCAGACTGAAACTACAGATTCAGGTAAAACAGCCTCTATTCCCATTGGGGTAGAGGTATTTTTATTCAATACCGGCTATAATTCTGCAACTTGGTTGAATTGGCCGGATTTTATAAAGACTTCATGAGGTGTATCCAATGAGCGACAGAAACACACTGATCAAAGAATTGATCGAAATGCAGAAGAAGTTTATCGAAGAAGAACACAAAAACGGTTTTAACGCGAAAAACTACTACACCCCAGAATCTGGTCATGCACTGGACGGTTATCGTGAAACCTTCAACAGCAAAGCAATGGAACTGGTCGACGCAGCTCATGCTGATAAAGGTTCAAAACGTTAAGATTTGATCCAACGTTTTAGATTCAAAAAAGCCGCTTCATAGCGGCTTTTTTTATGTATGGTAAATCATTGCCGCAGAGACACAGAGACCACAGGGTGCTTTTATTATTAATCTCGTATTCTCTACGATTCCGGGGTAAATATTTAATAACAATTCATTTCTTTGTGGACTCTGTGCCTCTGTGGCAAATTATCAAATCTCCGCCCACATGCGTACCAGGTTGATGTAGCTGTGGTCGATTTTCAGTACATCATCATCATCCGGGTATTTCTTCTGTAATGACTCACGGGTTTTATGCAGGTCGAAAAGTAATTCACGTTTAGCCGGATCTCGAATCATGCTCTGGGCCCAGTTAACGGCTACCAGGCGGGTACCCCGGGTTACCTCTGCTACATGGTGAAGGCTACCCGAAGGGTAGGTGATGGCATCGCCGGCAGCCAGTTTTACTTTTCGGTCGCCAAAATGAGTGCGAATAACAGTTTCTCCACCATCGTACTCGTCCGGATCATTGAGGAACAGGGTGGTGGATACGTCGGTGCGATAACGGCCATTCATCGGCCCCATAACGGGGTCATCGACATGTTCTCCGTAGAACTGACCTGAACCGTAACGTGCATAAAACGGCGTAGCAACGCGGTGAGGAATTACAGCGGCCTGGTACACTGGATGATTGTACAGACTGTTCATAACGATGTTATTGAGCTGGTTCAGCACCCGTGAATCCTGCGGGATTTCCTGGTTGTTTTTGACTTTTCTTGCGGTTACGCCGGCAGACAGTCGACCATCCACGAATTGTGATTCATCCAGTAGTTTACGTACAGTCGATAGCTGATCCTGATCGAGTACACCATGAATCGGTATAAGCATGATTTCTCCAGTGCTGGCGGGATATTAGGTTTAGAGGCACTCTAAACCTTCTGATATAATGCCATGCTCTAAAAGCAAAGCGTATGTAAACAATGATTTTGAATATTAACATTGATCAGGAATCTTATGCACTGGATGTCCCCGAGCAATTATTGTCGGAAGCACAGGATTTTTTTAAGACCATGAATGATGATATGGACAAGGGCTGGCAGATGGGACGGTTCTGGGTGGAAAATCCAACACCGGAACAGCGTTGTAAGGTAGCGGCCAATAAACTGGTGAGTGCCATGCACACGGAAAATAAACGCATATTTTATTTGATGAGCGCCTATATTCTCCACACCATGCCCAATGTAAAAGGCATTACGATCAATAATGATCTGGAAATCGATGAAATCGATATCATGACCTGATCTATGGCTGATTTGTTCGCAATGAAATCACCTTTGGTGATTCGTCTTCCCGACGGTCGTAAACATATTATGGCTGAATACTTCAGGCATCCGGACGGTCTGCTGTATTTTGAGGTGTTCTGGCATCAGCAGCCAGAACAGTCTGCAATTCATCTGGTGCGGGGTGAGTATAAAGGCGATGGGCCCTGGAAAGTGGGTGATTGTGTGATCAGTGTGCTGGGTTGTCATGGTACAAATCCGGAACTGGCCGGTTTGTTTTCTGATTGGCAAACTTATATGCAGATGGCTTCTGACAGCTATCCTGATGATGGTTATATCAGGTCACTGGCAGTTTCTAAGGGTGTTGTTTTTTGTGATTAAAGCTTAATTAAGTATATATTTTATTCAAAATGTTGCTGGTTTTTGGTATTGGTTTCGCCTGCTAGCGACTTACTTTTTCTCTTCAGCGAGAAAAAATAAGCAAAAAGCGCCGCCCCTAATCTCGTTTGCCCTGCGGATGCCCGTGCATTGTTAACTCCTGTTGAATGTAAATTGCTCAGGATTTGAATTTTTATAGTTTCTTTGCCGGGTCGTTTTGACTCGCCTCCTTGCTCGACAAAACTAAATTCACCTTCCCTGGCGAATTTACCCTGATGTATCCACAATGCACGGCAAACGACAGAGGGGTTCTTGCGTGTGAAGATGACACGCATATAATCAGTGCGAATTGGGCCAGCTTTCTTTTGCTTTTGTGTTTATAGTTTCCCATTGAACAAGCTGAGGAAGGAGTTATTGATGCGGAAGTTTTCTGCGAGGATGTCTGAGCGAATCAAGCATTTCATGATTCGTGAGTTCCGCAGCAGCCGTATCAATAAGGACTGACGAGGGAACCCTTCATGGTTTTTATGAAGGGCTTGAGAGTTGGGACGGCATTTTGTTGCCTACTTATTTTTTGCTGCAGAAAAATAAGCAGGTCGCCAACAGGCGAAATGAATGTCTAAAAAGACCATAAAATTAAAGGCTTACTATAGACCTACTTAAAATTGTAGAATCATAAAAGGGCCTGAAAAACAGGCCCTTTTATGTTGCTAAGTTTATTTAGCTTAGAAATGAAAACCCAGGTTAAGACCCACCGTTGTAATACCCAGACCAATTTCAGCGCCTGTAGTCGGAGAAGTCAGAGTTTCATCCGAAGCCCTTGATGCATGGAAACCAATTTCCCAGTATTTGCTAACATGGTAATCACCACCAATGGCGAAATGGCTGGTGGTGACCGCTGGCAAGATGTAGTTGTTGTCAGTATCGGCATCATCAATCGGTGATTCAGCATGATTGTAGCCGGCACGTAAGTTCAATTTTTCATTCACTGCGTATTGAACACCCACTGCAAGGATGGTCTGGTCATCCCAGCCAGCATTAAGAATAATAACTTCACCGTTTGGACCTGAGATGGCCATTGCACTTAATGTATCCGACCATTGAATTAATTTAACATCGAATGACAGGGTTAACTTTTCGATTGGTTTGTATGCAATACCTGCTGATATGATTGATGGGAAGTCCAGTTCAAGTTTGTATGTTCCTGAAGGGCAAACTGCATAATCACCTGAAGGTGTTAGTGTTGTTGGACAGCCAGTAATGTCTAGTTGAGTTGTTAAGCCTTGAATATCACCATTTGTTAGCTGATATTCCATGTCACTAAAGTTCTGCTTGCTTTTATAACTGGCGCCAATTGTTATTTGGTCATTCACATCAAATAGAACACCCAGTGAAAGTCCAAAACCAAAAGCCTGGGCGTTTCGGCTTAAGTCAAGATTCGCAGCGGTTTGATCTGGTACTCCATCACTGTCGGTATCAGCCAGGAAAGACTGTTTCAAGGAAACAGACTGATAATCCAGATTCAGAGATACACCGAAACTCAGTTTGTCGTTACGATTCCAGGCAATAGTAGGTGCCATTTGCCAGAATTGCAGAGAGGAATAGCCTTCAAAATACACGTCTGGTGATGCGGGTGGTCCAGGGTTAGCGGCTGCAAATTGTGTCAATGGATAATCGGTTCCCAGCCCTGATGTCCCATACATTCCACCGCCAAAATAAACATCGGGATGCTCATCACTGATAGGCGCTGTCCAGCCCAGCGAAGGAACACCATATTGAGTAGCGGCGCTTTCACTTCTCTCGCCACCTAAGGCTGTAAAATCCACATGGCGATCCGGCATGAACATTTCCAGACTAAAATCTGCCCGTTTACCAATGCGGGCCATACCCGCGGGGTTACTGATTGCTGACATGGCTGAGCCTGGGGCTGCTGTTACAGCGCCGGCCATGCCTTTCTGGTAGTTGCCTACACCTATGAGTTGATATCCATTGGTGGCGAAGGTTTGGGTGGAGATGCTTAGGCTA
>CBDULX010000043.1:0-17005 GCA_965368175.1 uncultured Gammaproteobacteria bacterium | reverse complement strand
AGAAAATTATATTTATTAAATGTATACTGCATTTGAATCATAGATATCAGGAACCCATGATAACCATCCAGTACACCCAATCGTAAAATATAGTGCCTGAAAAAGGCAAATGGTGGCCTTATAATAATCTGCAGAATTGATGCTCGCTTGCCTTTTTCATACTGTCTTTTCGCCCAGGCCCGGGCATAACGATTTCTCTTATCTATATACTCTTCAAGAGAATCAGTTGTAAAATGAAAAAACTCACCCTTCAAATCAATTATTTTCGCGCCATTACAAACCACTGATTCATGAACAAATGCATCATTGTAGCGATAATTATTCTTATTATATAAACGCACAATTCTGTCGGGGTACCATCCACTATGCCGGATAAATTTTCCGCAAAAATGCGTCAGCCGATTAAGACGATACACCTCATTATCCTTAGCTGCGTCAACTGCAGATTTAATTTCCTGCTGTAACTCTTTGCTTAATACTTCATCTGAATCAATTGCCAAAATCCAGTCATTACTGGCCTTGTCTTCCGCAATACGCTTCTGCAAACCAAAGCCCTGCCAGTCATGGTGCTGATAAATTTTATCCGTGAATTCACTAACAACTTCAAGTGTATCATCTGTACTACCTGAATCAACCACGACTATCTCATCAGCCCACTGCACTGACTCAAGACATCGCCTGATTCTATTACTCTCATTTTTACAGATTATTACAACTGAAATTTTTTTATTCATAACGTCATTATTTTTAAAACATCTCAATTACACATCATTACATCAATCAAAAAAAGCCAGTCATTCAAAATCACAACCAAAAATACCCCATCCTCTTACGCATCTGCATTTTTCGCCATAAATTCAATGGTTTTCTTTTAAGCTTCTGAGCCACTCTATTCTCAATAAACTGATCCACCGCCTGCAGGACTCGCTCACTAGACCTGCCATCCCTGTATACATGGAGCCTGTCGACATAGGATTTCATGGCGATCATCAAATCTTCCGGCCTGGTTAAGGCTGTTGAAATGGCTGACTGGATATCAGCTGTATCCGTTACATTGATAACTTGCGGTCCTGGGGCTTTTGTTCTAAATGTGACGACCGGCTTATCCAGCATCATAAATTCCAGAGCAATTGAAGATGTATCACAAAGCATGATATCCGCTGCTTTTAATAGCGGCAACACATCGTAACTACTATCAATAAAGGTGAAATCATCTCCTTCAAGTTCTTTATATTGCTCTACAAGCTGCTCAGGCATTTTAGGATGTAGAGTAACCAGCCAGTGCCAGTCACCCTGACTTGACAACTCCTTGATCGTTTCTACAAGGTGCGGCGCTGAAGTTAGAGATGGGCTAAATGTCGATGCATAAAAGACAACTGGTTTATCAGTATTGAGCTGCTGCCTGAAATCATGATTTTGATCCTCACGACACCTGTCAGGATTAAACAGAGGATCAAGCTTTGGCCAACCGGTTTCCTTTACAATGAATGTTTTATACTTTACTGCCAGCTGCTCAAAAACATTCGTCACCTCTGGCGCATGAGTACAATATAAATCAAACAGTTGCCTAATTCTGTAATGCCCTTTTTTTCCAGTTTTATCATTGGCTAAACCATGAAATATTTCCACTTTCACCCCTGGAAAAAAGTCCGGCACCCAGTTACCTGGAACAAATACTGCTAAAGGATTATATTCTTTAACTTCCGCTACTGTATGTAACTGTTTTTCATCATTCCTGAGATACCGGTCATCGGTTCCTTGCACAAACCAGGCAACATCATCACCTCGTTCGCGAATCACTTCCTGTAAAGGTCGTAATATCGAATATGAGTAAAGCTGGTTAATAAAAAAAAGATAACGCCTCATTATTTAAGGGAATTCCCTGGGGCAGCAATTAATTACTGCCTTTATATTTTGATGATAGAGATTAAATTATGGCGTCTAAATTAATATTGGTATCAATATCAGACCAGTTTCATCGCATGAGATGATATTCAGCTCCACAATAAGGACACTTACCATTACCCAGCTTATCGAATGCGATAAACACCTGCGGGTGTGAATTCCATAGGCTGCTGCCCGGCATTGGACAGTGTATCGGTAGATCTTCCTGTTTTACGTCATACTGATTTTTTTCGTTAGGTTGTGCTAATCCACTCTGGGTTGCAGTGTTTGGATTGGGCATGTTGTTTCCCCTTATAAGTTAATCAGTCGTTAATCAGTGTCAGCCATTCCGGATGCACATGATGGCGACCATGAACTACATCGAAATACATGGTTTGTAATTTTTCTGTAATGGGACCGCGACTACCGTTCCCGACTTTACGATTGTCTACTTCTCGAATCGGTGTCACTTCAGCAGCGGTTCCGGTAAAGAAAGCTTCATCGGCAATATACACTTCATCGCGTGTAATACGTTTTTCCCGGACTTCAACGCCCAGCTCATTACAAAAAGTAAAAATAGTATTACGCGTAATCCCGTTCAATGCCGATGTTAAATCTGGTGTATAGATCACGCCATCTTTAACGATAAAAATATTTTCTCCGCTGCCCTCTGCTACATAACCTTCGTTATCGAGCAGCATGGCTTCGTCATAACCATCGGTGATCGCTTCCTGCAGAGCCAGCATGGAGTTGATGTAATGACCATTAGCCTTGGCCTTACACATGCTTATATTCACATGGTGACGGGTGTAGGATGACGTGCGAATACGAATGCCGTTTTCCAGATTATCCTTACCCAGATAAGCGCCCCATTCCCAGGCCGCAACAATGACGTGGGTTTTCAGGTTATCGGCACGCAGGCCCATACCTTCGGACCCATAAAAACACATCGGGCGCAAATAGGCCGATTCAAGTTTATTTTCACGCACCACGGTACGCTGTGCTTCGTTTAGCGTTGCTTTATCAAACGGCATATCCATCTTCATGATATGGGCCGAATCAAACAGTCGATCTGTATGCGCATGCAAGCGGAATATGGAAGTGCCTTTTTCAGCCTTATAGGCACGCACACCTTCAAACACACCCATACCATAATGCAGGGTATGGGTTAACACATGGACATTTGCTTCGCGCCAGGGAACAAGCTTCCCATCGAACCAGATAACCCCATCGCGATCAGCCATGGTTTGCATAAATCAATCTCCTAACTTTTTTGTGCCGTCATCAATAATCAGCACATTCTGCCATATAGTTGTTACATCAGCACGTTGTGATTCGAATAAGGAATCGTCCACTGTTGATGGTTGTTCCTGTAGCGCCAGCTTGTGACTGCAGACACGATAATCATGATAAGCCTGACTGAGTCGTTCCACATCTTCAGGCTGTAAAATTCCGCTACTCTGTAAGCCTTTGAGGATTTTTCGGGTCGCGGTCTGATCCAGCAACTCGGGATGACTGGCCGCCGTTGCCAGTACGCCATACTGGGCAATAAATTCAATATCCACTATACCGCCGCTATCCTGCTTAATATGAAATTTGCCGGCTTTTTTGCTGCCCAGACTATCGCGCATTTTCTGTCGCATTTCGCAGACTTCGCGTTTCAGCTGCTGTAGATTACGAGAACGAGCCAGCACCAGGCTTCGGATTCTATCAAATTCTTCGCCCAGTTGGGGATGCCCTACCACCATTCTTGCACGAATCAACGCCTGATGTTCCCAGGTCCAGGCCTTATCTTTCTGATAATGCTCGAAAGCCTCCAGACTGCTAACCAGCATACCTGCAGCCCCATCCGGCCGAAGCCGGGTATCGATTTCATATAAGCGACCGGTCGCCGTCTGGACACTCAAAATATGCACCACCCGCTGCGCCAGCCGGGCAAAAAAAGTGCTGTTATCTATGCTGCGCTCACCATTGGTATATTGTCTGTCGCCGCGACTATCATGCAGGAACACGATATCCAGATCTGAACCATAACTCAGTTCCTTGCCACCCATTTTTCCATAGGCGATAACGGCCATTTCTGGCTCATAGGGAGCACCATCCAGTTCACACGCAGGTATGCCATGTCGTTTAGTCAGATGCTGCCAGGCCAGCTGATGTGCTTTGCTGACCAGCACTTCCGCAATCAGAGTCAATTGCTCACTGACATCAAACACATCCATAACATCCGCCACATCCATCGCGGCTATCCGTAAGACCTGGGCCTGCTTGAACTTTCTCAAGACTTCCATTTCACGCTCTTCATCGCCCTGTACAGCCTCAATCACCACATCCAGCTGCTCCATTAGCTGAGCACTGTCATGTAATTCATAGAGCACGCGAAAATCCAGTAATTCATCCAGCAGAATCGGATATCGGGTCAGTAAATTAGCGATCCAGGAACTGGCTGCACAGAGCTTGACCAGCTGCTCCAGAGCCACTGGATATTCAATGAGCAGAGACAGATACACGCTACGTCGCACAATAGCCTGCAACAGATTTAGCAGCCGTGGTAGCACTATATCTGCCTGCTGCTGCTCCATTAACTGCTGCATCAATAAAGGCATCAGCTTATCCAGCCTCTGGCGAGCCGTGCCAGACAGTGAATTGAGCAGCGATGAATCCCTGAATACCTGTAACTGATGAAACACCGATTCTGCTTCAGTACAGCCACTGGCAGCCAGTAATTCAATCGCCTCCGCTTTATCCATAACACTAAGCCAGATATCGGCTATGCCGCGTCCTGTTTTACTGGCTGCACTCGGATCAGTTACAGGCCTGGCGAAGGTCTGATTGAAACTCTGATGCACCTGCTGCCGATGCCGTTCGATCTCAACCAGCAAACTATCCCAGTCCGGATAATCCATGGCCAGTGCCATTGCGCATTGTCGCGATTTATCTTCAGGCAACAGGTGAGTTTGCCCATCGGCATACATTTGCAGGCGATTCTCCAGGCGGCGCAAAAAATCGTAATTCAACCTTAACTGCTCAGTCTCCTGTTCTGGTAAATAGCCCTTGTCAGACAATAGAGCCAGTACCTTAACGATGCTACGGATTTGCAATCCTGGCTCACCACCACCACGGATCAGCTGATAAGTCTGGCCAATAAACTCGATTTCACGGATGCCACCTTTGCCCAGTTTAATATTATTTAAATTACCCTTACGTCGAATCTCCTTATCAATCATCGCTTTCATTTCACGAATGGACTCGAAGGCGCCAAAGTCCAGATATCGGCGATAGATAAAGGGCTTGAGCATAGTCATCAATTCCAGACCTGCCTCACGATCGCCGCCTATCACCCGGGCCTTAATCATGGCATAGCGCTCCCAGTCCCTACCCTGAGTCTGGTAATACTGCTCCATGCCATCAAAACTCATCACCAGAGGACCGCTATCGCCATAAGGCCGCAGCCGCATATCCACCCGGAACACAAAACCATCACCGGTGACATCGTTCAAAACTTTAATGAATCGCTGGCCCAGTCGGATAAAAAACTGGCTGTTCGCCATAGCCCGGCCATTTTTCACCTCTCCTTCCTCAGGATAGGCAAATATGAGATCAATATCGGATGAGAAATTCAGTTCATGACCGCCCAGCTTACCCATGCCCAGCACCACCATCCGCATCGGGTTGCCCTCGGCATCCTCGGGTGTGCCCAGCGCCTGGCACTGGTCCTGATAGAGATATTCAAGGGTTAAATCAACACAGGTTTCGGCCAGATCGGTTAAATTGGCCAGGGTTTCCAGAGTCTCTGCCACAGCTACCAGATCACGCCAGGCAATTCGAAACATCTGGCGCTGACGAAACTGCCGCAAACACTGCATCAACGCAAAATCATTGGCTGCAGGCAGTACCGCCAGCAGATCAGCCAGCTCAGCGTTGTATTGTTCCAGGTTTTTACTTGAATCAAGCTCGCCACTGTTAAGCATGGCCAGGCATTGAGCGGGCTGCCTGATCATTACTCCGGCGACAAAATCACTGCAGGCCCAGAGCTTGCCCAGTAAAACAAGATCCAGCCCTTCAGTAGGTGATTGCTTAATTTTGCTACAGGCCTGTTGCCAGGCGTCCCAGTGAATTGAAACTTTTTCCTGAAGAGGACTGGGTACTCGAGATAATAATGAAGGGGATATTTCAGGCTGGGTCATAGCCGGTATTATAAATTGTTCACTCGATCAGACAACAGACATATCTGATCTGAAAAAAATTAATTAGCGCATTTTTTTGGACTTGCTCACTATCTCATAAGCCCATTTGATTTCCTGCACCCTGACAATGGCCGCCTGAATTTCAGCGTCATTACAACCACGGGCCATCATCTTATCCGGATGATTAAGACTCAAGTGCCGACGATAAGCATGGGTAATAGATTGCTCACTGTCCCAACGGGACACTCCTAACAATTCACAGGCACTGGCCAGACTCATGGCTTTGGCTGGTTTTTTTAACTGAGTCTGTGACCCATCGACCGGTTTAACTACCCGCACGCGTTTCTCTATCCGGTTAAAAATGGCCTGGGAAATATCCAGGCGTTTACAAATTTTGTTCAGTAATTCCTGCTCGGAGGACTGCATTACGCCATCGGCAAGCGCCATCTGCAACTGAACTTCAACAAATATCTGCAGCAAACTGACACGGTGAGAGCATAACCTGTTAAACCGCCCCAGAATCTGATCCAGATTAAAATTCGCCTGAGCACCAGTACTGAACAATCGCGTGGCCAATTGCTGTTGCTGAGCGTTCAACTTGAGCTGGTCCATCACCTTTCGATTCTGTGCCAGTTCAGTCGGCCGAATTCGACCATCAACTCGAGCCATTCTGCCCAGCACTGAAAACAGGGCAATAAAAAAAACAGTTTGTGTACCGGCCTTATAACCCGAATGCTCCAGCTGAAAAACATAATCCTGCCACCAGTCTTCCAGAGAATAACTGGAAAAAAGCTCGGACAGATTCGGCATTGATCGGAAGGTGTGACTCAAAGCTGTGGCAAAAAGAGACAAGGCAATTCCTGTTTTTGATCATTTATACTATTTATAGAATAGACCATACTCTGAACAAGGTAAAGCCTTTTGCCATAAAAAACATTGCTTTACAGAGACTTTGTATAATTAATAGCAAATTAACCCTATAACCAATTGATATATAACAATCAGATTAGAAATATTCGCTTATTACTTCTCTGTAATAATTCTGGACGCCACCAGCCTTGCACGACCTCGAGCCTCATCGACATCAGAGCCTGAGGCTATTGCCACACCCATGCGCCTGAACTCATATGCTTCCGGTTTACCAAACAATCTCAATTCACTGCCCGGTACCGTCAGCGCCCACTCTAATCTAGTATAGCTGATTGCAGACTCATTCATACCACCGTATATCACCGCGCTGGCACCCGCATTGCGCAAGGTGGTATCAACCGGCAAACCGAGCAGAGCTCTGGCATGCAGAGCAAACTCCGACTGCCACTGGGTGATCAGAGTGACCAGACCCGTATCATGAGGGCGCGGACTCACTTCACTGAACCAGACCTGATCCCCCCTGACGAACAACTCAACACCAAATATTCCCCTGCCACCCAGTGCATCGGTCACCATCCGAGCAATACGACGGGACTCCTCCAGCGCCAACTCTGACATTTTCTGTGGTTGCCAGCTCTCAACATAGTCCCCGTTTTTCTGCAGATGGCCTACAGGCGCACAAAAGTGAGTTTCAACCGTACCTTTAGCATTAAGTGCTCGAACTGTGAGCTGGGTGATCTCATAATCAAAATCCACTACTCCTTCCACGATCACCCGCCCCTGGTTTACCCGACCGGCGTTCATGGCGTATTCCCAGGCTGATTCCAGGTCATCCGCCGACTCCAGTTGCGACTGGCCCTTACCAGATGATGACATCACGGGCTTGATAATACAGGGATAACCGGTGACCTCATCAATCACCTTTTGCAGTTCTTCCAGACTGCTGGCAAAACCGTAACTGGAGGTCGGCAGCCGCAGCTCTTCTGCCACCAGTCGACGAATTCCTTCCCGATTCATAGTGAGTTGTGTGGCACGAGCCGTAGGAATCACTTCCGCCAGGCTTTCCGCTTCAATCTCCTCCAGCATATCCGTGGCAATAGCTTCAATCTCAGGCACAATAATATGTGGACGCTCTTTCTTCACCAGCGCCTTCAATGCCTTACCATCGGTCATATCCATCACATAGGCACGATGAGCCACCTGATGACCCGGCGCATGTTCATAGCGATCTACCGCAATCACTTCCACGCCCAGACGTTGCAACTCAATTATCACTTCCTTACCCAGCTCACCACTGCCCAGCAGCATGACCCGGGTGGCGGATTCAGATAGAGGGGTTCCAATCTTCATTGTTATCACCGTTTGATTATTTGCCACAGAGACGCAGAGTGCACAGAGTTTTTTTTATTTAATTACTTTGCAAACATTACGTGCATAAGTGACCACTATTTTTTATTGAATTAATCCCAACAAACTAATATTGCCCAAGAACCATATAACGCACAAAACAAAAATTAATTCATTTCTCTGTGTACTCTGCGCCTCCGCGGCAAAGAAAATTTGCTATTTTTTCAGCTGAGAAACATCCCGCACTGCACCGCGAGCCGCACTGGTGGTGAGAGCAGCATAGGCTTTCAGCGCCTGGCTGACGACTCGGTCCCGATTCACCGGTTTCCAGCCCGCATCACCTTTGGCATCCATCGCCTGTCGGCGCTGTTTCATTTCCTTATCATCGATCATCAGGTTAATGCTGCGGTTGGGAATATCGATTTCGATCATGTCCCCCTCTTCCACCAGACCGATGGCACCGCCTTCGGCGGCTTCAGGTGAAGCATGGCCAATGGATAATCCTGAGGTACCACCCGAGAATCGGCCATCGGTGAGCAGGGCGCAAACTTTACCCATGCCTTTAGATTTAAGATAGGAAGTGGGGTAAAGCATCTCCTGCATACCCGGGCCACCCTTCGGACCTTCATAACGGATAATGACGACATCACCAGCCTTAATTTTGTCACCGAGAATACCGGCCACTGCATCATCCTGAGATTCAAAAATCCGGGCCGGGCCTTTGAATTTAAGGATACTCTCATCAACGCCTGCGGTTTTCACAATACAGCCCTGCTCGGCAATGTTGCCAAACAGCACAGCCAGACCACCCTCCTGAGAATAGGCATGTTCCTTATTGCGGATGCAGCCATTTTCACGGTCAGTATCCAGCGACCAGCGTTTATCCTGAGAAAAAGCCGTTTGCGTTGGCACATTCCCTGGTGCTGCCGAGAAACGGGTCTTTGCTTCTTCATCATCACTCACGGCAATATCCCATTTCGCCAGTGACGAGGCCACGCTGTCACTGTGCACCGTGGGCAGATCGCTGTGCAAAAGACCGGCACGATTCAGTTCCGCCAGTATTCCCATAACACCACCGGCACGATGCACATCCTCCATATGATATTTCTGAGTGGATGGCGCCACTTTACATAACTGAGGCACTTTACGTGATAAACGATCAATATCATCCATGGTGAAATTCACCTCACCTTCTTCGGCCGCGGCCAGCAGATGCAATACTGTATTAGTTGAACCTCCCATGGCGATATCCAGACTCATGGCATTCTCGAAGGCCTTGAAGCTGGCGACGGAACGAGGCAGCACCGATTCATCATCCTGTTCGTAGTAACGTTTGGTAATGTCGACAATGAGACGACCTGCTTCCAGGAACAGCTGTTCACGATAAGCATGGGTCGCCAGTAAAGAACCATTCCCCGGTAACGACAGTCCCAGCGCTTCAGTTAAACAGTTCATGGAATTTGCTGTGAACATGCCCGAGCATGAACCACAGGTTGGACATGCCGAACGCTCAACCATGGCGACATCCTCATCCGACTCACCTGGTGTGGCCGCCATCACCATGGCATCCACCAGATCGAGATGAACTTCCTGACCATGCACCACCGCTTTACCCGACTCCATCGGGCCACCGGATACAAACACCACTGGAATATTTAAACGCATGGCCGCCATCAACATGCCAGGCGTGATTTTGTCGCAGTTAGAAATGCAAACGATGGCATCGGCACAGTGAGCATTCACCATGTATTCAACTGAATCGGCAATGATTTCGCGGGAGGGCAGTGAATACAACATGCCGCCATGGCCCATGGCGATACCATCATCGACGGCAATGGTATTAAATTCCTTGGCAATACCCCCAGCTTTTTCCACCTCTCGGGCGACCAGCTGTCCCATATCCTTAAGATGCACATGGCCGGGTACAAACTGAGTAAATGAATTGGAAATCGCAATAATGGGCTTATCGAAATCCCCATCTTTTACACCGGTAGCCCGCCATAAGGCACGGGCACCAGCCATGTTACGACCGTGGGTGGTGGTACGGGAGCGATATACGGGCATGGTCGACCTCAAATAAATTCATTATGTAAGCCCACTATTGTAAAGCAAGCTCAGGCCAAGTCGAACGTGCATGGGAAAATAATTTGTATTATTCAGAAATGGAAACGACACATCGAACAATGGGACAAAAAACAACGACAGGCTACTTATCCAATATCGCACTAAAAAGCATTATCCGTAAATAAACGCTAATATTTTTGTGCGCCTGCCGCCTGCGGCGCACTACGCACAGATATTTTGATTTTATTTGCGTTTATTTGCGTACATTTGCGGAAAGTAGCTTTTGATTTTAATCACCCGCTTCATCTTAAACCTTCAACCGCGAAATCACATGTTTGAGTTCTTCCGCTACCTGGCGCAACTCTTCACTGGTTCTCGCCGAATGGCTAACAGAGTCTGATGTGGTATCTGCCACATGAGATATATTAATAATATTTCGATTAATTTCCTCGGCCACCGTGTTCTGTTCTTCGGCTGCACTGGCAATCAGTGTATTCATATCGTTAATATTCGTAACAGACTGAGTTATGGCATGAAGCACCTCACCGGCACGAGCCGAGGTATCACGGGTGACATCTGCCTGCGAGCGACTCTGCATCATTGCATCAACCGCTTGTGTAGCCCCGGACTGCAATTTCTGTATCATCAGCTGAATTTCTTCGGTGGAAGATTGAGTACGTTGTGCCAGTACCCGTACCTCATCGGCCACGACGGCGAAACCTCGACCCTGCTCTCCAGCTCTGGCAGCTTCGATCGCGGCATTCAATGCCAGTAAATTGGTCTGTTCAGCAATGCTACGGATCACGTCCAGTACAGTACCAATTTCCTGGGAATTGGATTCCAGCACCTGTATCACATCTGCAGCCAGTTCTACTTTCTGGATTAGCGCTGCAACGGCAGATATAGATTCATTCACCACCTGTTGCCCCATATTGGATTCCTTAAAGGCCTGATGAGCCGATTCCGATGCCAGCTGAGCATTGGAGGCAACCTCCGCAACAGTGGCGCTCATCTGGTTCATAGCCGTGGCCACCTGATCGGTTTCCTGTCGCTGCTTTTGCATAGCCTGACTGGATTTATCCGTAATATGCGACATTTCTTCGGCTGCAGAGGCCAGCTTGAAAACGGCCTGATTGATCTGCTGTACGATATGGCCTATATCATCTTTCAAAATCCCTGCACTACTGGCAATTCGACCAATCTCATCTTCTGATGAAATTTTTATTTGTCCGGTAAAATCGCCTTCGGCCATACGCTGAATATCTGTGACCATTCGCCTGGCAGGTCGGATGATATTCTTTTGCACCATCAAAAGAAAGAATACCAATGCCATTGCTACCGCCAGAATTAATCCGATGATTGTATACTTCAAACCAAGATTGAAATCATTGCTAACCCTGACCATACCCGATCTGGATTCCTGGTCCATTATATTAACCACCTGAGCCAGAATTTTAGCCGGTTCGTGGTCAACACCCTTCGCGATTTTGTCTCCGGCCCTGTGGTCATAACCCTGATTAACAAAAGCATCCCTGGCCTGTAGATAGATCTGATACAGTTTGTTATGCATCGTCAGGAACCCGGACATAACAGCCGCCGTATCAGGATCACGATGCACATCCTTTAATTCCAGGATAATTTGCTTCACTTGCTGCTGGATCTTAATATGAGTCTTTTCCAGCTGATCCCAATATTTTGATAACTGCTTTTCGTCATGTCCACGAATAAGGATATTTTTCCAGCTCTGCACTTCGGCCTTAAAATCTGTTTCAATACGTTGCACATCAGACTTGAGTGCAATATCTTTTTCAATGATATGTGACAAATGTTGAAAATTGCTATTTGCGGTAAAAAACCCCCAACTCGTCACCAGCAAAACGATAAAAGTAGAAGTACCGGTAATCACCAATAATTTATTTCTTACACTTCGGAAGATAAACCCTAACATAAAAATTCCCGGCAACATTTACTTTATAATTAGTTCATTTATAGCAGAAAAAATAAATCCTGCCGCAAAGAAAAGCCCGCTAAACTTGCATTCAGCGGGCTACGAATATCACCTGGGGAAGGGTATTGAAGGCTTACTCAACAACAGTAGTGCCGGGAGTAATCGGCAGGCGAGGCATGCTTTGCTCAGGGAATGGACCAGTCAGTGACTCCAGAAACGCCACCAGAGACTTCGCCTCATCATTTTTCAGATCTTTGGCAAGCTGAGTTTTGGCCATGACCTTGACTGCCTCATCCAGGGTTTTAACTGTGCCATTATGAAAATAAGGTGCCGTTATCGCAATGTTACGCAGGGTTGGAACACGGAACAGGTTGTTATCTTCGGCTTTACCGGTAACTTCTTCACGACCCCTGTCTGCCGCCAGGTTATATTTATTTACATAATCATTGTCGGCAAAGGTCGGAAACTTCATTAGCACCGGAGTACCTACAGCCACACCCGCCTGACCATTAAACGCCGGGCCAGAATGACAGGCTACACAACCCAGCTCTGCGAACAGATTCATACCTTTTATCTGGTCGTTATTCAGCGCCTTCTTATTGCCTTTTACATAATTATCAAAAGGGCTGTTCGGTGTTATCAGGGTACGCTCATAGGCGGCGATCGCCTTGGCCGCCTGATCGATAGTCATCCTGTCATCACCAAAGGCCTTGTTGAACATGGTTTTGTAACCGTCCATTTTCCGGATACGTTTCATCACCAGATCATGATCTTCCATGCCCATTTCAATCGGGTTGGTCATTGGACCTATAGCCTGATCTTCCAGAGTATTAGCACGTCCATCCCAGAACTGTGTTGAATGGAATGCCGAATTCCACACAGTAGGCGCTCCACGACCACCGGTTTGTCCACCCACACCCACGGAGTTTGGACGGCTGTCATCGCCGCCTTCCATCACGTTATGACAGGAATTGCAGGACACAGTACCCGAGCTGGAAATACGAGGATCAAAATACAGGGTTTTACCCAGATCGACTTTGGCCTGGGTGGTAGGATTATCTGCAGGCGCCGGAGCTTTTTCCGGCAAGGCCTGCCACTGATAGGCCTGCGAAGTAGACATAGCAGTTGCCATCAGCGCAAATATTGCAATTGATGATTTCTTCATTACCTTCTCCAAATATTCTTATAAACTGATGATTGTATTTTATTAAAGCTATTAAACAAATTGTTTATTACAATAAAATCAATAGATTTTAACAATGGTATAAACGATGACCCTTACAGAACTCCGATATATAGTCGCCGTTGCCCAGCATCAGCATTTTGGTCGCGCAGCCACGGCCTGCCATGTCACCCAGCCCACCCTCAGTCTGGGCATCAAAAAACTGGAAGACGAGCTAGAAGTCAGCCTGTTCGAACGCAGTGCGCGCAATGAATTAAAAATCACCTCTCGCGGCGCACCGATCATTGAACAGGCACAGAAAGTACTGGATCAGGCCGAAGTCATTAAACAGCTGGCAAATGCCCAGCAGGATCCTTTAGCCGGATCACTGAGACTGGGTGCTATCTACACCATTGCACCTTATCTGTTACCGGAACTGATTCCCCGCATCCATCAACGGGCGCCACAAATGCCATTGATGATTGAAGAAAACTTCACTGCAGTCCTGGCCGAACAGCTAAAACAGGGCAAGCTGGATGTCATCATTATCGCCCTGCCTTTCGAGGAAGCCGGTGTCGTTACCCAGGCTATTTATGACGAGAGCTTCATTGTCGCAACGCCGAGACAACATCCCTGGAGCCAGCGCCAGTCCATACAGGCCAATGAACTCGCGAACGAAAGCCTGTTGCTGCTTGGGCCGGGTCATTGCTTCAGGGATCAGATATTACAAAATTGCCCTGCCTGCCAGACCTCCGGTAATTTACAGAAAAGCCTGGAAGGCAGTTCACTGGAGACCATTCGCCACATGGTCGCCACCGGTACCGGCATTACCGTATTGCCCTCCAGCAGCAATACGCCCACCAGCAACAACG
This sequence comes from uncultured Gammaproteobacteria bacterium, assembly GCA_965368175.1. GTDB lineage: Bacteria > Pseudomonadota > Gammaproteobacteria > SZUA-229 > SZUA-229 > CBDULX01. The sequence goes on along the minus strand of CBDULX010000043.1, from coordinate 2,671 downwards.
AATTATTGAGCCTGGTCCCCTTTGAAAAACCCGCACCTTCGCGCCGGGTAGCACTGGCCTGGCGCAAAAGTTTCACCCGCCCCGATGCCATTGAAGCCCTGCGGGCAGAAATACTGAAATGCCCGCTCAATGGTGTCGATATGCTCCATGACGAGGCCATTCGCTTCACATGATCACGCGTCCCGACCTGATCTCAATGATCACACAGCTGATCGCCACCCCCTCGGTCAGCTGTGTGAATCGTGAACTGGATCAAAGCAACCTGCCGGTAATTGAACTGCTGGCCAGCTGGCTTAAAGATCTGGATTTTGCGGTAGAAATTATGCCCGTATCCCCGGGCAAGGCCAATTTACTGGCGACTAGAGGTAGTGGTAATGGCGGACTGGTACTGGCCGGGCATACCGATACGGTTCCCTACGACCAGCAACGCTGGAATTACGATCCGTTTAAACTGACCGAAGCCGACAACCGCTTATATGGCCTGGGCACTTCGGATATGAAAGCCTTTCTGGCTTTGGCCATCGAAGCAGCCCTTCATTTCACTCCCGAGCAATACCAGCAACCATTAATAATTCTGGCCACCGCCGATGAAGAGACCACCATGGAGGGCGCCAAAGCTCTGGTCAAAGCCAGCCGCCCCAAAGCCCGTTACGCCATTATTGGTGAGCCCACCGGCATGAAGCCGGTGCGTATGCATAAAGGTATCTTAATGGAATCGGTTCGCATCAGTGGGCTTTCCGGACATTCCAGCGACCCCACACTGGGTCACAATGCACTGGAAGCAATGCATACAGTGATAGGCGAACTCATGATCTGGCGCGATGAACTGCAGCAAAAATATCGCAATGATCAGTTTGAAGTACCGGTGCCAACCTTAAATCTGGGACACATTCACGGCGGTGATAACCCCAACCGGATTTGTGGAGCCTGTGAACTGCACATCGATTTACGCCCACTACCCGGCATGGATCTGGAACAGTTACGCCATGACATGTCAAAACGGTTACGAAGTGTTTTGCCGGATCACGGCTTTGAACTGGAAACTCGACCTTTATTTTCAGGAATCCCGGCCATGGAAACCGCCTCGGAATGCGAACTGGTCAGAACGGCCGAATCCCTTACGGGGTATACTTCAGAAAGTGTCGCCTTCGGCACAGAAGCCCCTTATTTAACGCAGCTGGGCATGCAAACCCTGGTTCTTGGTCCTGGCAATATTGCCCAGGCACATCAGCCGGATGAATACCTGGAATTGAATAGAATTGAACCAACCGTTGAATTATTACGAAAATTCATTTATCAATTTTGTATTAAGTAATATCTTTGCCACAGAGGCACAGAGATCGCAGAGTTATTATTAAGTTGGCAGTGAAATCTACGATACAATGCAAAATATTCAAGTTACAGTTGATTTATTATGTAAATTCATTTATCAGCTTTGTATTAAATAAAACTTTTGACGACAAGGCGCAAAGACGCAAAGGATTTAAAGTATCTTAAGTTAATGATTAAATGCTTATGACTTAGGACCTACGACCTATGACTTACAACTTACAACTTACAACTTGTGACTTATGACTGACAACTTGAATTCATCACAACAATATGTCGACTGGTTTCGCAGCTCTTCGCCTTATATCCACAACCATCGTGGCCGCACGTTCGTGATTTCCATTGGCGGTGAAGCGGTTGAACACGATGGCTTTGCCCATTTAATCCATGATATAGCCCTGCTGAACAGCATGGGCGTGCGACTGGTGCTGGTGCATGGCGCGCGCCCGCAGATCGAACGTCAGTTAGAGAAGCTGGGACTCGACTCCAGTTTTCATAATGGTCGGCGTATTACTTCTGCAGACATATTGCCGGGCATCGAACAGGCGGTGGGCCAGGTTCGCTTAAACTTTGAGTCTCGTCTATCCATGGGTTTAATTAACACCCCGATGTCTGGTGCTGCTTTACGGGTGGTATCGGGCAATTTTGTCATTGCGCGCCCCTATGGTATTCGCAATGGTATAGATTTTGGTCACACCGGTGATGTGCGTCGTATCGACAAAGAAGCCATTCAGCAGCAGTTGCAGCTGAATAACATCGTCCTGTTATCACCCATTGGTTATTCCGCCACCGGTGAGGCCTTTAACTGTCGTTCTGAGGATGTTGCCATTGCAGCCGCTACTGCTTTAAAAGCAGACAAGCTGATCTTCTTGATGGATGCCAAAAGTGTAAGAGATGAATCGGGCAAAACAGTGCATCAACTGGATTTGTTACAGGCGGAACAACTGCAGCAACAGAAACATATCGACGAGATCACCCGCTCCCATCTGGACTACGCGGTAAATGCCTGTAAACAGGGCGTGCCACGTGCCCATCTGATCAGCCATCACACCGACGGCGCCCTGCTGCTGGAACTCTACACCCGAGACGGCAATGGCACCATGGTCACCACCGAAACCTATGAAGGCCTCCGCGAAGCAAATATCAATGACGTGGGCGGCATTCTGGAACTCATCCAGCCACTGGAAGCGGAAGACATCCTGGCCCGCCGCTCCCGGGAACAGCTGGAACTGGAAATCAAAAACTTCACCGTCATCGAACGCGACGGCATGATCGTCGCCTGCGCAGCACTCTATCCCTACGCAGACAACATAGCCGAACTCGCCTGCCTGGCGGTTAATCC
>CBDULX010000042.1:0-17084 GCA_965368175.1 uncultured Gammaproteobacteria bacterium | reverse complement strand
CTGACTGGTAAGGTTGAGAGTCACCGGCCCAGGTGGTAATCATGGCAGGCGCCGCAACTCCAATCGCCAGAAGTTTTAGTTTGTTTTTTTCATCGGTTACCCAGGCTACCAGCCCACCGAGAAATGCCAGAATAGGCGTGAGTATAGAATATCCAACAATATAGGAAGTGATTTGATGGTCGCTCAGGTTAGCCGCCTGAGTCACCACCATATAATAATCCTGCCCGAGAAATTTGACACATACCGCCGCCAGTCCACCCATAGTGCCAATGAATACCCTCTGTATTGATGTCATGATGAAATCCTTGTGTTAAAAACAATGTTAATTGTTAATTGTTAATGGTCTGGTAAAAGCTTTAATTATATAAACATCATAACGGGTTTTTTTACTTTCTATCGCCATGGTGGGTCTGGGTCCGGCAATAGTGATAGCGCCTTTGGGGCGTTTTACTACTACCCGTTTACTGGCATAGTTTAATGCAGCGGATAGTAACATGTCAGTATCATCATCATGCCCCAGCAGTTTTTGTAGTATCTGCATATTTTTTTTTACCAGCGCCGATTTTTTTTTGTCCGGGTACATCGGATCGAGGTAAATGACATCGGGGTGTGATGCCTCATCCAGTTTTAGCAGGTAGTCTCTGGCATTAGTTTGAATTAGCTTGAAGCCCTGCTTGAGCAGAACTTGAAAATCTGCATCATCCATGGCGCGTTTTATGGCATCTTCCACCAGGGTGGCGACGATGGGTGAACGTTCAAGCATCGTCACTGGGCAGCCCAGGCAGGCCAGTACAAAAGCATCTTTTGCCAGCCCCGCGGTGGCGTCAATTATGCTGGGTGGTGTGGTGCCCGGCTTCAGGCCAATGGCTTTAGCAATGGCCTGGCCCCGACCACCACCAAACTGTTTGCGATGGGCCAGAACCCCGCCAATAAAATCAACATGAATGGCGTTGTGGGCCTGGTTGTCCCTGAGTTCAATAAATCCATCCGTAAAATATAATTGCAGGGGGTCGACTTCATCACTGGCTGTCACACAGTTTAAGCCCAGTTTCTGGGCCAGAAACTGGGCTTTTTCCTGATGATGATCACTGGCAAAACCGACCGATACATTTTTTTTCATCGGTCAAGTGTAATCTTTCAGCCAGAGTTTGTGTATGATTACGCTTCCTCAATACAGGCGCAGTAGATGTCAGAGAAAACATTTATCAAGGGCAAGGACCAGGATCTGGAATCGTCCATTGAAACCATGCTGGAAAAACTCCGTAAACTGGATATAGAAGTGGAAGAGGCGTCCTGGTTAAATCCGGTGTCCAATGTCTATTCTGTGCATATTCGAGACAGGGGCTGTGGCCTGATGTTCACCAATGGTAAGGGCGCCAGCAGCAAAGCCTGTCTGGCCAGCGCTCTTGGTGAGTATTTCGAGCGTCTGAGCTGTAATTATTTTTTCGCAGACTTTTATCTGGGTGAAGATATCTCGGCCTCTGAATTTGTACATTACCCGGATGAAAAATGGTTTCAGATGGAGGGTGATAACATGCCTGAAGGCCTGTTAGACGAGAAACTCTGGCAATATTATGACCCGGACAGTGAGCTAAAACCTGACCAGCTGTTCGATATTAACTCAGGGGCCGGAGAGCGCGGTATCTGTGCGCTTCCCTTTGTACGCCTTGGAGATGCTAAAACCCTGTGGTTTCCGGTGAATATTATTGGCAATATTTACGTCAGTAACGGCATGTCGGCGGGCAATACCGAAAATGAAGCCCGGGTGCAGGGTCTGTCGGAAATATTTGAGCGCTATGTTAAAAACAGGATTATTGCCGAGGGTCTTTGCCTGCCTGAAGTGCCTGATGAGGTAATAGATCGCTTCCCCAAAATCAGGCAGGCCATTGTCGAACTGGAAGCTCATGGTTATCACCTGCGAGTGGCCGATGCTTCCCTGGGTGGGCAGTTTCCAGTGATGAGTGTGACCCTGATCAACCCAGAGGATGGTTCGGTGTTTGCTTCCTTTGGTGCTCACCCGTGTTTTGAGGTGGCACTGGAACGTACCGTCACCGAATTGTTGCAGGGCAGGGGGCTGGATCAGCTGGATGGTTTTCATCCGCCCTCGTTCGATCTCGAGGAAGTGGGCGACCACCACAATCTGGAAACCCATTTTATCGATTCCAGCGGCCTTATTGCTTATGATTTTTTCCGTGCTTATCCGGATTATCCATTCATAGACTGGGACCATGATGCTAATACCGGCACAGAGTTTGAATACTTAACGGGCATAATTCACGATATGGGCTTTGATATTTATATTGCTGATTACACTCATCTCGATGTTTATTCATGCCGTATTATTGTGCCCGGAATGTCCGATATTTACCCGGTGGATGATCTGGTCTGGAGTAATAATAACGAAGGTGCCTTGTTCCGGGAAGATATTTTACTGCTGAAGCATTTAGATAAAGCTCAGTGGAAGATGCTGCTAGGGCGACTGGAAGAGGGCGGCTTTAATGATTTTCAGCGGGTAGCAGAGTTCATCGGTGTGGCCGCGGATGCCGGTAGTAACTGGGCCAGTTTGCGTATTGGTGAGCTAAAAGCCATGTTGTGCCTGGCTTTAGCGGATCATACCCAGGCGATGGAGTGGGTCGACTGGGCGCTGAACATGGGGCAGCTGGATAATGAGCGCATTCGACATTATCGCTGCCTCAAGGCTTTACTGGCCATTAGACTGGATAACCAGCGCAGTTATGTCGACTATGAGCAAAGCCTGTCCTTAATGTATGGCAAACTTATGGTGAAACAGGGTATTGATCTGGTGGAAGGCAGGGAAGTGTTTCATGGTATTCATAGCCCAGGTTTGAGTCTGGATGGCTTTGATGCCCATAACAAACTGCTGCAAGGCTATGCCAAACTACAGCGTGCTAAACAGAATAACTGGAACTTTGTGGAATAAATCTCTGCAATTTTAAGCTTACTGGTATGCATGATTTAATCGATATAGGCGTAAACCTCACCGGCAGTTCGTTCAGAGAAGATCTGCCGGACGTAGTGGCCCGTGCCCGGGATGCCGGTGTTAGTCAGATGGTGGTGACCGGTACGAATATAGAACACAGTCAGCTGGCAGAGGCCCTGACCCGACAGTATCCAGGAGTGCTTTATGCCACCGCAGGTGTGCATCCGCACCATGCCAGAGACTGTAATGATCAAACCCTGGCCCAGCTCGAACGGCTGGCAAAGATGCAAGGTGTGGTGGCGATAGGGGAATGTGGGCTGGATTTTAATCGGGATTTTTCGCCACGAGATGTTCAGATTCAGTGGTTCGAGGCACAACTGGAACTGGCTTCAGGGCTGGGTTTACCCGTGTTTTTACACCAGCGGGATGCCCATGCCAGCTTTATCCGGATTCTCTCGATCTGGCGGCCAAGGTTAACAAATGCAGTGGCCCACTGTTTCACTGGCGGCATGGAACAGGTAAAATCCTACCTGGATCTTGATCTGCACCTGGGTGTCACCGGCTGGATCTGTGATGAGCGCCGAGGTCAGGACCTGCAACAGGCTGTGCAATTTATTCCGGTTAACCGGCTGATGCTTGAAACCGATGCACCCTACCTACTGCCACGGGATATCAGCCCAAAACCCAAAGATCGACGTAATGAACCTGTGTATCTGCCTCATGTCTGTGAGGCCGTGGCCCACTACAGGCATGAGGAAGTGCAATATGTGGCCCAGCAAACCAGCCAGACGACGAGAAAATTTTTTAGCCTGAGCCAATAGTGCCAGCAGTTTAAACAAATAATGACTAGACTTTATCTGGGGATCAGATTGCCAGTCAGCACTCAGTTATTACAATGAGTTTGCCTTCCACCAGACCGAAGTTTAATAAAGCCAATAATAATTAGATCAATGCTAAATACCCGAATATCCATCTCCAAATTTAAATCATTTACCGGTGTATTGTTAATTGCCGGTCTGCTCTATGGCATCAGCAGTCCTATGCTGAGTCATGGCTGGCTGGACGGGCAGGTATTCTGGCTGGGCACGCAGATTATGAAAGCTCCTGATCCCGTGAATGAGCTGGTGGTGGTTGAATTACCCGCAGACATCATGATCAAGCCCGATCAGATGGATAAACTGAGTAGTCTGTTCAGAAAACTGTCTCAGTCACGGGTGGCTGGAACCGCAGTATTGATTGAACCTTTGCCCAGGCTGGATTTCCAGAAAAATAAATCCGGTAAGTGGAGTTTGGGTGAGGGTGAGCAAATACAGCTGGCTCAGGCCATGGATCGCTACAATGTCATTGCAGGAGTTTCCAGTTCCAGTGGTCAGTCGGGGTTCTATTCAAGCGATAACACAAGCAGGGACAGTCCGGAGAATAAGGGCAGGCTGGGCTGGTTGCCCGGATTTATGTTAGCGCAACATAATCAACTGAATGTTCTGGCGAGTGACCCTTACAATTACCCGCGTTACCCTGTCAGTCGTGTCGCCGATTCAAAGGCGGTAAATCCTCTGATCTGGTTTGATAAACAGTCAGATAAACTGGTTCCTGATCTGGCTACCGCGCTTTATGCCCAGTTCCTGAACAGCAAAAAAATCATCTGGAATGAAGGTCAAGCCATTGAGCTGGGTAAACGGCGCATTGACACTGACTATTCCGGTGAAGTACGTAATTATTATTCTGAGTTTACCGGCCATCAGCCGGAAGTTAAACGCTTCAGTCTGGATAAGGCGCTGAGTATTTCCAGCCGAAATTTCAGGAATAAGCTGGTGGTGGCCGGAGTGGAAGGTGATCCTTATTTACAGGAACTCGCCAATCGTGTCGCCAGTTTAATGACTGATCGTACCTATCATGCGCCATCCTGGTCGTTCTGGATGGAAAAACTGTTACTGATATTTGTACTTTTGTATCTGGTCTTTATATTGTCCCGAGTGCCAAAATTTAGCGCTATTTTGTTAAGCCTGCTGCTGCTGTTTGGTGGTGTGGTGTACCAGTATGGTTTACTGCTTACCCAGAGCGTCTGGATTCCCATGGGTACGGTATACCTGTATTTATTGTTTGGTCATATCGTGGCGCAAATACACCGGAGTGTAGAAATGCGTCTGGACAGGCTGCAGTTACAGGCCCATGAAGCTTTGTTGCATCTGGGTAATTACCAGTTTGATCAGGGTGATTTTGAGAAGGCCCTGCCTAATCTGTTACGCTGTAAACCGACCATGGATGTACTGGACCGACTGTATGATATTGGCCTGGGGTTCGAACGACGCCGTCAGTATGAAAAAGCTTTTAACCTGTTCAGCGATATTAATGCACGTAAACCCGACTTCAAAGACGTGAAAAATCGCCTGGTGTCACTGACCAATATTTCCGGTATGCAAACTGAAGCCATAACCCCGGGGCAGATGCAAAAGACCCTGATCATGCCCGATCTTGGCTTGCAGTTGCCGGTGCTGGGGCGCTATGAAATCGAGCGTGAGCTGGGCCGTGGTGCCATGGGTATAGTTTACCTGGGCAAGGACCCAAAAATTAATCGTCAGGTGGCTATCAAAACCCTGGATTATTCCCAGTTTTCGGAAAGTGAAGTCAAAACCATCAAGGCACGTTTTTTCCGTGAAGCGGAAGCGGCCGGTCGTCTCAATCACCCGAATATTGTGACGGTATATGATGTGGGCGAAGAGAATGGTCTGTCTTTTATCGCCATGGACTATGTGCAGGGAGTATCACTGGGTCAACATACCAAGCCTGAGGTGCTGCTGCCGGTGAAAAAAGTGTATGAAATAATTGCCGAAGTGGCTGAGACTCTGGATTATGCCCATCGCCAGAAAATTGTGCATCGTGATATAAAGCCCGGCAATATTATGTATAACCCGAATGACGAGTCGGTGAAAATCACCGATTTCGGTATTGCCCGAATTACCGATAGTGTCCGAACCACCACCGGCAGCTTCATGGGTAGTCCATCTTATATGGCGCCGGAGCAGATGACTGGCACCAATGTGGATGGCCATGCAGACATCTATGCACTGGGTGTAAGTTTCTACCAGTTGCTCTGTGGTGAGTTGCCATTCCAGGCCGATAGTCTGGGTAACCTGGCCTATAAAATTACCCGTGAAAAACATAAGCCGCTTCGTGAAGTACGATCGGACTTACCTTCCAGTGCCACTCGAATTATTAATAGAGCGCTTCAGAAGAAACCAGAGAACCGGTTTGCATCCGGTAAAGAAATGGCGGAAGCGGTTCGACGGGGCATGCCCTAGGGAGCAAAAACATGATGCATGTTGAAATTTATGGTGGTACGGATCTGGGCCTGCAACGGGAACATAATGAAGATGCCATTCGACATGCTCAGTTTGATGAGGCCAGAATCAGTCTGGCGCTGGTAGCCGATGGTGTGGGCGGCCATGCAGGGGGTGAGATTGCCAGTCGAATGGCCGCTGATGTGATGGATAATTATGTGACCAGTTGTGTTACCCAGGCAATCAGTGCGGGTGGCTACTCAGAGCACTGGTTGCAACAGACCCTGGCAAATGCCATCGAGCGAGCTAATCGGGAAATTATAACAGGGCAAAAACAGGATCCAGCGCTCGCTACTATGGCCACTACCGTTGTCAGTGTGCTGATCAGGGGCCAGCAACTGGCATTGGGCTATCTGGGGGATTCACGCTGTTATCGCTGGCGGGATAAAAAACTCCAGCAAATCACCCAGGACCAGACCCTGGCACAGCAGATGCTAGATCAGGGTATTATCGACCAGAAACAGTTTCTGGTATCGCCCTATCACCATGTCCTTAGCCGGGCTTTAGGGCTTGGTGAAATTTCCATGGTGGACATTCATCTACATGACATTCTCGATGGTGATGTTTTTCTGTTGTGTTCAGATGGTCTAACTAACTGTCTCACGGATCCTTCCATTGCCGATATACTGGCAAAAAAAACCGATATTACCGCAGCCACCGACGAGCTGATTACCTGTGCCAATGATGCCGGCGGCATGGATAATATTTCGGTGGTACTGGTTAAGTGTGAAAAACGATTAGTAGATGATGAGGCAGGTGATCAGCTGGTTGTTGATTAATCTGATTCAAGTTTCAAAAGATTGGGAGCTACAGATTAATTCATAATATGTTGTCCCTTTGGTCGAAATGACATCACATCAGAGGTTCCCTCTGTAACTGATGGTTCTGGTTTCCTGTCTCTGGCTACCTCGACAACTGAGTCTCTGCGAGCTATCCATGCCCTCACGAGACACTTGTTCTTCCATGAGCATCGTTCTGGCGCAACTCTCGACTGCGTGTTCTTTCATAATTACTAATCCTGATTCAGGTTAAATAAAGACGTACAGTGCAAACTGAATTCTTCGATTAAGCATCATGTGAACCCTGCGAATTGGGTAAGTTAAAACAATTAGATGATTTTGCACTAGAATAATCTAATGTATTAGATTATTTTTGGCAATGTTGTTATTCAGGCTATTTTAATGTTTTGATTTAACTGGGTTTATTGCAGGCTTGTTAGATGCAAAAATAAGATCAAAATCGAGATAAAGAATATATGCAATCATTTCATTGGGACAGTAATTTTGAGACGGGACTGTCAAATGTTGATAAGCAACATCATCGTCTTGTCGATATAGTTAATGAGTTTGGCGAGTTACTGGCTGAAAATAAAATTGAATATAACGATATTGCCAGGATATTTAAACAGCTGTTTGACTATGCACAACACCATTTTCAGGAAGAAGAAGCATTGATGTTTCAATACGGTGTCGACCAGCGTCATCTTGATCATCAGATTGAAGCACATCAGTCTTTTTTACATGAACTCACTGCTATGTATTCTGAAATCACTCAGGATAATCTTGATCCAGCAAAAAATCTGCTGGATTTTTTAACGCACTGGCTTGCTTATCACATACTGGGTGTAGATCAGAACATGGCCAGGCAGATTGTGGCCATTAAGTCTGGTGTAAAGTCAGATATAGCTTATGAGAGTGAAGAAAGGGAGGGGAACTCTGCTACAGAGCCATTGCTTATTGCTCTGAATGGATTGTTTCAGCAGGTATCAGCACGAAATAAGGAATTGACCCAGTTAAATCAGTCACTGGAGGAGAAAGTTGCGCAACGTACCAAAGAACTATATGAAGCCAATCTTCACCTCGAAGAAATTTCTTTAACTGATGCTCTCACGGGACTACCAAATCGTCGACATGCTTTGCGACAACTGGCCGCTATATGGGAGGAATCGATTCAAAATGATTTGTCACTGGCTTGTATGATGATCGATGCGGATCATTTTAAAGAGATTAATGACACATATGGCCATGATTCTGGCGATTCGGTGCTGTTTGAGCTAGCTAAAACTCTTAAGCATTCCGTGCGAACTGATGACATTGTATGTCGTTTAGGCGGCGATGAATTTATTATTATATGTCCTGACACGGATAAAGAAGGTGGAATGTTTGTCGCAGGGCTTACTCATAAAGCGGTATCGGAACTTCGTGTGCCGACGGGCGGTGAACCCTGGTATGGCAGCATTAGTGTCGGAGTCGCAGTTCGAACGCCAGGAATGAAGAACTATGAAGAACTGATTCTGGCAGCAGATAAAGGTGTGTATGCGGCCAAACAGGATGGTAAAAATTGTGTAAGAATAATTAGCTGATCTGTAATGGAGTTGAAGCGAGAGTTTATAAGCACTAAACGGTATTAATTAGAGAGTTTTCATACAATAGAAATAATTGTGATCCGCTATTGCGGGAACTTAAAGAGAGAAAATCTAAATCTCGTGCTTTTGACAATCCCCTCTGGAGTAAGCTGAGGAGGGAGTGATTTTGAGGAAGCTTTCTGCGAGAATGTCTAAGCGAATTACGTCTTTTGTAATTCGTGGTCGATAATTGCTCCTGCAATATCGACATTCACCACATCCATGTGGCTTAGTTCCGCATTAGGGCAGGACGCCCTAAGTAGAACAACGCAGGACGCCTAAATGGACATAGGTGGTAGAGTAATGCAGGAGCAATTACCGAGCGGTTGCCGAGGATGCGGTAGCTTTGCTGGAGACAAAGAAGTGACTCGCCAGGAGGCGAAACCAATGCTTAAAAACAGTTCAAGCTAAAAGCGACTAATACTATATTTCAAAACAACTCAGTGCTTTTTCAAAGTTTTTTAATTTAAAAAAACTAAGAAAACAAATACTGCGTCAGTTGAGTTACCGGCTGATCAGAAGACAAACACCCACTATATTGATCAAACGTATCCGGCAAACTTAAGTCCTGCATAAACCATTGTCGATCATCCGGCTGTTTATGGTTTTCGATAAACGCTGCTGCCTGTGGTGGCACAGTAACCGTGAACTGGCCAGGTCCTAAATGTAAACCCAGTCCGGTGACTTTCATATGAGCTTCTTTTCGCGTCCATACCTGGTAAAAGGCATGTTCCTGTTGTGCTTCCGGCAGGCTGAATATTGCAGCCTGTTCTTTATCGGTGAAAAAACGATGGATGATTTTTTTCCATTCGTGTTTTCGGTCCATAAATTCAATGTCTATACCCAGGGCCTGCCTGTCGGCTACAGCCAGAATGGCCAGATTGTGGGAGTGGCTGAGGTTGAACTGAATATCAGTTTCATCAGTGGCTTGTTTCAGGGAGGGTTTGCCTCTGTTTTCGCGGGTAAATTCCAGCGACTCTGCCGGCTGTTGTAAATAAAGAGATAACACTGTGCGCATAAAACCATGGGCGGCTATCATGCGTTTTCGATGGATGAAATTCACCAGCCGCTCACTACGATCTTTTTCTTCGGCTGATAACAAAGGGTAAAGCTGCTTGATACGGGGTTCAGCAATATTTAGATGAAATAACCAGATATCCACATTACCAGGTTCAAGTTGTGGATTTAAATCCGGCTTTAGCCAGTTGATCAAGCCTGTGAATCCTTATGAAGTAGCTGATACAGCAGAGGGATAAGGAATAGCGATACCAGCATGGAAAAAGTCAGGCCGAAAACGATAACCATGGCCATGGGTCGAAGCATTTCAGAGCCTTCACCCAGACCTATGGCCAGTGGTAACATACCCATCACGGTGGTCAGGCTGGTCATCAGTATCGGTCGCAATCTGAGACGGGCGGCTTCGATTATCGCTTCCAGTTTCTGTACACCCTGTTCACGCAGTATTTCGATTTGCTCAACCAGCACTATGGCGTTATTCACCACGATACCTGCCAGCATGATAATGCCGATTTTGGCCGGCATGGTCAGCTGCTGTTCGAGGAACAGCTCGACACCCAGGGTCACTCCAATCAGGGCAAAGGGTACGGAGAGGATAATAATAATCGGGTTACGCAGGGATTCATACTGCACCGCCATCACCACAAACACCAGGAACAGGGCCAGCCCAATCAGGATATAGCCCGTGGATTCGCTTTCTCGAATGGCATCCAGCGAACCGCCATCATAAAGACTGTAACCTTCCGGTAAATCCAGCGATTGCAGGCGCTGGAAAGCCTGTTGCATTATCTGTTGCAGATTGCCGCCTTCGGCCAGTGAACCGGACACTTCTACGATACGACGCTGGCTGTCCCGTTTAATCGTGCTGGGTGTGGGCAGTATCTGTATGCTGGCCACATCCCGCAGGCGAATGGTGGTGCCCTGGTCCACAGCTACAATAATATTCTGTATGTCCTGGCTGGAACGGGTCAGCTGCTTGTCCAGACGTAGACGTATGTCGTATTCACGATCGCCGTCGATGAAGTCCGATACTACCAGGCCATTTAAGGCAATGCTCAGGGCTCTGCCGATGTCATCGACATGGATGCCCAGATCAGCGGCTCGCTCACGATCCACATTGAGTACCATCTCTTCTATCTGTTCTTCATAACTGTGTTGCAGATTAGTGATACCGGGAATATCTTTGATGCGCTGGATGATCTGATCACCGGTTTCTGTCAGGATGTTTATGTCTGGTCCCTGTACCCGTATGCTGATGTCATCATCACCATGGCCCAGATGCACGCCGCGTACACCTTTTACTCGCATCTGGATTTTGTAGCCGACGAGCGATAGTTTTTCGATCTGAGACTGTGCTTTTTTAACCCAGGCTTTACTGCTGATGTTGCGTTCGCTCATGGGCTTTAACTGCAGATTGATGGAGCCACGATTGCTGGACTCGTATTCTGAGCGACCAAATACCGAACCGCCGGAGATGACAAAGGTGGACTGTACTTCCGGTTGGGCCATGAACAACTGTTCCAGCTGGGCCAGGGCTTCGTCCAGTTGTTCCAGCCGGGTACCGGCTTCTGCGGTAATGCCCACGGAAATTCGGCCTTCATCCATGGTGGGGAAGAAATCCTGACGTGCATTGTAGAGGGCGTAGAAACTGTATATCAGCAGAGGAATCAGAATTATGAACAACGGCCAGGGCAGTTTGATCAGTTTTTTGAGCGCGCCGCTGTAAGTATTTTGCAGGATTTTTAACAGGCGCTGAAACCCCTGGTTAGAAACCGTCTGGGGTTTGATTCGAGCACCCAGTGTCGGCACCAGAGTTAGAGCCACCAGTAACGAGGCGATAATTGCCGCTGACAGGGTAATGATCAGTTCGCTGAACAATAAGCCAACCAGCCCACCAATAAACAGGAAAGGGATGACAGCTACAAGATTAGTGGTGGTGGAGGCAGTAATGGCACTGGTGACTTCAGCCGAAGCATCGATGGCGGACTGTGCAGCATCCTTGTCGACATCGGTTTGTTGATGGCGGGAGATGTTTTCCAGCATCACGATGGTGTTGTCTACCAGCAGGCCTATACCCAGGGCCAGTCCGCCCAGAGACATAATGTTCAGAGTCAGCCCCGACACATTCATAATGGACAGGGTAACCAGTATGGCCAGGGGTATGGCGGTGGATATGATCAGTGTGCGTCTGAGGTCACCCAGGAACAGGTACACCACCAGCATCGCCAGCAGGGCTCCGGATAGAGCCGCGGTAGTGGCATTGCGCAATGAATATCGGACATAGGTAGACTGATCGTCCACCTTCTCAACCATAATATCCGCTGGCAACAGTTTCTGGGTTTTGAACCATTCCAGTTTTTCCAGTACTCGGTCCACTACCGCCACCGTATTGGCCTGGGGCTGTTTCTGGATGGATAGTTTTATGCCCGGTGTGCCATTCAGGCGAATACGTAATTTCTCATCTTCATGGGTATCGATCACCCGGGCTATGTCCCTCAGTCTTACCGCATCATCTATGTTACGCCCCCCGCTGGGAATCAGTAGCAGGCTGGACAGATCATCCGCATTGGTAAATCGGCCCTGGGTGCGGGTACTGAGCTGGCGGTTTTCCATGTACAGAGTACCGCTGGCGACATCGATGTTTTCCCGTTGCAAAATATCGATGAGCTCGCTGAACTCAAAACCGGTGGCGGCCAGTTTTTCCTGATCCACAATGATCTGAATTTCCCGTACCAGTCCACCGCCAACTTCGGCCGCGGCCACGCCTTCGACATTCAGAAACCATTTGGCAAACTCGTAATCCACCCAGCTGCGCAAAGCGACCGGATCACGGGTTTTTGAACTGACGCTGAGCTCCAGCACCGGAATCTGTGCCGGGTCGCGCTTGTAAATGGTGGCAGGGTCGATGGTGTCGGGTAAATAGCGTTTGGCCCGGTCCAGTCGGGTACTGGCTTCCCGCAGAGCTATGTCTATGTCCATGCCATAGGGGAAGCTGAGGCTGACGGCACTTCGGCCTTCCGAGGTATCGGACTGCACCGCAATGGCGCCTTCGGTGATGGCCAGCTGTTCTTCAAGTTGGCGAGTGATTTTGTCTTCCATGATACGGGCAGGTACACCGCTGTCCATGATACGCACCCTGATTTCCGGATAGATCAGTTTCGGAAGTAAATCGATGATCAGGCGTTCAAAGGAGAACAGGCCGAGTACCACAACGGTCAGAGCCAGCATGCTGACAGCTATGGGACGTCTGATCGACCAGGCGGCCAGGCCACCACTTCTGAATCGGCGTTTCATCAACTTTCACTAACTGCCTGGTTATGCTTCAGGCCGAAGAAACCCTGGCTGACTATACGGTCACCGACATTGATGCCATCCAGCACCTCGATGATCTGGTCATTTTGAACACCGGTCCGTATGGGGGTTTTCATGGCTTTATTATTCAGTACTCGAAATACATAGGCGCCGTCCTTGTCATGGCGTACTGCATCGAATGGAATCATCGTGCGTTCTGCTGTCTGAGTATTGAGGCTGATTCTGCACAACTGGCCGGGCAGGGCATTCTCAGGTACGGGTGACAGTTCCACTTCAATCACACCGCGTCGGGTGTTGGCATCGATGGTGGGGTGGCTGCGGATCACCCGGCCGGTATAAGTAGCATCACCCAGGGCATCGATCTTAATGGTGACCGGATCGTTCATTTTGATCAGCGGCAGCAGCAGTTCCGAGACATGGACTCTGGCTTTCAAACTGCTGGTATCGATCAGGCTCAGCAGGTGACTGTGTACAGGCACCACATCGCCGGGCTCCACCAGGCGTTCACTGATAATTCCATCAAACGGGGCAAGAATATGGGTATAGGAGAGTCGGGTCTGCTGGTGGTTGAGTTCGGCCTGAGCAATATCCACTGCGGTTCTGGCCTTGGCCACTTCATCTTCAGATGCCAGTTTTCTGGGTAACAGGTTTTTAACCCGGTCTAAATTCAGTCTGGTCTGCTTGAGGGCGGCGGTGGCTTTGTTGAGTTCGGACGTGATTAAGGCATCATCCAGTGATGCGAGAAGGCTGTCTTTGGAAACCCGGTCGCCTTCATAGAAAGGCAGAGTGGTTAACAGGCCTTCTTCCTGGTTGAATATCTGCACTTTTCGTTGTGCGGTGAGTGTGCCGGGTAATACTTTTTGAATGCTAACCTGCTGACGAATTACTTCAACGGTTAATACTTTATGTGCCGGTTGGGATTTCTCATTTTTAGCAGACTGATTATCGCTGCAGGCTGTAATAATAAAAAAAGTAAGGATTATCCCGAGTGCTTTGTATTTATGATGGCGACACATAGATGCGTTTCGTCTCAATTTCGATTTGCCTATTATTCCATAAACTCTGTTGAAAAGATCAACTTGAATTTATACTTTAGCGGTATTTAACCACACGCGACTCAAAAATATAATGTATATACACGTCGGCCCCACGGAAGCACCCCATGCTGAGCGCAATGATCGACAGAATATCAAGCGAATGTTACCTTTTCTCTGGGGTTATCGGGGACGAGTGTTATTCGCACTGGTTTCACTGATGCTGGCCAAGCTGGCCACCGTCGGTGTACCTCTGGTGTTGAAGGAAATTGTCGATAATCTGGAACTGATGTTGAAACAGCCACAACAACTGGCCATAGCTTTACCTGTTGGTTTGCTGCTGGGTTATGGCGCGCTACGTCTGTTTAATGTCCTGTTTAATGAATTACGAGATGCAGTATTTTCGCGAGTGCGCTACCGGGCCATGCGTGATATTTCCACTATGGTGGTTAAACATCTTTATGACCTGTCTTTAAATTTTCATCTGGAGCGGCGCACCGGAGGTATTTCCCGTGATCTGGATCGGGGTGCTCGCAGTCTGTCTTCTATATTAAATTATTTAACTTTTAATATCATTCCGACCATTACCGAGTTTTTTCTGGTGGCGATTATTTTATTCAGCCAGTATGAGTACCGTATTGCCCTGATTACCTTTGGCACGGTGGCGGTGTATTTAGGCTATACCATGGCAGTCACCGAATGGCGAATGCATTTTCGTCATGAAATGAATGCACTGGATTCCAGGGCCAATGCCCAGGCTGTGGACGGACTGATTAATTACGAAACGGTGAAATATTTCAGCAATGAAGACTATGAGCTGGAACGTTATAATAAAACCCTGCAGGGCTGGGAAAATGCGGCGGTAAAAAGCACCAGCTCCATGGCGTTATTAAATTTTGGCCAGGGCTCTATCATTGCTATTGGCGTTACCCTGATTATGATGGTGGCATCCCAGGGTGTACTGGATGGCAAAATGACCCTGGGTGACCTGGTGCTGGTCAATACCATGATGTTGCAGTTGTTCATTCCGCTGGGCTTTCTCGGCATTATTTATCGTTCGATGAAACACGCTATTGCGGATATGGATTTAATGTTCAAGCTGCTGGATAACACACCTGAAATACAGGATGCGGACCGGGTATCTGAGCTGGTGGTTAAGGACGCCAGTGTCAAATTCGACCATGTTAATTTTGCCTACAATGCGCAACGGCAGATACTGCATGATATTAGCTTTGAAATTCCCAGTGGTCAGAAGCTGGCGGTAGTGGGGCCATCCGGTGCCGGGAAATCCACTCTGGCCCGTTTGCTGTTCCGTTTTTATGATGTGACCGGAGGCAGTATTCAAATCGATGGCCAGGATGTGCGTGATGTCAGTCAACTGAGCCTGCGGCAAAATATTGGCATCGTGCCTCAGGATACGGTACTGTTTAATGATACGATTTTTCACAATATTCAGTATGCTCGTCCAGGTGCCACTGAAGGTGAAGTGCGACGGGCGGCCCAGCTGGCCAATATTCATGAGTTCATCGAAAGCCTGCCCGAAGCTTACGACACCGTTGTGGGTGAACGTGGCCTGAAACTGTCCGGTGGTGAGAAACAGCGGGTTGCCATAGCTCGGGTGATACTGAAAAATCCACGCATACTGATTTTTGATGAAGCGACGTCATCACTGGATTCCCATTCCGAACAGGTCATTCTGTCATCCTTGCGTGAAGTGGCTGAGGCTCATACCACCCTGGTGATTGCCCATCGATTGTCGACCATCGTGGATGCTGACCGGATTCTGGTGATGCAACAGGGCCGGATTGTAGAGCAGGGCTCTCATAACCAGTTGCTGGAGCAGCAGGGACTATACGCCGAGTTGTGGAAAATACAGCAGGAGGAACGAGCCAGGATCAGCGCTGATTAGGCCAGGTTTTTACCTGTCAATTAGCCTGAAAACCAGTGCCTGCGGCGATGTCAGGCAAAACCCTCTATCTGGTCTACACTTGATTATTAATGAGAATGATCATTGTGAATATTCGATTTGCAGGGGAATGTAAGTGAAAACGTACATGGCTGCGTTGAGTTTTATCTGCTTTTTAGGGGTTAACGCAAATGTGTCGGCTCAGACTGAAGATGACCTGGCATTACTGAATGAAGATGCCCTGTTATTTCAGGACATCCCCTCTGTCTATTCCGCCTCCAAGCATGAACAGAAAGTCACCGAAGCACCGTCCTGGGTGAGCATTGTTACCGCTCGTGAAATCAGCCTGTATGGTTATCGAACCCTGTCCGATATATTGAATAGCCTGTCCGGATTTTACATAAACTATGATCGCAATTATGGCTATCTGGGCATTCGGGGCTTTGGTCTGCCGGGTGATTATAATACCCGTTTTCAGTTACTCATCAACGGCCATGATGCGGGTGACAATATTTATAACTCGGCTTTTATCGACCATGCCATGCCGATTAATGTGGATTTGATTGAGCGTATCGAGGTCGTCAGAGGGCCCAATTCTTCTCTTTATGGCAGTAACGCCTTTTTTGGTGTTATCAATATAATTACCAAATCAGGACGTGATCTGCAAACCACGGAAATCAGTGCCAGCCTTGGCAGTCAGGGAACCTGGGAAACCAGTGTGCAATATGGCGAACGCTTCAGTAGTGGTGCCGAGGTGCTGGTGTCCGCTACTTATTACACCAGTGACGGAGATACATCCCTGTATTATCCGGAATTTGATGATTCCACCACCAATAACGGTATTGCTGAAGATGCGGATGGTGATCAGAGTGAGCAGTTATTTTTGCAATACAGCTATGAAGATTTCAGTCTTAATTTTGTCCACTCCAGTCGTGAAAAAATTGTTCCAACGGCTTCCTATGGCTCGGAATTTAATGATCCAGGAAACCAGACTACCGATAACAGGGATTATCTGGATTTAAAATACCAGACCCTGCTGGATAATGATGCGGAGCTGCTTGTTCGATTTGCTTATGACCAGTACACTTTTATTGGCGATTATGTGTTTGATTATGCGGTATCACCGGATCCA
>CBDULX010000041.1:0-17366 GCA_965368175.1 uncultured Gammaproteobacteria bacterium | reverse complement strand
CCAGCATCCGTGCCGGTAAACTGAATCTGTCCACCTTCCTGTTATCCGATTATATAACCGTCGGTTCACTCTATCCCTGGATTCGTCCACCGTCTGAAGTATATGAAAATAACCCGATGAAAAACTATCTGGGAGTGGAATGGTTACACATCACCCGTTTTGGCAGCTTTGCCAAACTGACTTCACAGTTTTTTGTGGGGTCTGCCCAGGTACAGGAAAATAGCGCAACATTATTTCAGGCGCAGGATGGTTACGGCGTTAATTTCCAGTTGGACACTGAGAGTGTAACGCTTCGTATCGGTGCCATTACGCCAGAAGTTGTAATTGAATTTACAGATCTTACTAATCCTGGTGCGCCTCCAGCTGTTTTTGACAATCAGGATCGAGCACTGATGTACACCGCTGGCCTGTCCTGGGACTTCAGTGGCTTTATCGGTTATTCTGAATATGTAAAGACTGAGGTTGATAACCAGACACAGGCCTTCTTCCCTAACCAGGAAGGGTTCTACGTAACTCTGGGTATGCAGATGGGTGATTTCCTGCCCCATGTGACATATGCAAAATCTGATGGTGAGGATTATACAGGCGCACTTCCAGCTGCGCTGGTAGCCACTGGCGCAATACCACCTAACAAACAGGAATCGGTTGCTTTTGGTATAAGATACGATATCGATGACAACATCGATTTCAAAGTTGAATACATGGTGGTTGAACCTGAACCTGGTAATTTTGGCCTGAACACAACAGCACCCAGCAACGGTAAAGACTTTAACGTTATCAGCATGGCCGTAGACGTAATCTTCTAAACTGGATGAATATTATGAGTAACCTGAGTCGCTTAAAGAACTCATTCGTCATCATTACAGGATTAGTCTTTTTCTCTATGACCGCAGTCACTCAGGCAGCCAATTATGGTGCCGGTGTACTGGAGTTTCAGATGAAGCTGGCCACCAATGGTAATGCCAATGCTCAGTATAGACTGGCTAACATGCTTGAATCCGGTCAGGGCACAACAGCAGACCATAAACAGGCAATTGAATGGTACAAAAAAGCCGCTGCTCAAAATCATAAAGCCGCCATCAACCGACTGGCCTATATTGATATTCGTGAAAATGGCTTCAAGGACTCACACAAAGCCTGGTTAAGTTCCCTTGAAAAATCAGCGGCCAGTCGAGATGGCGAAGCCATGCTGCTGCTGGGCCAGATGTATGGCAGTGGTGTTGGTGTAAAACAGGATAGCGACAAGGCCACCACACTTTTAAAATCAGCCAAAGCCAAGGGTGTAACCGGTGCTGAAGATGAGCTGTTTAAAATCGAAAACAGATTACACAGTTCCAGACAGCAACAACGCCAGCAGGAACTGGAAAAAAAGAAACAACAAGCAGCTTACCGAGCCAGACAGGAAGAACAACGAAATGCTGCCGCTGCTAAAGCCCAGGCGCAACGTGAAAATGCAGAGCGAGAACGTCGCAGGCTCGCTGCAGAAGAAAAACGCAGAGCTGAAGAAAAACGAAGACAACAAGCGGCAACACAGCCTTCTTCCAGTCAAAACACAGGTAGCCAGCCACAGAACGAACAATTTGAGTCGGATATCTGTAAAGGCAAAAAAGCTCGTTTCCTTACCGCCTGCCAGTAAAACGCTACGAGTAACTTAAACAGAAACGGGAACTACAGGTTCCCGTTTTTTTGCATGAATTTTACTTATCATGGTTATTTTTTACACTAACCAGCCGGTTATAAGTAGAATTCAACTTCCACAAATCATTGGCCAGACTGGGCCAGATCTGTGTCCACTCAAATCGCCATCGCCAGTTATCTTCCATAGTCCCGGGAGTATTCATCCGGTGCAATGAATCCAGTGACAATATATCCTGCATGGGAATAATCGCCAGGTTAGCCACCGATGATAAAGCCAGACGAATCATTACCCAGGGCATATCAAGTTCATTTTGCTGTGGGCAGGCCAGATATTCATGCAGACGACGACGTGAATAATTATCCAGATGCTGATACCAGCCAAGGGTTGTATCATTGTCATGGGTGCCGGTATACACCACACTGTTTTGTGAATAATTATGAGGCAGGTAAGGATTATTGCTGTTATCACCAAATGCGAACTGTAATACTTTCATACCGGGTAGCGAGAACTTGTCCCTCAGGTCATCAACCAGTGGTGTGATCACACCCAGGTCTTCCGCCACCAGTGCCAGATCACTGAATTCTTTTTTGAGTGCTGACAACAACTGTACGCCAGGCACTTTTACCCATTTACCATTTATCGCTGTATCGTCTTCAGCGGGTATTTGCCAACCGGCCTGTAATCCACGAAAATGATCTATGCGAATGATATCGAATAATTCATGCTGAGTTCTAAATCGGGAAAGCCACCAGCTGAAACCATCCGCTTTCATGGCCTTCCAGTCATACAATGGATTGCCCCAAAGCTGCCCGGTTTCCGAGAAAGCATCCGGCGGTACTCCGGCAACGACACTGGCCTGACCAGTTTCATCAATCAGAAAATTTTCTCTATGCGCCCAGACATCGGCGCTGTCATGGGAAACAAAAATAGGCATATCGCCAAACAGTAGAACACCCTGTTCAATGGCATAGTCTCTTAATTCATGCCATTGGGTAAAGAACACAAACTGTTCAAATTTTACCTGGTCAATACTTTCGGCGAGGTCCCGGGTAATTTCTTTAACAGCTTCTGGAGCTCGGTCTCTTAATTCATCTGGCCAGTTAAACCATTTTTCTCCTTGCAGGTTTTTTTTGATCGCCATAAACAGGGCGAAATCTTCCAGCCAGTCCTGATGCTGTTTAATGAAAACATCAAATTTTTTCCGCCATTGATCCTTGCTGTGAGCAGTATTGAATTTTTGATATGCCTGTTTCAGTGCTCGAACACGACAACTTTGACTATCGCCGCTTAAATCGACCGAAGATAAATCCAGCCAGTTTTTATTCACCAGCCAGTCGATACTGATTAACTGAGTATTACCGGCATGCACGGATAAACACTGGTAAGGCGAGCCATCAATATGGGTTGGCCCCAGCGGTAACATTTGCCACACAGAGCAACCGCATGAATTAAGAAAATCTATAAAATGATAGGCTGAAAGTCCTATATCACCGTTACCATATAAGCCCGGTAATGAAGTTGGATGCAATAAGACACCGGATCTTCGTTGCTTGCTCTGGCTGTTTGTAATTTGCGCCCCCTCCGATTACGACTCTTGTTGTTGTCCTGGTAGCATCACGCCACCCATGGCCGGTTCACCACTGCCCTCTGAAAAGGAATGGGATAAGTATTCCGGAGCAGGCTCACCCAGCAGGTGATAAAGATTACATAAATGTAATCGGTATTGTTCATCAAATGCCGACACAGAATTGGTGGGGTTATAATCACCAAACCACCAGAACCAGTCAGAACCTTCACATATAGCCAGCTGATACTCGGCCCGATGTCTGTCTTCCTCAGACAACCGCGACTCCGATATAACACGATCAAAAACATGCTTGGCATCCACCAGCATATCCCAGGCGCGATTTTTGTCCTTGTCGCCAATCCAGGTGCTCAGGCTGCCGTATACCCAGCTACCTGCCACAATGTGATTTAACTGGATAGCTGACTCATGTGTATCCAGATACTGGCTATAAGTAGTTAATTCTATAGACTCATGCTGAGACAGTTGTTGATATAAAGCAGTCAGAAAATAAAAACCGTTTTCCGGATAATATTCCCAGGCATTCTCGCCATCCAGAATGATTGATACAATAGCCTCAGGATGATTGGTACAGGCGGTGGCTATGTTCTGCAAATTATGAATCATGTTGGCAACTGCATCATCGGCATGCCAGTCGGCATATTTAAAGCCGATATGATCAGACAGACCGTCATCCCTGAAAAAACAACGCACTGGCTGTTCCTGAAACTGGTAAGGCATATGAAGGCATCCATGACTGTCTAGTCCGGATTTATGCATGGAATTTCTTAGTACGGTTTCACCACTGGCCAGCCATCGTATACCCTGATCTGCCAGCAGATTTACGGTCGATTCGCTGATACTACCCTCCGACGGCCAACAGCCCTGGGGGCTAAATCCAAAAATACGTTTGAAGCTTTCCAGTCCCTTTTGCATATGCCATTCGGCTCTATGGTAACCATCAGGATAAGCACTGGCTTCCGGCAGAGCCATTTCCGGCACTGCCTCGCGTCCGCTCTGAAAATCGTGTAACAGAGGAATAATAGGATGGGCATAGGGGGTCATGGATAATTCGATACGCCCCTGGTTGGCCAGCTGCCGATAACGATCCAGTAAATGTTGATGGATATCGTAAATCACCTCGACCAGTAAACGTCGATCATGGGAATTATACAGCCGTTTCTTTTTGATCAAAGTGATCACACGCTGATCAGTGCGGCGTACGGTTTCACCCAACCAGGCCAGGTGATACCAGACCAGTAGATCCACCATAAACTGGCCGCTTAAATAATCGAGACTGGCAGGTTTTTTCAGAAATTGATTTGCCAGGCTCACCAGTTGACGATAGGGTTTAAAACGATTGACCAGACGCTGTTCATTGGATTTCATACAGCTTCGAATCAGGGCAATGCGTTTATCACGATCCTCAGGTATCACCTCATCTGCCAGCGCCCTTAACAGGGGATCACGCAGAGCTTCACCGTGATACAGAAAACCTTCCAGCTGTAACCGATAATCCTCAATTTGCTCCAGCAATATCGGCGCGAAATTAATCACTGCTCTGGCCTGAGGTACAGCTTCCAGATGCGCCACCATATCAACATAATCTTTTATGCTATGGAGATAAGTCCAGGGTTGATGATATTCGCCATTACGTAAATCCCGATACTCGGGTTGATGCATGTGCCAGTAGAGTACGACATTAAGTTTAGCGGACATAGTGTAATTGTTGACCTAACATATCAGGAGTTACCAGTACGACACCATTGGGCGTCACAGAAAATCTTCTTTCATCATCGGCCAGGTTTTCCCCGATCACCGTACCATCCGGGATTTCACAGCCCTTATCGATTACCGCTTTGTTTATGACACAGTTTTTGCCAACCACCACTTCTGGCAACAGAACGGAGGAATTGATTTGACTGTAATCATCCACACAGACATTAGAGAATAACAGGGAATTGCGAATAGTAGCACCGGAAATAATACAGCCACCAGACACCAGTGAATCCACTGCCATACCTCGTCGCTTATCCTCGTCAAAAATAAACTTGGCCGGAGGCAATTGCTCCTGGTAGGTCCAGATTGGCCATTTATTATCATACAGGTTCAGCTCTGGCGTCACACCGATAAGCTCCAGATTCGCTGACCAGAAAGCATCCACTGTACCCACATCCCGCCAGTAAGATTGTTTACCACTCTGCACATCACGGAATGGGTAGGCGTACACCCGATATTTTTCTATGGCCGAGGGAATGATATCTTTACCAAAATCATGACTGGAATTTGGAGTATCGGCGTCTTTGATTAACTGCTCGAACAGAAAGGAGGTATTGAATACATAGATCCCCATCGAGCATAGTGCTGAGTCATCACTACCGGGCAGAGGCTCAGGATGTTCAGGTTTCTCAAGAAAACTGTGAATACGATTTTCTTCATTAACACCCATCACGCCATAGGATTTAGCCTGCTCCAGAGAAACTTCAATACAACCCACGGTAATATCTGCCTGGTTTTCTACATGGGCTGCCAGCATATCGCCATAATCCATTTTATAGATATGGTCTCCGGCCAGTATCAGCACATACTCCGGTGCATGCATGCGGATAATATCCAGATTCTGGAATATAGAATCAGCCGTACCTGTGTACCAGGAGGTCTCAACCCTTTGCTGTGCCGGTAACAGTTCGACAAACTCACCAAATTCTGCCCGTAAATGCCCCCATCCCCGCTGTATATGAAGTATTAATGAATGGGCTTTATACTGAGTAAGCACGCCAATCTGGCGAATACCTGAATTGACGCAATTGGAAAGAGGAAAATCGATAATACGAAATTTCCCCCCGAATGGAACCGCTGGCTTGGCACGCCACTGAGTGAGATGACTGAGACGTGAACCTCGCCCCCCTGCCATAATCAGGGCCAGGGTATTACGAGTCAAATTACTGATAAAACGTTGCGATTCTGTTTTTCTCATTTAATATTACCTGTTATTTATATATTTATTTATCAGCCCTAGCAGAGGATTAATCAAGCCATCATATGATTTATAGTTTATTCCGCAACAAGTGTGCCATAAAAAACCATAGCCTCATTGTTAATTATGAAGCAAGCTGGATGTTTCATGTTAGTAATTCATGCAAAAAGTTTATCTGGATCAACAAAATGCACTAATCAGGTGCGTAATACTTTATTATTCATTGATGACACATATGATGATCAATTCAACCTAGTTACAGAAGCTGTACACACATGCAATAATACCCGGGGCAGATTACAGCCATGTTAATGTGCATGTAACTTGCTGTGAATAGGATGAACCCCCGAATTATTAATATACTCAATATTCGTTTGCATTAATCATCAACAAACCAGGCATAAATAACAAGTGGAATATTATGACTAAATCCTTGTATACCGAAGAACACCGGAAAATTGCTCAGGCCAGTCACTATGACCCTTTCAGCCTACTTGGTTTACACCGACAAGATAAAACAGCTACCCTGAGAGTATTTTCACCTGATACTCAGGCCATGTTCATCATGCCCGATGAAATTGAAATGGAACGCATTCCCAATTCCGACTTTTTTGAATGGAGCGGCCCCGGCAAGCAGATAGCTGACAACTACCAGCTCAAACGCATCGATGGCTCCGGTCATGAAAGCATCAATTATGACCCTTACAGTTTCCCGGCCCAGCTATCCGATTTCGACCTGAACCTGTTCTCCGCCGGTAAACACTGGCATATCTACCGCATACTGGGGGCTCATGAACATAGCACCAAAAATGTAGACGGTGTGTTATTTGCCACCTGGGCGCCTAATGCTGAGCGTGTCAGTGTCATCGGCGATTTCAATAACTGGGATGGTCGCCGTCACCCCATGCGCAACCTGGGGCAGAGTGGGGTCTGGGAGCTATTCATTCCCGGGGTGAACATAGGCGCCTTTTACAAATTTGAAATCAAAAACCGGGCCACCGGAATGGTGGTGGAAAAAACCGATCCCTACGGTCAGCAGTTTGAAATGCGGCCTAAAACATCCTCTTCTGTCGTTAAGGAAGGAACTTACCAATGGCTCGACCAGGACTGGATGCAACAGCGACGCCAGCATGACTGGCTACATGAACCCATGTCAATATATGAGTTACACCTGGGTTCCTGGCAACGAGACGCCGATGGACATTTTTTAAATTACCGGGAACTGGCCCATCAACTGGTGGAGTACATCCAGAAGACCGGTTTTACCCACATTGAGTTAATGCCGATTACGGAACACCCACTGGATGCCTCATGGGGTTACCAGACTACCGGTTATTTTGCCGCCACCCGCCGATTTGGCACGGGTGATGACTTCCGTTATTTTGTCGATTACTGTCATCAGCACGATATCGGCATCATCCTCGACTGGGTACCCGCCCACTTTCCAAAAGACGCACATGGACTGGCCATGTATGATGGCAGCCCGCTCTATGAACACGAAGACCCTCGACGCGGTGAACACCGAGACTGGGGCACCCTGATTTACAACTATGGCCGCAATGAAGTCAAAAACTTCCTGCTGTCCAGTGCTCTGTTCTGGCTGGAGGAATACCATATCGATGGTTTGCGTGTAGATGCGGTCGCCTCCATGCTTTACCTGGATTATTCACGGAAGAAAGACGACTGGATTCCCAATATCCACGGCGGTAATGAAAACCTGGAAGCCATTGCCTTCATGCGGGAACTGAATCAGGTCACCCATGCCGAACATCCAGGCACCATGGTGATTGCTGAGGAATCCACCGCCTGGCCTCAGGTCACCCGTCCGGTTGACCTTGGCGGGCTTGGTTTCTCCATGAAATGGAATATGGGCTGGATGCACGATACCCTGCATTACATGAGCAAACCCCCGGTTTATCGTCATTATCATCACCATGAACTCACCTTCGGATTGCTGTATTTATTCACCGAAAATTTTGTGCTGCCCTTTTCCCATGACGAAGTGGTCCATGGCAAGTCTTCGATGCTGTATAAAATGCCCGGTGACAGCTGGCAGCAATTTGCTAATCTGAGATTGCTGTACACCTATATGTTTACCTACCCAGGTAAAAAACTGTTATTCATGGGCTGCGAATTTGGTCAGGGCGATGAGTGGAATCACGATAAGGCGCTGGACTGGTATGTGCTGCAATACCCCTGCCACCAGGGTGTACAAAAACTGGTAAGTGACCTCAATCACTTATATAAAAATGAACCGACACTATATAAATACGACTTCGAACCCCAGGGTTTCCAGTGGATAGACTGTAATGACACCGACCAGTCAGTGTTATCTTATCTAAGACACAGCGAGGAAGGCAGCTTTATCGTGGTGCTCAACTTCACTCCGCTTCCCCGCTACAATTACCGGGTCGGGGTCCCCGAAGAAGGTCAGTACATAGAGCTGATAAACTCCGATTCGGAATATTATGATGGCAGCAATGTCGGCAATGGTCAGTACATAGAAGCCGAAAACATAAGCTGGATGAACCGCGACTATTCTCTGAACCTGACCTTGCCACCACTGGCCGGTATAGTACTGAAAAAAGTCTGATGAGTCGTATTTTGTATGTTAGCAGTGAAGTTTTTCCACTGATTAAAACCGGTGGTCTGGGTGATGTTGCCGGCAGCCTGCCACGCGCACTGCATAAAAATCAGCATGATGTGCGTCTGTTATTGCCTGCTTACCGGGATGTAATGAGTAAAATCAAACATTCAAAACCGGTTGCCCGGCTTGAATACCAGGGGCATAGCATCCAGCTGCTGGAAACCATCCTGCCCGGCAGCCGAATCAAAACCTGGCTGGTGGATTGTCCTGTCGCTTATGATCGCCCCGGCAACCCGTATCTGGATGCCAAAGGCAAATCCTGGGCTGATAATGCTTTTCGTTTTGCCCTGTTTTCAAAAGTAGCCGCAGATATTGCAATGGACCGATGCAAACTCAAATGGCAACCAGACATTGTGCATAGCAATGACTGGCAAAGCGCACTGGTGCCCGCATTGTTATCCGACGAACCCAAACGCCCGGCCACCGTTTTCACCATACACAACATGGCTTATCAGGGCCTGTTTCCTTATACGGCTTTCGAAGAACTGGGCATTCCTGCCAAACTCAGGGGGTATGACGGACTTGAATTTCATGGCCAGTTATCATTCATTAAAGGCGGCCTGGTATATGCCGATCGCATAAATACCGTAAGCCCAACCTATGCCGAAGAAATACAGCAAGCTGAATTTGGCTATGGACTTGATGGCCTGTTACGCTATCGCAAGGGACGACTCAGTGGCATCATCAATGGTATTGACACCCAGGTATGGAATCCGGGACAGGATCCGTATCTGGTCCAGAACTATAATCGACGCAGTCTGAGCAAAAAAATCGAAAACAAACGCCAGTTACAACGGCAACTCAAGTTGCCCGTCGATGATGCTATTCCGATGTTTGCCATGGTCAGCCGACTGGTGGAACAGAAAGGACTGGAAAGTATTTTAGCCAGCCTGAATACGATTAAGGACTGGTCGATACAATTAGTGATACTGGGTACCGGCGAGAAAAAATATGAACAGGCCCTGAGCGCATTTGCCAAAAAACACCCGAAGATAATGGCTGTAATTATTGGCTATGACGAGCAGTTATCCCACCGTATTGAAGCTGCTACCGACATGTATCTAATGCCCTCCACCTTCGAGCCCTGCGGCCTGAATCAACTCTATAGCTTACGCTATGGCAGCCTGCCCATTGCCCGCAACGTGGGTGGCCTGGCAGATACGGTGGTAGATACCAGTAAAGCCACTATTAAAAACAAAACCGCCAATGGTTTTGTGGTGAAAGACGATACTTCAAAGGCCCTGCTCAAGGCCATGCAAACGGCCATTACTTATTATCAGCAGCCCGTTATATGGAAACAGTTGCAATTGAATGCAATGGCCCAGGACTATTCATGGCAGAAAAGTGCCGAGCAATACACTGCGCTTTACCAGCAGGCGATGAATGACTGCCAGACTGATAGCAAGGCTAACGCCAGCGTAGCTCCGAAAAAAAAGAAGTCTAACTGATATTTTTGGCTGCCTTTCTGGCTTCAGAAAAACAGTCTTTTCGCCACAAACAGCCCATTTGATCACACTCTCCATTCATGGCGGTACCAAAACAGCTAAAGTTACCTTCCTGTCGCTGAATTGCCTGTACCAGTTGAAGTTTAGTCATACGAGATGGTTTTATACCGTTGCCTTTGGCAATCATTTTAATTTCTTGCATTTGCATATCATTTATCCTGTTCTGGAAAATTAAGTATACAGCCTGTCATTACAACTAAGGCAAAAAACACACCAGCCAGACAGCTCATACAAAACACTAATTTATCAATAACTTATTACACTTTTACTATTGATGGACCTATGTTTACTGCACCATCTAAGTACAAACAGAGCAAGTCTGCCAGCAGATAATCATAGCTTAGACTATTGCATCCAGACAGGTTCCTTCTCAATCATCCTGCCCAGAGTCTTTTTTATTTTGTACCTGAGTTTCCATAGATAACAGCTCACTTCTTAACTGCTCAATACGCTGCATATACTCTTCTGCATTACCATAGGCCGCAAAACCAGGATAATGAGGATGACTCGCCACCAACGGACGGGCATGCTTGATAGGACACCAGTACTGTTCGGAACGAGAGCCAATTTCCATAGCGTAGGCGATTAATCCATTGGCATAACCACAATAAACACAATTGAAGCGCTCGATGGGATTGAGGTATTTCAGCTTATGGCGATCCAGGGCGATGTAGTCACGGCGATGCACCTTTGGGATTTTAAACACAGTGAAACAGATTAGCTGATACACCAGCAGGAACACATCGAATATGACCACCGGAATGATCAGGCTATAGACGACTGGCGACACCAGTAGCCCCAGCCATGTGCACTCCGCCAGATACTGGCGCATTTTCTTGGCCATCTGTCGATGCCTGTCCACCACCTCCTGCTCGAAGGCAACGCGACCGTGCTGTAATTTGTAACCAAGATCTCTGGCTTCACGACTGATTTCATCAGCCACTCGTTGTTGCAGTTGCTGAATTTCTTTCAGCAGTTCCTGAATATTCACATGAAGCCCCTGTTTTCAAATCAATGGCACACTTGCAAGATTGCAGTGTTCTTTTAATACACAGCTATAGGGCACCTCTAATAATAGATTGTGACCTCTGTTAGAATAGCGCGCTTTGAAGTCTAACGGGGAAAAAACATGTTCGAGGTAAATGAATATTTTGATGGCCAGGTGAAATCCATCGCTTTCAATACTGGGAAAAATCCCGCCACCATCGGCGTCATGGCCGCCGGTGACTACGAGTTTGGCACCAGTTCCATCGAGCATATGACTTTGATTAGTGGAAATATGTCGGTGAAATTACCCGGTGAAAATGACTGGCGCGATATAGCCGTCAACGAAACCTTTATCGTTGAGGCCAATGTGAAATTCCAGGTAAAAACAGCCTGCGACAGTGCATACCTTTGTTTGTACAAGTAAACGATTGCTGTCGAGATGTGTTCTGACGCATGGAAATAGCTTTGGGTTTAATTTTCTCATTTAGGCCAGGGCTTAATGCCCTTCCAGAAGTAGACGCTCATTATTCCACTAGCAAAAACAAAGGCCTAGAATACTTCTAATCCTTTGTTTTATTGGCACATTAACATGAGCATCTAATTAAGTCTGGATTTTTTTCTATGGTCGAAATGACAAATCAATTAGAGTGTACTATTTTTTAAGCATTGGTTTCGCCAGCTCGACTGCATGGATGCAGGAGGTAGAGCAACGCAGGAGCAGTTGCCGAGGCGAGTTACTTCTTTGTCACCAGCAAAGCTTCCGCATCCTCGATAATTGCTCCGGGCATTGTTCTACCTCCTGTATCCATACAGTCGTGCTCACGCTCCTTACCTACGTCCATGCAGGCAACAAAGAAGGTAACCAAGAAAATGCCGCCCCAGGTCGCAAGCCACTATGCAAAATCAAAAATGTATAGTGGTACCTTCGTCGCTCGCGATTTATGAGGCTGCTGCACAACTCCTCATAAATCACTCCCTCCTCTGCTTACTCCAGAGCGGGATTATAAAAACTTTAAAATCGAAAAACATTTCGAATCATTTATAATAAATAGCTACAAAGTCCCTAAATCGTTTGTTCAACCATTATTAAAAAGCTTCCGATTTCAATCATTAGCGAACAGTTGAGAATTTAATAACTAACAGCAGCCAACACCCTGAAGCTGAAGTAAAATCAAAAAATATTTGCCGCAGAGTCACAGAGAAAGCTGTCATGCTTGTAATAGGGGCGTACTTATAAAAACTCTGTGCCCTCTGTGCCTCTGTAGCAAAGTTTTAAATTTTTGATCAGTCTGCTTTTGGCTAGATCCAGCCTGACAGTCCGAAACCACGAGGGTCTCCCTTGCGGTCTAAGCTGACCTCATATAACTCAATTTAAAACATCGGGTTCTGGCTAGATAATACCCTGGTAGCTGTCAGATTATATCGAATTCCGTTTGCCAAAGCGGTAGATCACATGAACTACTACACCAAAATATTTGCATTTATTTGCGTTCATTCGCGTCCATTTGCGTTTTCTTTTATCAATCAACAACAGATACAATCAGTAGTTCTTTATCCGCTTTGCTCAGCTGTTTGATTTCCGCTTCTCGCCGCGAGGCCTGTGACCGTGTAGTGACTTTTTCCTGGTACACCAGAGTAACCGGACGCCGGGCCCGGGTATAACGGGAACCCAGACGATTATCGCCATTGTGCTCGACCAGTCGCCGCTCAATGTCGATGGTGATGCCGGTATACAGGCTGTTATCCTTGCAGCGCAGTATGTATACAATCCAGTCTGTCATGGTTGCTTCGAAACCTGCTGACTCAGGCCCGGGAAATAAACTCAGCGGAGTCGGTATTGATCTTGATTTTCTCTCCCGGAGTTAAATACTCCGGCACCTGTACCACCAGTCCGGTATTCAGAGTTGCCGGCTTGGTTCTGGCTGATGAAGATGCGGCTTTCATTCCAGGGGCACAATCATCAATCGTCAGGACCACCGTGGTTGGTAGTTCTATGCCGAGTAACACTTCATCAGAAATCAATGCGTTGACACCTTCCAGTCCCTCGGATAAATACGGCAGCTCGTCACTGATGGCTTCGTCAGCCACCGTAAACTGCTCATAGCTTTCGCTGTCCATCAGGGTCCAGCCTTCTGCGTCGCGATATAACAACTGTACGGCTCGTTTGGAAACATCCACCGTATTAACCTGCTCATCACCTTTATAGCTGCGTTCAAACTTCTGCCCACTCACCAGATCCTGTCCGCGTACCTTGTACAGCGTGTTACCACTTCTGGATGATGCGGTTTGTACAGTCACCTGTTTTACCATCACCGTCTGGGCGTCCTGCACGAAGGCCATGCCGCGTTTGAGTTCATTTGCTTTCATATTAAACCTGGTTACATGTCTGTAAATCAAAAAAACTGCCGGCAATCATAAAGAAGCTGACCGGGTTATTCCACCGGTATCTTTGGCAAAAAAGATCAAAAATTCCCACATCGGTTTCATCTTGATCAATTTTATTGGATATAATTTCCACATTTCCAGGGCTTTCCACTAATATACCCACCTTTTTTCCGTTGGAGGCACACAGGTGCAAGAATTTATTCCCGGCCAACGCTGGATCAGTGACGCAGAATTGAATATGGGCCTGGGCACTATTCTCTCGGTGGAACACCGTACGCTCACCATCCATTTTCCAGTCACCGGCGAAACCCGCACCTATGCCAAACAATCCGCACCATTAACCCGGGTAGTGTTTGCGCCGGGCGATAGCATCACCGATTTTGAGGGCAGCAAACTGACCATAGAATCGGTAATTGAGCAGGACGGCCTGCTTAGCTATCGTGGGCTGGATGAACAGGGCGAGCCTGCGGAACTGGATGAATCGGGGCTGGACAATGCCATCCAGTTGTACAAGCCCAGTGAACGCCTGTTCACTGGCCAGGTAGACTCTGCTAAATGGTTTGAACTGCGTTACCTGAGTCTGTTTCACAGTAACCGACTGGCCCATTCAGAACTCACCGGACTCACCGGTAGCCGTACCAGTCTGATTTCCCACCAGCTCTACATTGCCCATGAAGTGGCCAAACGATTTGCACCGCGGGTATTACTGGCCGATGAAGTGGGGCTGGGTAAAACCATCGAAGCCGGCCTTATATTGAATCAGCAACTGTTATCCGAACAGGCCCAGAGAGTTCTGATACTGGTCCCCGAGACCCTGGTTCATCAATGGCTGGTGGAAATGATCCGGCGTTTTAATCTGATGTTTTCTGTCTTCGATGAATCACGCTGCCAGGCCATCGAAGACTCTGCCTTTAGTGAAGCATCGGAACATGGCAACCCATTCCAGACTGAACAGCTGATCATCTGCAGCCTGGATTTCCTGCAACAGGACAGGCATCGCCAGCAACAGGCACTGGATGGTAACTGGGATTTACTGGTCGTGGACGAAGCCCATCACCTGACCTGGTCTGCAGAAAAAGCCAGCGAGCAATATACTCTGGTGGAACGTCTGGCTGCCGTTACCCAGGGTGTGCTATTGCTCACCGCCACTCCGGAACAGCTGGGAAAACACAGCCATTTTGCTCGACTTCGACTGCTCGACCCGGATCGTTTCAGTGATTACCAGCAGTTTCTTGAAGAAGAAAAAAGCTACCAGCCAATTGCTCATGCCATGGAGAACCTGATATCCGAACAAACCCTGGACAAAACCACCCTGGCACTGATCAAACAAACACTGGGGGAAGGCGATAACCAGCAACTGCTGAATACCCTGGCGGATGAGCAGGCTGATGGAAACGAACAGAGCGCGGCGCGTGAACAACTGATCGAGCATTTACTCGATCGACACGGTACCGGCCGTATCCTGTTTCGAAATACCCGCGATGCCATCAAGGGTTTTCCAGAACGACAACTGCATCATTATCCAATGCCATTACCAGAGGCATACCAGCAATCTGAACTGCCGTTATATCCTGATATTGAATTTACAGAAAACCAGCCACAATCCAGCTGGACTGACTTCGATCCCCGCTATCACTGGCTGGTGGATAAATTAAAACAGCTGTGGCCACAAAAAATACTGGTAATTGCCGCCCATGCCGAAACCGCGCTAACCATTAGCCAGCAGCTAAAACTCTATGATGGTATACAGGCTTCGGTATTTCATGAACAGATGAGCATCGTGGAACGAGACCGAGCCGCTGCTTTTTTTGCCGAAAAAGATGACGGCTGTCAGGTACTGGTATGTTCGGAAATCGGCAGTGAGGGCCGCAACTTCCAGTTTGCTCACCACCTGGTATTATTCGATCTGCCGCTGAATCCCGACTTACTGGAGCAACGCATTGGTCGACTGGACCGCATCGGCCAGAGCGAAACCATCCAGTTACATGTGCCCTACTTTGAGCATACCGCGCAGCAGGTATTATTCAACTGGTACCATGAAGGACTGAATGCCTTTGAGCATACCTGCCCTGAAGGCAGCACCATATACGATCAGCTTGCGCCACAACTGCAGGAGGTGCTGAATCAGGCAGCCACTGACAACGCAGCCTATAAAGAATTACTCAGTCAGACTCAGCAGCGCTATAAAGACCTGCATCAGTCTCTGCAACAGGGACGTGATCGTTTACTGGAATATAATTCCTGCCGTCCCAAACAGGCTCAACGTTTACAACAACTGGCACAACAGGATGATGAACAATCCAGCATCGATGAATATATGGATTATGTCTACGACTGCCTGGGTTTCGATTTTGAAGAACTATCACTTAATCGTTACCATATACGTCCAGGCGAACACATGATCAGTAGCTTCCCCGGGCTGCCCGATGATGGATTGACCATCACCTACGACCGCAATACGGCTCTTGAAAATGAAGACATTCATTTTTTAAGCTGGGAGCACCCATTAATCATCAACGCCATGGACATGGTACAAACCAGCGAACTTGGCAATACAGCGCTCACTGCTGTCAACTACAAAGGCCTGAAACCCGGCAGCCTGTTACTGGAATGTCTGTATCTGATGGAGTCAGCATCCAGCAAACAACTGCAAAGCAATCGTTACCTGCCAACCACCATGATCCGGGTATTAATCGATGAACAGGGCCGCGATCATCACCAGGCTCTGCCTCATGCCAGCATCAATCAGCATCAGACCCTGGTTGATAGCAGTACCTCTAATAAAATCATTAAGGCCAAACAGCGCGAATTAAGGAAACTGATCACCACCTCTGAACAACTGGCCTACACCAATGCGCCCAAAATCATGGCTGAAGCACATGCCAGAAGTCAGCAGGCCCTGCAAACGGAAATCAATCGTCTGAAAGCCCTGCAAAGTGTTAATCCTAATGTCAGGGATGAAGAAATCCAGTATTTTGAACTTCAGTTGAGACAACTGACTCAGGTGTTAGAAAATGCCAGCCTCAGGCTGGATGCTATGCGGGTTATAGTAACCACCTGAGAACCACTACAGGGCATTATTTTCAGGTTCGATTGGCTTTCCACATTTGCGACAGAAGTAAGTCACCTTAGCTCGGCGTATTTTATTATGCCGACTACTGGATACCTGGTGGTTCATACAGGCGCAACTATAACTGAAACGCTGTTGTCTTCTCACCGGGATACCCGTTAAATCGTAACGCCCGGTGGCCCTTGGCTCGATACCGAAATCTCGCATCACCGATTGCCATTCGATACCATGGGGTTTAATTTTTCTTAATCCATAAAGCACATCAGTAACATAATGTGCCACTTCATGGGGAATGGTGGATGACAGTGCATCATCATAGTATTTCGCAAACAGATAGGGATTAAACCGAAAGTAACGATCCGTATTCCGCACCACATACATACCGGAAGCACGCCCGGTTAAGTCAAATTTCAGGGGAATATCCGGCAATAAACAGTCATATTTTTTTTCTGCCAGCCTTATAAAGTGCTCAGTTTGCTGAGCAACCTCTAATTTTTGCTGATAATTAATGGGTTTAATAACAGTTTCAGACATAATATATGAATAAAATTAACAGTTTTTTAGCGCTGGCCAACCAGTAAGCCTATCAAGG
>CBDULX010000040.1:0-17467 GCA_965368175.1 uncultured Gammaproteobacteria bacterium | reverse complement strand
GTATCAGGCCAGCAACTAAAGCCAGGGTAAGTACAGTGCAGGATATATGTTTCATATCAATTACCTCCAAAAGTAAATGAATTGCTATTAATATCAATAATTCCTGCCAAGGGAGCTCTGATTAACCTGTCATTTCGTCCCTATCAGTCGGGATGACAAAAAACACTTATTATCAGGCTCCTGAATCTCCTTAATAGAATGCCTGTCCTTCTATATCGTTGAAATTTTACCGATGCTGACCTGGAGCTGTTTCTGGTCGGATAATTCGATTTTGATATCGAGTTTTAATAATTCTGCATATGCTTTAACTAATGAAAGTCCCAGGCCTGAATTCATCGATGAGGACCTGGATTTGCTTTTACGCCAGAGTCGGTCAAACATGAGGGGCAGGTCTTCTGCTGTTAAATCTTCTGCGGTGTTAACGATGTAGAGTGTTGAAAAATTATTACTGGTGGAGAGTGACAGATTTATCTCTGTGTTTTCCGGGCTGTACTCAATGGCATTTGCAATTAAATTATTAATAATCTGTTCGAATTCAGTGACGCTGGTAATAATATTTAGTTTTTTCGGTATGTTAGATACCAGTTTTAGTTTCCTGGCAGATATCGCCTGTTGATGGTGTTGAATGCTGTTTTCAACTAATGTGTTCAGGCAGGTTTCTCCTGGTTCGAGTTCGATCAGTCCTTTTTCACAACGTGCCAGTGCCAGCAAATTGTTTACCAGTTTCTGCATCTGGCTACTGGATTCCAGCACACCGGTATAAAACTTATTACTGAGCCTGATATCATTCGGCCATTTTAAGGCCACTTCAGCCATTGACTTGAGCTCGGCAATAGGCGTGCGCAATTCGTGGGCGACATCGGAGCTAAAACGTTGCTCCCGGGTGAAAGATAGTTCAAGGCGGGATATTAGCTGGTTGAATTGAGTGATGACATCGAGCAATTCATCCGGCGGTGAGTCTATATTGATGCGGGAAGAAAGATTGTCGGCATCCAGTATTTTAATCTGTTCTTTTATTACCCGCAGAGGTTGTAATTCATTTCTCACGGTGATTTTCACCAGGCTGTAGATAATCAACAGTATCAAAATGGAACTGATGCTAAGAGCCAGGTGAGTGCGAGTAATGAGCTGGTCCAGGCTTTCGCGTTCCCTGGCCACGGCAAGGGTCATAAGTTTTTGCGCAGCCAGTCGCTCGGGGGTGCGGTCTTCGTCTTCGGGTATCTGTGGTAGGAAGACAATCTGGATCATGCGACCCTGTCGGCTGTCGATCAGCGGCAAATCCTGAAAAGCGTATCCCTGCTGTTCAAGGCCCAGATAAGGCAAATCATTATCTAATAGTGAGTCTGAGCGTTCGAACACGCCTTCGTCATGGGTCCATAATTCAAAATATTCGGATGAGTCTGAAATGCCATATTCAGGCATGAATTCTTCGGCGAAGTCAAAATCGACGCCATCGTCCAGGTCTTTGGTCAGGGTGACCAGGGTTTTGGCTTTGGCATGCAAGTTGGCATCATATTCTTTTTCAAGCCAGCTAATTATGGCGATATCGGCCGTGATAGCGACGAGTAGAAATACCAGTCCGGTTGCAATTATGATGCGTTTGCCCAGCTGGTTTTCTATGGAATAGGAAGTCATTATTTTTCGATGTAATAACCAAAACCACGTTTGGTTTTGAGTAAATCAGGTAACTGGGCCTGCTTGAGTTTTTTACGCAGGGCACTGACATGGGCTTCCAGGGTATTTCGGGTTACCGCTTCAACACTGGAATATAGCTGGTTTTCCATAGAGTCATAGCTGATGACTCGACCCTGGTTGAGGGCGAGGTGCTCAAGGATCAGGTATTCTTTTGGTGTCAGTTCCAGTGGCTGTTGATTGACGTTGGCCTGGCACATGGTGGTATCGATTGTGAGTTGCCCAAGGTTGATGTGGGGTGACTTGATGTCGTGCATGCGCCTGACCAGGGTCAGTAGCCGGGCGTGCAATTCATCGAAGGAGAAGGGTTTTACCATGTAATCATCGGCTCCCAGGTTGAGGCCTTTGATGCGGTCTTCAACCTGGTCTCTGGCTGATAAGATCAGTACATTGGTGTTTTTACGATGATCACGCAACTGCTCAAGAATGCTCAAGCCATCCATTGATGGCAGCATGAGATCCAGGATGATGACATCGTAGTCATTAATCATGGCAAAGCTCAGGCCTTGTTTGCCATCGCCGGTATCATCTGTCGCATATCCCAGGCGCTTGAAGCCGGCTTTCAGTGACTGCCTGAGACGCACAGAGTCCTCTATAATTAATAATTTCATAAACTTATATGATCGATCTATCCAGTCTAATTAAATGTATATTAACTGACTTAAGATCTGCTGAATATTGGCAGTCACTTAAGGCTGGCCTTATTAATTCATCTGGGTTTTAAACGTCAGGGAAACTCTGATTAAGTCTGGTTGTAGCAGGCTGTGACGAGTGTTAGGTTTTTCAAGAAGTGATGTGGTTTTATTCTATTGCAACGAAATCAGGGAAAATCCGAACGGTTTTAGTCAGTATAAAATGATAAGGACTCGATCAGAGATTCCCTGAACAAAGCTGTTAACTGTTGTTGCTGTTAAGATTTATTATCTGGCCTTCAGGTTTTTCGATTACAAAATCCTGAATGTCAGAAACAGTGTAGATATGGTTCAAGAGTAAGGCTATGAAATCTGGAGTATTGCCCGGAACCTGCCTGCTGTATCCAGATTAATGCTTAGCGGCCACGACGTCCCGCCTTGGGAGACTCATAACCAACTTTCAATGACTTGCCGTTGTATTCTTTGCCATTCAGGCCGGCAATGGCGGCGCGGGCTTCATGGCCTTCCATTTCGATAAAACCAAAACCCTTGCACTGGCCGGAAAAAACATCTGTCACAAGTTTGAATGAGCGAACAGTGCCAAATTTGGAAAACAGGGTCTGAAGGTCCTGTTCGCTAGTGCTGGTAGGTAAATTGCCAATAAATAGTTTTTTCAATTCTGCTCCCCTTTAGGAGTATGGAGGCTGTTACTACTTAATAAGCCGTAAATAGAACCCCGCTGTGGCGGGGTTCTGCGTATCGGTTTATCCGAGGAGATTTTGTTCAGGCGGTAACTTTAGTCGCCTGGAGGCCTTTTGGACCGTTCTCTACTTCAAAAGTGACCTTCTGACCTTCGCCCAGGGTTTTAAAACCTGAACCCTGGATCGCATTGAAATGTACGAAAACGTCTTCGCCACCGTCGTCCTGAGAAATAAAACCAAAACCTTTGGCTTCGTTAAACCACTTTACTGTACCTGTAGCCATATGACTTTTTACCTGAATAGTTAAACAATATTAGAGTGTTGCGTACAGGTAATGAAACAAGAAATTCAGGAGGGTAACACGGAGGGAACGACCATAACTGCCAATAACAAAATCTGTAGCTCTATGCACTATAGGAGAATCCATTAGCTATTGCCAGAAATATAATTTTTATTTCAGCGTGATTCGCAGGGAACCTGTCGGAGAAACTAATGTCCCGGGAATACAGGTATTACTCCTCTGGAACCCCTGTAACTGGAAATTATGCCACAATAGTGAGCATGCAAACTGACCCAGAAAAATTAATCAAAAAGCACAGGCAGCTAACCCACTCCGATATGCAGAAGGTTAGTTCACATATACAGCGAGAAGCCGGTGAATGG
This sequence comes from uncultured Gammaproteobacteria bacterium, assembly GCA_965368175.1. GTDB lineage: Bacteria > Pseudomonadota > Gammaproteobacteria > SZUA-229 > SZUA-229 > CBDULX01. Next base: position 13,779 of record CBDULX010000040.1, on the reverse strand, counting down.
ATTATCAATACCATCATGGTTGAAGGTTTTGATGTTCCTTTCAAGTTCAAACGCAAACAGGCCTATAAGGATGTTACCGGTAAACGTGTGAACCTGACTTATTATCACACCACCGAAACCGTAGCCGGCATTGAGATGGAAGTTATGAAGGTGGTGAGAATCAAAATTGCCTGAGTGCTGGTTCTGTGAGGGTATTTAGAGTTTTCTTAAAAACAGATAAACCCCCGCTTCTTAGTGGTTGAGACATAGCAACTGTTGGTATATATCAAAGTTTGTGTCGATCTGTCAGATGAAGTCGGAACTAATACAGATCATTCCTGCGCATTAATGACTAATCGTTTTAGAAAACACATTAATCACCACCACGCCCGTAATAATCAGTGCCATGCCAATCAACGCCGGAGTATCCGGAATTTGCTTGTACACCACCGCGCCGACGAGGGTGATTAATACTATGCCCAGGCCTGACCAGATGGCATAGGCGAGGCCAACCGGGATGCTGCGCAGTACCAGGGCCAGGCAATAAAAGGCAATGCCATAGCCTATGACCACCACCAGGCTGGGAATGAGTCGGGTAAACTCTTCACTGGCCTTGAGGGCGCTGGTGGCTATTACTTCAGAAATGATGGCAATGGCGAGATAAGCGAATGCGGGGTTCATGGGCTAGATCCAATTCTGGGCTGGTGAATTATGTTGGTGGAAATTTCAGGGCTAGTATGGGCTGTTAGCCGTGTGTTGGGTAGATGATTCGTTTGATGTGGGGCCTGTATTCAGGACAAACACCAGGCTGTATTTTACAGTCTATCGTGGTATCCTGCGCAGTTCCTTTACAGAAACACAAGGTGTTATGGCTCGTAAGCTATATATCAAAACATTCGGTTGCCAGATGAACGAATACGATTCGGCAAAAATGCACGATGTGCTGGCTGAATCAACTGAAATCGAACAGGTGTACACACCTGAAGAAGCCGATATCCTCCTGCTCAATACCTGCTCCATCCGTGAAAAAGCCCAGGAAAAGGTGTTTTCATTGCTGGGTAAATGGAAAGACTGGAAGAATGACAGGCCGGAACTGGTGATTGGTGTGGGTGGTTGTGTCGCTTCCCAGGAAGGCGCGGCTATACGACAGCGAGCACCTTATGTGGATATGGTGTTTGGCCCGCAGACCCTGCACAGGCTGCCGGAAATGTTGAAAACCGTGGAACAGGAGCATCATTCCGTGGTGGACATCTCCTTCCCTGAAATCGAAAAATTCGACAACCTGCCGGAACCGCGCGCCGAAGGCCCGACCGCTTTTGTTTCCATTATGGAAGGTTGCAGTAAGTATTGTACCTTCTGTGTGGTGCCCTATACCCGGGGCGAGGAAATCTCCCGTCCATTTGATGACATACTGGTCGAAATTACCAGGCTGGCTGCCCAGGGGGTGCGTGAAATCAACCTGCTGGGTCAGAATGTCAATGCCTATCGGGGTATCATGGACGATGGTGAAATCGCCGATCTGGCGCTGTTGATCTATTATGTGGCGGCGGTGGATGGTATCGAGCGCATCCGATTCACCACCTCCCACCCGGTAGAGTTTTCCGATTCACTGATCCAGGCCTTTGCCGAGGTACCGGAACTGGTGAGTTTTGTGCATTTGCCCGTTCAGAGCGGATCGGATCGAGTGCTTGCAGCGATGAAGCGCGGTCACATGGCGGTTGAATACAAATCTAAAATCCGTCGATTACGAGAAGCCCGTCCTGGTATCACCATATCATCAGATTTCATTATTGGGTTTCCCGGTGAAACCGACAGTGATTTCGAACAGACCATGCAGCTGATTGAGGATGTGAGTTTCGACCATTCCTTCAGTTTCATTTATAGTGCCCGACCCGGTACGCCTGCCTCCTCGCTGGAGGATAATGTGTCCATGGATGTGAAAAAAATTCGCCTGGCTCGACTGCAGGCTCGCATAAATGAGATGGCTGCGGCCATTAGCCAGGACATGGTGGGTAGTGTCCAGCGAATTCTGGTGGAACGGCCTTCGAAAAAAGACCCGAACCAGATGGCCGGTCGCACTGAGAACAATCGGGTAGTCAACTTTGATGGTCAGGATCGGCTGATTGGGCATTTTGTGGATGTGCGCATTACACAAGCCCTGCCCAATTCCATGCAGGGCGAGTTTCTGGCTCTGGCCGATTTTGAGGCTGCACGGCTGACTGCCTGAGCTGAACAATTCATATACCGAAACCTATACTTAATACTATGATTCAAAGTCTGGATATTGATCTAAGCCCCGTCGATAATTCCCGTCTGGCAAACCTGTGTGGCCCATTCAACGAGCATCTGCGTCAAATTGAGTCTCGTCTGGGCGTGGAAATCAGCAACCGCAATCATCATTTTCAGTTCATTGGTGAGCCGGATGCCCTGAAAGTGGTGGCCGAGATTATCAGATCACTGTATCAGGACACCGAAAAAGAAGAGCTGACGTCATCGAACATTAATCTGCTTCTGCAAGACTCGCGTCTTAAGCTGCTGGTAGACAACACGTCTGGGAGTAGTGCCGAGGATATCGAACACTGGAGCCTGAAGCTGCGCAAGGGTGTGATCAAGGGTCGTGGACCGAACCAGGTTACCTATTTACGCAATATTATGACCCATGATCTGAATCTGGGTGTAGGCCCGGCGGGGACAGGTAAAACCTATCTGGCTGTGGCCTGTGCTGTGGAGGCACTGGAGAACGAAAGAGTGCGCAGACTGGTGCTGGTGAGACCGGCGGTGGAAGCGGGTGAGCGACTGGGTTTTCTGCCCGGAGATCTGGCGCAGAAAATCGACCCCTATTTACGCCCCATGTACGATGCCCTGTATGAAATGCTTGGTTTTGAACGGGTGGCCAAGCTGATTGAACGTAGCGTTATTGAAATTGCTCCTCTGGCTTATATGCGTGGCCGTACCCTGAATGATGCTTTTATTATTCTGGATGAAGCTCAGAACACTACTCGGGAACAGATGAAAATGTTTTTAACCCGGATTGGTTTCGGTTCAACAGCCGTAGTAACCGGGGATGTGACCCAGGTCGATTTGCCCCGGGAAACTAAATCCGGATTGCGCCATGCCGTCGAAGTACTGAAAGATGTTGAAGGCGTGGGCATGACTTTTTTCAATGCCCAGGATGTGGTGCGGCACCCACTGGTGAAACGTATCGTCAAAGCCTATGATCGGTTTGAGGATAATTGACAGCTTATGGTGGTAGAACTGGATGTGGATTATCAGGTGCCGTCAATGGGTTTGCCTGATGAGAATATCCTGCAGCAGTGGGCAGAAGTCGCCCTGCTTGGACAGGCTGATGCTCAGCTGGGAATACGTATCGTGGATGATGTGGAAAGCCAGATGCTGAATCGTGATTATCGCGGTAAGGACAGGCCCACCAATGTACTGTCTTTTCCCATGGAGCTGCCGGAAGAGCTTGATCTGCCCATACTGGGTGACCTGGTGATTTGCGCACCGGTGGTGGCCAGAGAAGCGGAGCAACAGGATAAATCATTACAGGCACACTGGGCGCATATGGTGATACATGGCGTACTGCATTTACAGGGCTATGACCATATTGCGGATGATGAGGCCGAAGAAATGGAAGCACTGGAAATACGATTATTACAACAACTGGGGTTTGCAAATCCCTACGGAAATGACTGAATGAACGATCAATCGAGTGAGCCGGAACTTTCTTTTATAGAAAAACTGAGTCGCATTTTTCTTGATGTACCACAGGATCGGAATGAACTGATCGACCTGCTGCAAACCTCACAAAAACGTAATCTGATGGATATGGATGCCCTGACTATGATTGAAGGGGTATTTCAGGTATCAGAAATTCAGTCACGGGATATTATGATTCCCCGTTCCCACATGGTGTGTCTTCAGGCGGATAACAGCTATGAAGAAATGCTGCCGGTGGTTATTGAGTCCGGGCACTCCAGGTTTCCGGTAATCGGTGACAGTCGCGACCAGATTGTGGGTATTCTGCTGGCCAAGGATTTACTCCGTTATAGTGATCCCGGAGCTCGTGAAGATTTTGATATTAAGGATGTATTGCGTTCGCCAGTGTTTGTTCCGGAAAGTAAACGCCTCAATGTTCTGTTAAAAGAATTTCGTTCCAGTCGTAACCATATGGCCATGGTGGTGGACGAGTATGGCGGCATTGCCGGACTGGTCACCATTGAAGATGTGCTGGAACAGATTGTGGGTGATATCGATGATGAGCACGACATCGAAGATATTGGCAATATACGTCGTCTGGGTGTTAATCGATATTCACTCAAAGCCCTGACACCAATTGAAGAATTAAATGGATTCTTTAACAGTGGTTTTAGCGATGACGACTATGACACCCTGGCCGGTATGCTGATGAAAGAATTCGGTCATCTGCCGAAACGGGGAGAGTCGGTTATGATCGATCGTTTCCTGTTCAAGATCATGAGTGCCGATAGCCGCAGAATAAAACAGGTCCAGGTAGTTCTGTTGCCTTCATCACGGACGGAAGCGGATGTGGAACTCTGAGTATCTGAACAGTCATCTACGTATTCGTCAGTTTGTTCTTTATTTAGCGCTCTTTAGCAGTGGTTTGCTACTGGTTTTCGGTTTCGCTCCCTATGATCAGTTCTGGTTAGTTTATCCATTAATTGCCGGCTGGTTTATGCTGATTGTCAATCAGCCAGCCGGCAGTGTATTCAAACGCAGTTTCTGGTTTTCACTCGGCTGGTTCAGTCACGGTATTTACTGGATTTACTATAGCCTGCATATGCATGGTGGTGCACCCGCCGCTATGGCGGTGTTCATGGTGTTCTGCCTGGCCGCGGTACTGGCTTTATTTCCAGCCGTCTGTTTATGGCTGAGTCGAAAATATATTGTATTGAATCACAAATGGCAGCTGCTGCTGTTATTTCCCCTCGCCCTGTTGATGGCCGAATGGTTACGAGGTGTTGTGCTCACCGGTTTGCCCTGGGTGCAACTGGGTTATTCACAGGTCGATACACCATTGGCCGGTTATGCGCCTGTCATGGGTGGCCTGGGTGTTACTGCGCTAACGGCATTTATCGCCGGCATACTGGCATATATGATATGGCAAAAGCAGTACCTGAAACCGATGCTGGCCATAGTAGTAACGAGTCTGCTGGGTGCTGGTCTGCAGATGGTCGAATGGACGCAGGCCGAAGGGCCGAGCATTCGCGTGAGTCTGATCCAGGGAAACATTCCGCAAAAGGACAAGTGGCGCCCCTACCTGTTTACACCGACCCTGGATATGTACCGCAATCTGACCCGACAGAACTGGGACAGTGATCTTATTATCTGGCCAGAAACGGCCATTCCCGGTTACCTGCACAGGGTTCAGCCATTTCTCGACGACCTGAAAAAAGAGGCAGAACAAAATAGCAGTGATGTTCTGCTGGGTCTGTTTATTCGGGACGATGAAAAACGTCGTTATTATAATAGCGTCATCAGTATTTCCGATGGTGAGTACCGTAAACGTCATCTGGTGCCTCTGGGTGAATATTATCCATTTCGAAGCCTGATCAGTTTTTTCAGTCGCTGGATTCGCATTCCCATGTCTGATGTCGACTTTGGTCCGCCGGAGCAAGCACTGGTGACTGCTGCAGGTCAGAAGCTGGGTATCAGTATCTGTTTTGAAGATGTGTTCGATCGTGATGTACGGCAGAGCCTGCCTGAGGCCAGTATGCTGGTGAATGTCAGTAACGACGCCTGGTTTGAAGATTCATCGGAACCCTGGCAACACAACCAGAAAGCGCGTATGCGTGCACTGGAGTCGGGTCGTTATATGTTGCGCTCCACCAACACCGGGGTGTCTTCGATTATTTCTCCACAGGGCGATGTTCTGGCTATGTCGCCGCAGTTTAAACGCCATGTGTTAACGGCCGAAGTGCAGGGCATGAAAGGTCGTACGCCATATGTATTCTGGGGTAATTATCCACTGGTTAGTCTGACGCTGATTGTCCTGGCTGCGCTTTACTGGAAAACGCGAGCAAGGCCAGCAATCAGTTAAGGCCGATGATGGCGGCACAAAACATCAGGCAATACCCATTGTTGATTTATCAGAATCGCCGAATTGATTCAGCAAATTTGCTGCAGTTGATAACCGGTATCGAAAAAACGCTGAAACGGTTCGAACAGGAAAATTCAAAATCTATAAGTCGTCTGGCGTTTAAATCCAGTAATCGTTTTTTATCATCATTATTGTTATATACAGCTGCTGTTTTCGGGCGAACCGTGTTGCCTATGGCCGCTGATTTGTCTGTACCGCAGCAGAAGATCATGTGTGAACAGGCCGCGATTGATCTGCTGATCAGTGATGATGAGATCGAAGATGCCGCTTTCACAGTTATCAGTTGCAGGATTTATACAGAACTTATCAACGGTACTGTGGAAATCAAGAGTGATGATTATTTGTCCTCGTTGGAGATTCACAAAAAATTTGAGCTCATCATTGCCACCAGTGGTTCGACCTCAAAAGCCAAACTGGTGTTGCTTGATCGAAATAATATTGTCGCCCATGTCAGTGCCATTAAGTCTAGTCTGCAGTTAAAGTCAGACGCTAGCTGGCTAAACTGTTTGCCTCTTAGTAATGTTGCCGGCGTAATGATTTTGTTTCGATGCCTGCTGTCTGGTGCCTGTCATTATTTACAGGATGAATTTGATGCCAGCCAGATCTGGCATGCAATCAGGCAACGACAGGTCAGTCATATTTCAGTAGTACCCATTATGCTCAGTCGCTTACTGGATGCTGCTGATTTGCAGATCATGCCCGATTCATTCAAAGTGATGCTGGTGGGCGGCGACCGGATTTCGAACAGTCTATATGCAAAAGCCCGTCAGGCTGGCTGGCCAGTGCTGGTCAGTTATGGAATGAGCGAAACTTCGTCTACGGTGGCTCTGAGTAATAACAATCATCAATATCAGCTGCTGGAAGGTTTCCAGCTGGCGTTTGATGATCGGGGCGCGATTAAACTGAAAGGTCCGGCGGTGATGACTTCGCAGTATATGAACCAGGCTTCAGATGAACCGCTTATTGATCAGCAGGGCTGGTTTACAACGCGGGATCTTGGTGAGCCGGATAATGGTGGTTTTATTATCCATGGCCGCCTGGATTATAGTTTTACCAGTGGTGGACAGACTCTGTCGCTGGAAGCTGTTGAACAGCAGCTGCTGGCATGTCCTTTTCTTAAGGCGTTTCGTTTAACCACGGTCAGTCATGAAGACTGGGGCGAAACTCTGGTGGCTTTCGTTGAGGGGAATATCCCTGAGTTCGAAAACTGGTGCCATGAAAATTTATACAGCCTGTACTGTCCCAGGTATTTTTTCAGTATTGATCGGCTTCCCGTTAATGAGATGGGGAAAATACAAAAAGAAGAAATTAATTGCCTTGTCGAACAGGTGAACGCATCAAAGAACAATCCGGCCTGATAAAATTTCGGGTGAGTTGCCAATATTGCTGGCAAACCAGCTGGATGTAGCCAGGCCATGATACTGCTGATTGTTGACAGCGGCGGCCAGCTGTATACAGGCGTTTAATCCAGTATTGCTTTCCAGACCACTGGTGATAACGCTGGTAATACCGTTTTTATCTGCCTGCCGAACCAGTGCGAAACTTTCCCGTAAACTGCCAATGCGGGCCGGTTTTATGATGAAACGTTTCACCGGTGATTGATCGACTGAGTGTTGCTGTAAAAAAATGGGCAAAGATTCATCCAGGGCCAGTTTAATAGTCGTCGATTGTTGCAGTTGCTGTAAAACTTTAAAGTCAGCAGATTGCAGGGGTTCTTCGAGGCTGTCAATTCTGTCGGCAACATGACTCAGGCCACTAATGAATTTGTGAGCCTGATCTTCAGTCCAGGCCTGATTGGCATCCAGTCTTAAACAGGTTTGAGGTTTTAGTATGTTGAGTAACTGTGTAAGGGATTCTAATTCACTGGCTAATGGATTTACGCCCATTTTTATCTTCAACACCCGGTAACCCTGTTGTTCTGCCGTTAATGCACGTTCAGTCACTGAATCATCCAGGTGACCAATCATGGTGTTCACTTTAATTTCACTGGCTGTATCAGGATTTAGTATTTGGGCTACAGTGGTATTGAGCTGTTTCGATTGTAAATCGAGAAGTGCGGTTTCAAGGGCAAAACAGCAGGCAGGATTCTGTACTACCGGCCAGTGTGCGCTCAATAGCTTATCAACCGATTTATGAATCAGCTGGTTGCTGAGGGTTGTTAAATATTTATGGGCCTGTTCGAGATTTTCAGTACCATGAATGGGGCAGCAGTCACCCTGTCCTGTATGCTGGCTATCGGTGCTTAATGTAATAATAAATCCCTGACGCTGAGCATGTAAGCCAGATGATGTTACCCATGCCGATTTCAAAGCGAGTTGATAAGCTTTGATCTTTACATCAGTAATGATCAAAGGCACAGGCCTGTTGAAAGCAATACACTGAATAACAGTTGCAGTTGTGCAGTGCGAGCCAGTAGCTGGTTTAGCTGCTCGGATACTGGGAGTATAAACAACCGTTTGATTAATCCATAGGCCAGCGGAACAGACAATAAACTGAGCAATATACCGGGTGCATCAGTGCTCAATGTTACAGTCAGTAAAATGATTATTGCATAGGGATAAATCATCAGTGCTGCATACAGATATCGTGCAGAGTTTCGCCCTATGTAATGAACCAGTGTTAATTTTTTAGCCAGCCGGTCACTGTCCAGGTCGCGATAGTTATTGATTAACAATATGGCCGAGGCCATGCTGCCAATGGCCGTGCCGCTCAGTATACTGAGTGTAGAGATGTTACCCGTTTGCAGATAATAACTGCCGGCAACGGCAAATACACCAAAGTACAGGAGGACAAATAGCTCACCTGTGGCCGAATAGGCAATGGGTCTGGGGCCTGCAGTATAGCCATAGCCACAAACAATCGAACTCAGTCCCAGTATAATAATGGGCCAGCCACCGATCCAGGCCAGATAAATGCCGAGAATAAATGCGCTGCTGAAACTGAACAGTGCAGCCAGTTTTATTTTGCGTGGTGATAATAAACCATGCTGGGTTGCGCGCTCCGGGCCCAGACGATGTTCATTGTCTGCGCCCCGTTCATAATCGGCGGCATCATTGTAGAGGTTGGTGCCAATCTGGATGCACAGGGCGGCCAGTAAAGTAATGAGCAATATTGGCCAGCTGATATGCGCCTGCTCATGCCAGGCCAGCGCGTTACCTGTAATGACCGGCGTCACGGAAATAGACAGGGTTTTGGGCCTGAGGCTGTGCCACCAGATATTTGCTAAGGAAGAGCGATTCATGGTCTGCGTGGGTATTTTTTAAAGTCCGGTGGTCGCTTTTCCAGGAAAGCATTACGGCCTTCCTGACCTTCTTCGGTCATATAAAACAGTGCCGTGGCATTGCCTGCCAGTTCCTGAATACCTGAGAGACCATCGGTGTCCGCATTGAAGGATGATTTGAGGACTCGTAAAGCGGTGGGGGATAATTGCAGCATCTGTCGACACCAGTCCAGGGTTTCCGATTCAAGTTCCGCCAGTGGTACGACTGTATTTACCAGTCCCATGTCCAGTGCCTGCCGAGCATCATACTGACGACATAAAAACCAGATTTCCTTGGCTTTTTTCAGGCCTACGGTACGGGCCATAATGCCGGCACCCAGCCCTGCATCGAAACTGCCGACCTTTGGGCCGGTCTGTCCAAAGCGAGCATTATCGGCAGCAATGGTGAGATCACAGATCAAATGCAGTACATGTCCACCACCAATGGCATAACCTGCCACCATCGCCACCACGGGTTTAGGCAATGTGCGAATCTGTCTTTGCAGTTCCAGTACATTTAAATGTTGTGTGCCCTGCTGATCTTTATACCCACCCTGCTCACCTCGTACGCGCTGATCGCCACCGGAGCAAAAGGCCAGATCACCGGCACCCGTAAAAATAATCACACCAATGGATGCATCCATGTGGGCGTGATGAAAAGCCGCGATGAGTTCATTGACCGTTTCTGGGCGAAAGGCATTTCTGACTTCGGGGCGATTGATGGTGATTTTCGCTATGCCCTGATTTTCGTCCACGCCATGGTGGTACAGAATGTCTTTAAAATTGTGTGTTGAAACGAAAGTCCAGGACATAGATAGAGGCCTTTTGTTTTTATGAATCGAGTTGTTGAATGATGTGTTGCCACAGCTTCTGATGTATCTTAACACTGACTTCACGCTGAAGCTTAATTTCGATGATGTCCACCTGTTGATGTTTAAACGATTCAGTCAGTGCTGGCTTCAGCTGTTGGCGATTATTAACGGAATGATAGTTTAGTGAATACAGTTCAGCAGCATACTGGAAATCGAGATCAGTCGAAGTTAACCAGAAAGATTCAAAATCAGACAGGTCCTGCTGCGGCAGGTAACTGAAAATGCCTCCGCCATTATTGTTCAGGATGATTAGCGTGCCATTATAACCGTTTTTGGATAAGTCCCTGATTTTGAGTAAGCCGTTCATGTCATGGTAAAAGGTGAGGTCACCAAGCAAAGCAATGGCCGGGCGATTTTTATTATGAATCATGTGCCCGGAAAATGAAGACAGATTGCCATCAATGCCACTGGCACCCCGGTTGCATACCAGCTCAATATTTTTATTCTCATGTTCATGGCCGGTTAAAAAACTGTTGATGTCGCGAATGGGCATGGAATTGCCGCTGAATAATAAACAATCATCGGGTAGCTGATTCAGCAGCTCATGGATTATGATGGCTTCATCCAGCTCTGCTTGTGGCTGTTGTACATGATGAGAGATTACTTGCTGGCAGGTGTCGTTCATGGATTTGAGCGAAACTAATAAATTGCTTTGGGTTCTTTTAGTTACACTATTGCAGATCTGCTGGCATACATCACCAGCATCTGCTCGTATGATCTGGTTGCAGCTATGGATTGGGTCCAGGTTTTGTCCGTGGGCTTCTACCAGTATGCAATCACATTGCTGTTGTGATAGAAAATCCGTCAGTGCTTTTGATACCGGGAATGCTCCAAACCGGAGTAACCAGTCGGGTTTAAGTTGCTGTGCTTTCGGACTTCGGAAAATGCTGTCGTAATGATGGATTAATGTGTTTTTTTCATGCGGGCCGAATCGAAGATTAGATAAAGGGTCTGCGAGTACTGGTGTCTGTATGTGATTGGCCAGTGACATGAGTTTGTCTGGGAAGTCCTGCGAGTAATGGTCACGACCACAGATGATTATTCCATTACCCCGATTGATTAAATGGATCAGTTTTTCGATATCACTAAAGTCTGTTTCAATATTTATTGTGGTTTCTGCTGCCGGTGTTTTTACCTCGATTATCGGCTGCATGAGTTGCAGAAGTTGTTCATCCGTCGAAACAGTCTCTTTTGATTCGGGTAACAAAGGTTCTGCAAAGGGCAGATTGATATGCACGGGACCGGGCAAGGGGTAAGTGCTTATCTGGCAGATGTTTTCACACAACCGCTGGATGGATTTAAGATCCGAATCGTACGCATCTATTGAGTGAAAATATCGCACGTGATGAGTAAACATATGCTGCTGGTTAATGGTCTGGTTGGCTCCGCAATTCTGTAGTTCTTCAGGGCGATCTGCGGACAGCACAATCAGAGCTGTTTTGCTGTAGCTGGCTTCGATGATTGCGGGATACCAGTTGGCAACCGCCGTACCTGACGTGCCTATCAATAGAACGGGTGTTGCTGATTGTTGTGCCAGACCCAGAGCAAAAAAACCGCCACAACGTTCATCGATTTGCACATGAGTTTCAATGGCCGGGTGTTTGATGCAGGCAAGTGTTATGGGGGTAGAGCGGGAGCCCGGGCTGATCACTGCATGGCTGATTCCAAGCTGTGTCAGATTATGGATAAACTGTATGCTCCATTGGAAATTATGGTGGCCATTATCCATTTAGATCAGTTCCAGAATGGTTTTCATTTTAAGTTCAGTTTCCTGCCATTCACTGTCAGTGTTCGAGTCTGCCACCAGTCCTGCTCCTGCAAATAATTCCAGTTGTTTATTTTTAATGAGCGCGCAACGTAATAAAACGGATATTTCACCCTGTTTGTTAGCATCCAGCCAGCCAAAGCCGCCGGTGTACCAGCCTCGGTCATAGGCTTCATTTTGTTGTATCCACTCCATGGCTGGCTGCTGTGGCTGGCCACTGATGGCCGGTGTGGGATGTAATTGTTCGATTAAGTCGAACAAACTGACCGAGTCTGTAATCTGGCCACTGATTCGGGTTTGCAAATGATACAGGTTCTGAAGTTTCATCAAACTGGGGGCTATTGGCAGTTCAAGTTTTGGACACAGAGGCTCGAGCTTTCGTCGAATGTGATCAACGATAATGGCGTGTTCATGCAATAATTTACTGGCACTGACAGACTGCCTGCTCATCAGCTCTGCATAGGAAGGCTGATCATTAATATCCAGGGTGCCACCAATAGCATCACAATGGATGTGTTCCTGATTGAGTGATAATAATCGTTCAGGTGTGGCAGCAATCATTTCCAGATCGTTTCGGGCGTAGGCGATGATGGTACAGCCCGGATAATGTTCGCTGAGTTTGTCCAGTAATTGCTGACTGTTTATATGGCTATCAGTAACCAGTGATAACTTGCGACTAAATACCAGTTTATCGATTTGTTGATGACGTATCAGCTGTATTGCCCGGTCGCTCAGTTGTTGCCAGCGGGCCCTGTCTGGAATTTCTTCAGTTGTCAGAATATGAGCCGGTGATATTTGATCAGAGTTAGTCGATGGATTAAGTATATGTTGCAGACTGGTTTTCAGTCTGGCAAGGAACAGGTCATTGTTCTGAATATTTCGATGGTCAAAATTGATGGTAATGCATGAACGCTGAGTCGTTGTTTCAATGGTGATTTCCGGAATGCTTAATTGTGCATTGGGCAAGTTGCGCCAGTGCCCGGACATTGCCGAGAGTGGATCAAACGCATATCCCAGGAAGGCTTTAGGCATAGACATATTTTTTCCATGCCATTGCCGGGATAAAGTCAGGTATTGTTGCTGTAAGGATTTAAAGCGTTGCTCACCTTCCGCGACCAGTTTGATCAGCTCGCCATAGCCCAGCATGCTGTGACTTTCATCAGGTCGTGACCAGTAAAAGTATGCGCGTCTGTTAGTCGGCGATTCAATCGGTAACTGAAGGCAGATGGGTTCCAGTGCCATGACCAGGCTCGAATATAAAATTCGACTGTCATCAGCTATCGACTGCTCCTGAATAGAGGCAAGATGATATTTGCAATTATCTATGAGTGGGGCGATGTCGATTATGGAACCTCTGAATAAGTCTGGTTGATGAGGTTACTGTTTGAAAACTTCAGATTTAAGGCGAAGATCGTAATCATGACTTGTCCAGAGGTTCCTTATACTCAGTCGTTAAAGTATCTTGTCTGTCATGATACGAGAAGCCGACAAAATGTCACTTAATTTGCATCAAGCCAGTCAGAGCCTGTTTAAGTTGCGCCATGCGATTTGATCTGGCGAAGGCCAGAATCCATCTGCCAGCAAATAGTAACAAATGGCTAAAAGCTGCTCGATACTGTGGATACCGGCTAAAAGCATGCCGGCATGACGATTATTTTCGGATACATTTTTTAAATGAATAAAGACGTTCTGAATAATTAATGATATGTCATCCATCTCGTCGAAATGACAACACATCAGCGACGTCTTGGGATCAAAGGCCTAAGGCCTATGACCCAAGACC
>CBDULX010000039.1:0-17510 GCA_965368175.1 uncultured Gammaproteobacteria bacterium | reverse complement strand
TCATCCCGACTGATAAGGAGGGATCTTAAATGCTTGATATCTTTGCTGCTATTAACTGAAAGATTTCTCCCTCTGGTCGAAATGACAAGTTAATCAGAGGTTTCCTAGCAGTCATTCGATCGGAAATTCATACATCCTAAGGTTGACATCAACTCAGGTCAAGATTGATATTTAACTATTAGATCAAAGCGCTGAGCAAAAGCCAGCCACAACTACAGGGAAAGTCCAGAAGGTCGCGCTATAAAGCCATATTTATATCTAACTGGCATGAAAAGAACCATGCCAGAATTCCCAAAACGATGATTAACTTGCAAACAGATCGCACTTCAATGTTCTGGCTGACTGCCGACGACTGACGAGTACAGCGGCTACCAGCTCTTTCTATTTCTTTTGATGTCAACTTTATAAGCGGTATATATTTGCACATCTTGAGTGCGAAAGATTGATGTACTGCAACATATTAGACCAGCATTCCATCTCGCCAGAACCGCAGCTGAAGCAATAAGCTGAATCCAGGGAACCCTCTGATCAAGCCATGATCGTTTTATGCAGATTAAAAGCATCCATATTTACCCCGATTTCGTTGCAATAGAATAAATATTCCGCATCACTTCATGAAAAATCGAGACACTCATCACAGCCTGAATTCAACCAGACTTAATCAGAGGCAACAAAAAAGGGCAAGACCCTGAGGTCCTGCCCTTTTAAGTACACATTCCCTAAGGGATGTGATTATGGTCTGTATTGCATTCAATACAGACCATATTGCGATCAATAATTAGAGCGCTACGATATTCTCAGCCTGAGGACCTTTTGGACCCTGAGTAACTGTGAATTCGACTTTTTGACCTTCATTCAGCGTTTTAAAGCCTGAGCTTGAAATTGCGCTGAAATGGGCAAATACGTCTGGACCAGATTCTTGCTCGATAAAGCCAAAACCTTTAGATTCGTTGAACCATTTTACGGTGCCGGTAGTAGTAGACATAGATATATCCTGTTAAATTTAAGAGTAATTGAGGCTTTGTTGTAAAGCCATTTGGCCAGAATGAGTTGCTATTAAATATGAAAAACAGGACGAGGAACTAAAGACGTGACATCGAAATGGTGTGCATAAATATAAGTAGTACTTTCAAGCTGGGTGCAGTTTACACGATCAAATGCCATTGTCAATGACAATATAGCATTAAATGTAGTAACTCAACTAGATATGACACATTTCAAGTCTGTGCTAAATGTCTCCTGACACCCTGTAGCTGACGTTCGCTAACTTGAAATCAAAAGATTTGCCACAGAGGCACAGAGAACACAGAGTTTTTATAAGTTCGCCCTAATACAGCCACGACTGTTTTCTCTGTGCGCTCTGTGACTCTGTGGCAAAATTTTAAATTTTTGATCAGTCCGTTTATGGCTATAAGCCGATATAAGTAACTGTTTGTTCATATTAAGACATATTGTCCGTTGTATCGTATTAAGTCCTGATTTTACACTTAAATTAATCATAATATATCGCAATAAGCTAAGCCCGATTACCGTTCTCACGCTTATATCTGCCATAACAGAATTGATTAATTTTACTTCTCCCATTTCATCCTGCCTCCAACTAAGGTATAAAAGCGCCATGAAAATACCGAAACGTATCCAGCCCCTGGTTGATGACGGCCTGGTGGATGAAGTCATTTGCCAGTTAATGAGCGGCAAAGAAGCCACTGTTTATATAGTCCGCTGTGGTTCCGATGTCCGTTGCGCCAAGGTTTACAAGGAAGCTAACCAGCGTAGCTTCAAACAGGCCGTGCAATACCAGGAAGGCCGCAAAGTGCGTAATAGCCGCCGTGCCCGTGCTATGGAGAAAGGTTCCAGGTTCGGTCGTAACGAGCAGGAGCAATCCTGGCAGAATGCAGAAGTAGATGCGCTCTTTCGTCTGGCCAGTGCCGGAGTACGAGTCCCAAAACCTTACTGTTGCGTTGACGGTGTACTGCTCATGGAATTGATCACCGATGACGATGGCCAGGTAGCACCACGCCTTAACGATGTATCCATGACTCTGGAACAGGCACTGGAAGACCATGCTGTCGTCATGCAATACGTGAAGCTTATGCTCTGTGCCGGACTGGTACATGGCGACCTGTCAGAATTTAATGTTCTGGTCGATGAAAAGGGCCCGGTAATCATCGACCTGCCTCAGGCGGTGGATGCCTCGGCCAATAACCACGCCCAGATGATGCTGGAACGAGACGTGAACACCGTAACCAGCTACTACGCCCAGTACGCCCCCGAATTACAGGATAGCCAGTACGCCAGGGAAATCTGGTCCCTCTACGAAAACGGCGAACTGCATCCTGAAGTCGAGTTAACTGGCCAGTTTGATGAAAATCTGCAAATTGCCGATGTGGATGCCGTAATGGAAGAAATTAAAGCCGCCTGGGCTGAAGAGCAGGAACGCCAGGAAAGACTGCGTGACGAGACGGTGCTGGCTGAAGGCAGAAGTTGAATAACTTCTGATATAAGCGAATACCGTGTTCCGGTTAATATTATGTAGTGATTCAGATCAGTTCTGACAGTTTTTTATACATTGATCTAGACTTGATTTTACATTTGACATGATCAAAAACATGCATGTTTTTGATTGCTTAGTCCTAATTATTTATTTTGGTTAGTGATGTATGTATTTAGCATCGGTTTCGCCCGCTGGCGAGTTACTTTTCTGTCTTCAGCAAAGCTACCGCATCCTGCTCTCGCTCCTTACCTACGTCCTGTAGGCAACAAAGAAGTCACCAAGAAAATGCCGCCCCAAGGCAGTTTACCCTTCGGGTGCCTGGGCATTACTAACATCGCACTTAGATACGACATCTTATACTGATTAGTTCACTCTTCTTTGCCGGGTCGTTTTGATTATGAATTACCTCCCTGTAATCACCCTTCGGGCCATGCAAAGCATGTTTAAATTCGTTCCAGACGAATTTATCGCATCCATGCTCAACAAAACTTAATCCGACTTCCCTGTCGGATTTACCCTACAGATCAACAATACCCAGTAAACTGCAAAGGGGTTCTTGCCTGTGGTGATGACACGCATATAAACAGCGCGAAGCGCACAAGCTTTTTGTTTTTGACCACTCCCCTCTGGAGTAAGCTGAGGAGGGAGTTATTTATGAGGAAGCTTTCTGCGAGAATGTCTGAGCAAACAAAGCTTTTTATTGTTTGTGGTCGATATTTGCTCCTGCAATATCGACATTCACCACATCCATGTGGCTTAGTTGCGCATTAGGGCAGGACGCCCGTAAGTAGAACAACGCAGGAGCAGTTGTCGAGCAGCCTCATAAATCGCGAGTGACGAAGGTACCACTATGCGTATTATGCATAGTGGCTTGCGACTTGGGGCGGCATTCTTTTGGTTACTTTTTCTGTTGCTGATGACAGAAAAGTAACTCGCCAGCGGGCGAAACCAATATTAAAAATATTGTCGCTAATTTAGAACAAATAATATGCGATTCAGCTTTCCAGGTTTTTAATCCTCCAGGAGAGTTTTATCTCTGAAAAAAGACATCGAGTATACTGAGGAAGATTCAACATAAACCTTCTGTCAGGCATTTTGTTTTGTTTTTAAACCAGGTTTTACCCAAAGTGAAATATTTGAGAATCAAAAATATATAAGTACACTACTTACATTCAGGACTATAATCGGAGGATACTGGAACCTTATAGCCTTACAAGGGTGAAACTACAACTCTGGGGTTTTCTCAGGTTAAGGGGGCCGATATAAAATGAAAAAGACTGTCAAAAATGGCTTTCGCAAGAAAATAAATGGCGTCACAAACGTCTATTACGAAGGCTACTGGATAAAATGTTATGACCCGCCGCAGGATAATCTCGCGGCCAAGAAAAGCCTGATCCAGTCACTAACGCGCCGTTTGTTCAACCATATGGAACATGGCATCAATATCCCGGGAAAGTTGCTCGATGATGTTCGAGCCGCTTACGAGGCAGAACACGACCCCAGAAAGCAACGCGTGAAGGGCGCAATGCTGGCCGGCGCCCTGTTCAACCGTGCCGCGGACATATTCACACATCTTGTCGAACTGGAAGCCAGCGGGGTTGAAATACTCCCTGAGAGTGACCTGATGCATAGATGTGGCCTATGCCTTCGGGAGGCGCTGGAATATGGGAAAATGGTTAAACACCGTAATGGTGATGAAGGTATCGATGAACTCTGGGGTGAACCCTTCAAGGCCTTCATAATGTCAGTGGAGGATTTCTACGAAAGCCGTTACATCAAAATCGCGATGACAAAGAAAAACATCGATGAAACGGCTGAACATATGGCCGAATGTATTAAGCAAGACCCGCGTTTCCAGGGGCTTGATCAGTTGATACTGGAATATGCCACAGCAGCCAGACGTAAGTGTGAAACTTTAAGGACAGATGCTGACATCTACGATGTCTGGTCAGATTTTGTAGTGGCCGGTGAGGAGATCACCAACTTTATACCCAGACCCAGCAACACCGGTGATAATGATAGCCTGATAGACGAAATAGACATCAAACATCTACTTAAAGCAGGTGTCAGGCTAATCGCATTTATCACCCGAGCCCGTACGCCTATGCCTAAAAGCTCCGAAAACTATCTGAAAGAATGTAAACGATTCAAAACACGGCCATGCTGAAATAAATATCTACACAAATTGACTGGTGAATGACTCTAAACCCTTAAACTAGTCATTTAAAATTAAAGCTCTTTGCCACAGAGTCACAGAGAGCGCAAAGGTTAGTTAAATAATATATGTTTCTCCATGCACCCAAAGGGCATAAACACTCTAAGGCTCTGTGGAAAATTTAATAATAATTTAAATAGCAACTGCTAGCTGAGCAACTATATGCAATTGTCAGATTATTCCGGGACCAGCGAAACTCTGATTAAATCTGGGCCAAAACCATTATTAGATAAAAACCAGAATCAAACCAAAAAAACCGGCCAAAGGCCGGTTTTTTAACTTACAACTTGAGACTTACAACTTACAACTGGTGTTAACGCGTCTCCAACGCCTCTTTCTTCATCTGTTCCAGGGTGACATGCCGCACATCATTGCCTTTGACCAGATAAATAACATATTCACTGATATTTTTTGCATGATCGCCAATACGCTCCAGCGCACGGGCCGCCCATAAAACATTCAGGCCACGTTGAATACTTCTTGGATCTTCCATCATTCGAGTAATTAACTGTCGGGTGATGGCGTCATATTCCTGATCAATTTTTTCATCTTCTGAAGCGGCTTTAATCGCGGCTTCCACATCCATGCGAGCAAAAGCATCCAGGGCATCGTGCAGCATTTTGGCAACATGATCACCTAAATGACGAATTTCAACATATTGATGTTTGGTTTCACCCTGCTCTGCCTGTTCCAGAGCCAGGGCCATTTTGGCCACTTTTTCTGCTTCATCACCGATTCGTTCAAGGTCGGTAATGGTTTTAACAATCATCATTACCAGACGCAGATCACCGGCCGTGGGTTGACGACGCGCAATGATGTTGGTGCATTGCTCGTCGATCGCCACTTCAAGAGCATTGACCTTAAAATCTTCTTCAACGATGCTTTCGGCCAGTTGTACATTTCCGTCTTCCAATGCCGTGCATGCATCCTGTACGTGAGTTTCAACCAGACCACCCATGGTCATAACCTGGTTGCGAACGTTATCCAGTTCTGCATTAAATTGCTGGGAAATATGTGCACTCATAGGTTTTATCCTTTATCGGCAATCGATTAACCGTATCGACCGGTAATGTAATCTTCGGTCTGTTTCTTTTCAGGATTGGTGAACAACTTATCGGTTGCACCAAATTCAATCTGGTCCCCCATATACAAAAACGCGGTGTAATCGGATACGCGTGCAGCCTGTTGCATGTTATGGGTAACTATAATAATGGTGTATTCTGATTTAAGTTCATAAATCAGCTCTTCAATCTTCAGTGTGGAAATGGGGTCCAGTGCCGAGGCCGGTTCATCCAGAAGCAGAACTTCAGGTTTAATGGCAATAGCACGAGCAATAACCAGCCGCTGTTGCTGACCACCGGATAATCCTAACGCACTATCGTTCAAACGATTGTGCACCTCTTCCCACAATGCCGCACTTTTCAGTGCCCATTCAACTCTTTCATCAAGTATATGCCGTTTATTGATGCCCTGTAACCGCAGACCGTAGGCGACATTTTCATAAATAGATTTGGGAAATGGATTCGGGCGCTGAAATACCATGCCTACACGACGACGTAATGCAGAAACATCGACACTTTTATCGTAAATATTCATGCCGTCCAGTTCTATCTTACCTTCGATATTCACTGAATCAACCAGATCATTCATCCTATTAAAACAGCGCAGTAGTGTCGATTTACCACAGCCGCTGGGGCCGATAAATGCAGTGACACGAGTGCGGGGAATCTGCATGGTTATGCCATGCAGGGCTTCTTTTTCCCCATAAGCTAATTTCAGGTCGCTCAATTCAAGACAGATATCTTCATTGACAATATTCAGTTGATTAACACCCTGAGTCAGCACTGAAGGATCTATGGCATGGGTTGGAACATTATTGCTCATATAAGAGTACTCAATTTATAAATTCATCAATGATCAAGGGCCTTGAATCGTTCACGTAAACGATTACGTAACATAATGGCCGTCAGGTTCAGTAATACGATGACCAAAACCAGTAAGAATGCAGTGGCATACACCAGTGGCCGCGCCGCTTCGATATTCGGGCTCTGGAAACCCACATCATAAATATGAAAGCCAAGGTGCATAAATTTCCGATCAAGATGCATAAAGGGTGCATTACCATCCACCGGCAACTGAGGCGCCAGTTTTACCACACCCACCAGCATCAAAGGTGCCACTTCACCGGCGGCTCGGGCCACCGCCAGGATCATTCCGGTCATGATCGATGGACTGGACATCGGCAGAACCACTTTCCAGAGTGTTTCGAACTTGGTGGCGCCCAGCGCCAGACTTCCTTCACGGAAACTGATCGGAATACGGGCCAGTCCTTCTTCCGTTGAAACGATTACCACCGGTAAGGTCAGCAGGGCCAGGGTCAAAGCCGCCCACATTAAACCCGGAGTTCCGAAGGTCGGTGCCGGCAGTGACTCCGGGAAGAATAACTGGTCGATATTGCCACCCAGAAAATACACGAAAAAACCCAGGCCGAATACGCCATAGACAATGGAAGGCACACCGGCCAGGTTGTTTACTGCAATACGTATCAGTCGAATAATCGTGCCCTGACGGGCATATTCACGCAGGTATACCGCGGCAACCACTCCCAGAGGCGTCACCAGTACCGACATCAGCAACACCATAATGACGGTGCCAAAAATAGCCGGGAACACACCACCTTCGGTATTGGCTTCTCGAGGTTCATCGAATATAAAATTATAAAAGTTGTACCCATAAAACCCCAGCTTTTGAAATACATTCATGCCATTGGGTTTAAGTACCGAAATCATATCCGCGAGTTGCAGCTCTACCACACGGCCATCCATGATTTCAAAGAAAGCGCTGTCACGTTTTATTTCTACCAGTATTTTATTCAACTCACTACGCAGTACTTCATACTCTTCATTCAGGGCGTTTTCAGCCGATTGAATGTCTGCAAGATTTTCCGGACTGTCTTCACCATCCAGCGCCAGTCGTTTGCGCTCCAGCCGTAAACGCTCAAGTTTGTAGTTGATATCACCTATACCCCCTCGCTCCAGACGGTGTATCTGATCACGTAGCTCGGTGACGCGTTCCAGGCGCTGCTCCAGAGCACTCCAGGCTCCCTCCCCCTCAGCCACCAGACTATTGCTCTCGTGGATTTTCTTTAGATAACCATAGAAATTACCCCACTCGACACGCTCAACCACGATCAGCTGTACGGGTTGTTCCATGTTCTGGATTTGATGGTCATTGATCCAGCGAAAATCCGCAGAGGTTTGTTCGCGATTTCCGGTTTTTAATAACCAGCGTTTGATATCCGTCTTTTTACCAGACGCATCGCCCAGACCTGATTCGTTGAAGCGCTCACGACTGATAAATTCCGATTCAATCAGCTCACCAATCAGGCGTGTCTGCTGGATTTCATCCCCATAAGTGATCTGCTGAATATCAGATACCCAGAAATGCCCCATACCGCGTATTGCAATCAATAGCAGTAAGCCGAACACGATCACAATACTGGCACTGACAGCCCCGGCATTTAACCAGATCCAGGGGGCCCCACTTTTCCACCAGTCTTTTAAATTATACGATACTAATTTCACGATTCATTCAATCCGGGTTTACAGACTACTGTAACGTTTGCGTAAACGTTGTCGCACCACTTCCGCAGCAGTGTTGAACATGAAGGTTACGAAAAACAGCACCAGTGCCGCGAGGAACAGAATTCGGTAGTGGGTGCTGGCCACTTCAGATTCTGGCAATTCCACTGCAATATTAGCTGACAGCGTTCGCATGCCTTCAAAAATACTCATGTCCATGATTGGCGTATTACCGGTGGCCATCAGCACTATCATGGTTTCACCCACGGCACGACCAAAACCAATCATCACTGCAGAAAAAATACCCGGGCTGGCTGTTAACAGAACCACGCGGGTCAAAGTTTGCCAGGGTGTCGCACCCAGGGCCAGTGAGCCTGTGCTGAGCATCTTTGGCACACTAAAAATAGCATCCTCGGTAATGGAGAATATGGTTGGTATTACCGCTATGCCCATGGCTATACCTACCACCAGCGAATTACGCTGGTCGTAACCTATGCCCAGTGTTTCGTTCATCCACAGACGCAGGTCGCCGTCAAATAACACAGACTCGAATGCAGGTGCTACCGAGAATGCAAACCAGACCAGAATGATAACAACGGGAATCAACAGGGCCGCCTGCCAGCCCTCGGGCACCAGATAACGGATCTGTTTGGGCAGACTGGTCCATAACAGGGCAAACAGAATCAGCCCCACCGGTAACACCATGACCAGGGACATAATGGCCAGAAGATTATCTTCAACCAGGGGCGCGAACCACAGACCCGCCAGGAAACCCAGGATAACCGTGGGCAGGGCCTCCATGATTTCAATACTGGGTTTTACCCAGCTGCGCATTTTCGGCGCCATAAAATAAGCGGTATAAATGGCTCCCATGATGGCCAGAGGTATAGCCACCAGCATGGCATAGAAAGCAGCCTTTAAGGTGCCAAAAGCCAGGGGAGTCAGGCTGAATTTAGGTTCAAAGTCATTATCCGCAGACGAAGACTGCCAGATATATTTCGGTTCGGTGTAACCTTCATAGGTAACCTTACCCCAGAGTGAAGACCATGACAGTTCTGGGTGCTCATTTTCGATCTTGTAGAGGTGATACTGATTTTCATCGGTAGCAACTAACAGCCTGTCGGCCCTTGAAGACAGTGCAATAAATTGAGGCTGGTAATCAATTAATGCTTCCTCGTATAACAGGTTATCGGCAGTGGTGTGATAAATTTGCAAATAACCATTCTGGTCAATACTCAACAAACCTTTACGGCGTTTTTCAGGGACCAGTCGTGTTACCGGTTTCTCCGCCTGAAAACCACGAATTTCCTTCAACCGATACTGGTTCTTCTCATCACGTTGCAATGTCCACTGTTTAACCCAGCCGAGGTCATCGGCCGTAATCAGGGATATACCACCCAGCATCATTGCCAGATTCACCAGCTGGCGTTCCGGCTCTATCAGCCTCATCTGGTCGACCATTTCTACCTCGTCCAGATCACTGATGTTGTAATAGACGATCTGGCCTTTCTCATCGGCCAGATACAGCCATGAACCCAGCGGGTCCAGTAACATATAGTGGGCTGCGAATGGCAACTCCAGCAATGCTTCGGAGACGGGTTCGACATTTTCGTCTTCATCTTCGGCATAAAATCGCTGGAGTAATAGCTGACCATCACTGGCCATCGCGGCCAGCACAATTTCTTCGTCAATTTTAGTCGCCCTGATGAGCTCTATGTTCGCCAGATAATTCAGCTCCAGTGGTTCTTCACCGAATACGATATTCACGATCGGCTCAAGGGTGCGCTCACCCTCGACAAAATTGACACGGTATTTGATAGAGACAAAAAGCACTCGGCCATTATCCAGCGCCAGTAGTAGCTGCTTACCCTCGACATCCAGTTCATCAATGGCGGCTATGCTGGAGTATTCCGGTAATTCGAGCTCTTCCGTGCTGACCGTATGGCCTTTTTCAAGATCAAAGAACTGTAACAGGCCCGTGGATGAAATCCTGAGCCCGATATGGCCGCTCTCTTCCACCGCCAGATATACAGTTTTACCATCATCTTCAGATTGCATCTGATACTGAGCTAATTGAATCACACTGGGTGAACTGAATATTGGAAAGACGACCCATAACAGGTAGAAAAAGATCAGCAATATGGCAAATATAATGCTGACACCACCCAGACCAATAGTATGGCGAGCGATTTTATCGATCAGGGCCCGCTTGCGTCGTTGCCAGGTTTGCTCGGTAATACTGATGTAACTCATAACGGACCTGAATGTATAAGCCAGCAATTAAAGAAAGGTATGTTTCGGATGCCTTGTGTTGCCACAGTCACAAACCAGCAAGGAAGTTCAGGGAGTAGCTTTAACTCTGGTTCGCTCATCAATTCATTCACACAGCTTGTTTTTGTTGTCTGTATTGCATTATTCAGTCCAGCCATATTATTACAGGTTTATGACAATTTTATGACAAACCTGAAACTGAATCAGAATTGGGCCGCATTATACACCTGAAATAGCTTCTAATTTTAGTGAAAAGCCAGATAATTCTGAAAAAAACATCCGTCATAAAAAAGGGCAAGCCATATAGCCTGCCCCTTCTTATGCTAAATGAAACGAATTAGTCCAGCTTAGCCAGTTCTTTATCCGCAACCTTCTTTGGTATTGGGATATAGCCATCTTTCACAACCACCTGCTGGCCGATTTTAGACAGTACCAGCTTGATGAATTCACGCTCCAGTGGAGGTAAAGGTTTGTTAGGATGTTTGTTTACATAAACATACAGGTAACGAGACAGTGGGTATGTTTTATTAATCGCATTCTCAGCGGTCGCAGCAACGAAAGGCTTCCCAGTTTTTCTGGACAGGGGAACTGCTTTAACACCAGAGGTTTTATAACCAATACCGGAGTATCCAATGCCATTCAGAGATGTGGCGACTGACTGTACCACCGACGCTGAACCAGGTTGCTCATTCACGTTGTTTTTGAAATCACCTTTGCACAGGCCTTTTTTCTTGAAATAGCCGTAGGTACCGGACACTGAGTTACGACCATAGAGCTGTATTGTGCGGTCTTCCCATGAACCGGTCAGGCCCAGGGCACCCCAGTTAGTGATGTCGGCTTTGGCTCCGCATTTACGGGTAGCCGAAAATACGGCATCAACATCAGCTATGGACATACCTTTAATGGGATTGTCTTTATTGACATAAACTGCCAGAGCATCAATCGCTACACGAATGGCCATTGGTTTGTAACCGTGCTTTTTCTCGAACGATTCCAGTTCCTTACTCTTCATCTTGCGGCTCATTGGCCCCAGATTAGAAGTGCCTTCAGACAGCGCCGGTGGCGCAGTAGAAGAGCCGGCCGCCTGAATCTGGATATTCACATTCGGGTACTGACGTTTGAATTCTTCAGCCCAGAAAGTCATCAGGTTAGCCAGGGTGTCGGAACCCACACTGGACAAATTGCCAGAAACACCACTCACCGCTTTGTAATCACCCAGTTCAGGGTCAACTTTGGCTTCCGCATGCACACTGCCTGCGAATAAAGTGGCTGCTGCAGTAAAGCCTGTTAGAGCAGCTGCAGCGAAAATACGGTTAAAGTTCATTCAGGTTTACTCCAGTTTGTTAACTGTGACGAAGTATGCGACAGAATTATGACAGAATTATGAATGCCGAACGGTTAATTACATATTTGATATTGCGCGAGTCGACTGGGCATTCTGGCCGCTATCGAACACCACTCTGGCCTGGGGAAACTGACAGCAGAATTCGGAGCCCCTGCCTTTCTGGGTATTAACCTGAAACTCAGCATCATGGCGCCGCAACACCTGCTTAACAATGGCCAGCCCAAGGCCAGTGCCACCGGCAGAACGAGAACGCCCCACATCGATACGATAAAATCGCTCGGTTAATCGAGGTATGTGCTCAACGGCAATGCCTGTACCTGTATCTTTCACACAGAATCGTGCGGCATCACCAAAAGCAGACCATGACAGAGTAATTTCACCATTCTCGGGCGTATAACGTATGGCATTAGTCACCAGGTTGGTAAAAGCACTGTAAATTTCTTTTTCTATACCCTTAAGTCGAATAGCTTCATCAACTTGAATATGGATGCGATGACGTCCCTTGCTGATTTGCTCAGCTTCTGCATAAATATTCTTCACCATTGATGCAATATTAATCACTGAACTGGACTCCGGTGTGCTGGGTGTCCCGGTATCCAGTTTGGATAACATCAGCAGATCTTCTACCAGGGTTTTCATACGATAGGCAGGTATTTCAATTTTCCCGAGATACTCACGAAGCAATGACTCATCAAACGCCTTATCATCTTTCAGGGTTTCCAGATAGCCCATGATAACGGTCAGCGGAGTTCTCAGTTCATGGGAAACATTGGCGATAAAATCACGGCGCATGGTCATCAGACGCTGGATATGAGTCACATCACTGATCATCAGCAAACGCTGCTGACCACCATAAGGCGTGACTCGTATGCTCAGGATTTTAGTGTTATCCAGCGGTGAAGCTATTTCGAGAGGTTCACTATAATCACCCAGGGAAATATAATGGATAAACTGGGGAGTACGGATAAGGTTACCAATATGCTGACCCTGATCCGATTGTTTAAGACCCAGCATGGATGAAGCGGTTTGATTGAACCAGACAATGTGGCCGTCCGGGGATATAACCACTGTTGCGTCTGGCAACGCACCGGAGGAGTCCTGCCAGCGTCGCAGCAGTTCCGATAATTTCTTTTTACGCTTTCGGCTTCGGGTTCGTATTCGGTAGATACGGAAGGACAGCTCTTCGAAAATCCCCCCGAACTCGTCGGGCTCACTCAGACCCTGATTAACCCATTGGGCAAACTTGACGAAGCGCCTGGACAGTAAAAACAGATAGCTGAGCAGCCCAACGACAATTCCCCATACAGGAAATCCCAGTATCAGGCCCAGTAGCCAGAAACCCGCTACATTCAGGGCAATACGCCAGAATTCGCTGCTCCAGAATTGGGGCATTGAGCATTACCTCTGTTGTTAAAGCAAAGACCTATTTAGTGGAAAAGCGATAGCCGGAACCACGAACCGTTTGTACAAACTTATCATAGCCGAACGGAGACAGTAATTTACGCAGTCGCAGGATATGTACATCAACGGTACGTTCCTCAACATAAACATTTCGCCCCCACACCAGATCCAGCAGCTGTTCGCGGCTATATGCGCGATCCTGGTGTTTCATAAAAAACTCCAGCAGCTTGAATTCCGTTGGGCCTATTTGAACAGATTCATCGGCAACGCTCAAGCGATGGGCCTTAATATCCAGAGTCAGGTTTTTAACCTGAATAGACTCATCTTCGTCATTGCCGCTGCGTCTAAGCAGCGCTTTCATCCGTGCCAGCAGTTCCCTGGGTGAAAATGGCTTGGTGAGATAGTCATCTATACCCGTATCAAACCCCTGTAATTTATCCGCCTCTTCTCCCCGTGCAGTGAGCATAATGACCGGCACATTCTGCACCAGTTGATCTCTGCGAATTCTTCGGACCAGATCCGGACCATTCATTCCGGGAAGCATCCAGTCTACCAGCATGATATCGGGTAATACGCCGCCCAGCTTATCCAGGGCCTGCTCTGCATCTTCCGTTTCTATCACGGCATAGCCAGCCCGCTGAAGTGAAAACACCAGCATATCGCGAATATCCCGGTCATCCTCAACCAGTAGAACTGTTTTAGAACTCATTGAAATATGATCTCATGTATTTATGACACCAGCTATTAGATTACGAATTCATGACAGCTTTATGACAATTCAGCCATAAACAGCAATTCAGACACCATTGATAGAAATTGCCCTCACAAAACCGGCCACAGGCAGCCAGGCTATAAAGCAACGCGATGGCAGATTATTTTCCCCAGATTACCCATGTGTCCGAAATCAATATCGCCAGTGAGTGGTTTTTTTAACTCTGGGTATTTGCCGGTAAATTTTTTTACAGGGTGTAATGCCCATATCATCGGGGTTTGCGGCTCATAGTGAAAATAATATGCATCACCCACTTCCAATACCACAACATGTTGTGGTATTTTACTCGCATAACCACTATATAAGCATAATCAAACACTAATGTTTTAAGACTAATGTTTGGCCATAAACACCGTTTACAGCATATTTTTTATAAAAACGAATAAATAAGAAGGACCCCAAAAATGTCTGCACCGCAACTGCATGCTATACCAAACAACGTCAATGAAGTGCCTTTTCAAGATGCCTCCATGGACATCTGGGATACCAAATACCGACTGAAAGCCAAAGATGGCTCACTGGTTGATAATACCATCGATGAAACCTATGAGCGTGTGGCCAAAGCCCTGTCTGACGTTGAAACCACCGCCAAACTCAGAAAAGAGTGGCATGAAAAGTTTCTCTGGGCCCTGCGCCACGGCGCCATACCGGCCGGTCGTATCATCTCCAATGCCGGGGCGCTGGAACATAAACCCGCCACATCCACCATCAACTGTACGGTCTCTGGCACCATAGAAGACTCCATGAACGGCATTCTGGAAAAAGTCCACGAAGCCGGACTCACCCTGAAAGCCGGTTGCGGTATTGGCTATGAATTCTCTACCCTGCGTCCCAAAGGCGGTTACGTCTCCGGCGCCGGTGCCTATACTTCAGGGCCTTTGTCCTTCATGGATATATACGACAAGATGTGTTTCACCGTGTCTTCAGCCGGTGGCCGTCGTGGCGCGCAGATGGCCACCTTCGATGTCGGCCATCCCGATGTATTCGATTTCATCCGGGCCAAACGGGAAGACGGTCGTTTACGCCAGTTTAATCTGTCGTTGCTGATCACCACCGATTTCGTGGAAGCAGTAAAAGCCGATAAAGACTGGCCCCTGGCCTTCCCTGTTACTAACAGGGAATGTGCGCAGGAAAATCTGGACCTGAATGATACCAGTAAAGTGATCTGGCGAGACTGGCCGGTAAAAGGCGATTATATCAGCAACGATGCCGGCCATACCGCCTGCCGCATCAGCCGTACTGTGCCTGCCCGTCGTCTGTGGGACAGCATCATGGCCTCCACTTACGATTATGCCGAACCGGGTTTCATCCTCATCGACAAGGTCAATGAGATGAACAACAACTGGTTCTGCGAAACCATTCGTGCCACCAATCCCTGCGGTGAACAACCCCTGCCCCCTTACGGCAGCTGTCTGCTGGGTTCGGTCAACCTGACCCGTTTCGTGCTCAATCCTTTTACCAAAAAAGCCAGCTTCGACTGGGAAAACTACCGTAAAACCGTAGCCATTTTCACCCGTATGCTGGACAACGTGGTGGAAATTAATGGTCTGCCGCTGGAACAACAGCGCAAGGAAATTACCAGCAAACGCCGGCATGGCATGGGCTATCTGGGTCTGGGTTCTACCCTCACCATGCTGGGCATTAAATACGGCTCAGAAAAATCCCTGGCATTCACCGATCAGGTGAGCAAAGAACTGGCTCTGGAAGGCTGGCGCACCGGTCTCGAACTGGCCAAAGAAAAAGGCACCGCACCGGCCCTTGAGCAGGACTATACCGTGACCCCGGCGATGCTCTATAAACGTCCGGAAATGATAGAAGATGGTTATAAGGCAGGCGACAGCATCAGTGGTAAAATACTGCACGCTCGCTACAGCCGATATATGCAGCAAATTGCGCAGGAAGACCCTGAACTGATTGAACAACTGGTTGAGCATGGCAGTCGCTTTACTCACCACAGCTCGATTGCACCCACCGGCACTATTTCCCTGTCACTGGCCAATAATGCCAGCAATGGCATCGAACCCAGTTTTGCCCACCACTATTCACGTAATGTGATCCGTGAAGGTAAAAAATCCAAAGAAAAAGTAGACGTATTTTCATTCGAGCTGCTGGCCTATCGTTCCATGATCAACCCTGAAGCCCTGCCCTTCAGTGACGATGAAAAATACAAACTGCCGGATTATTTCATCGCCTCCGATGAGGTTACACCGACACAGCATGTCGACATCCAGGCCGCGGCACAAAAATGGATCGACTCCTCCATTTCAAAAACCGCCAATGTACCCACAGACTATCCGTTTGAAGACTTCAAGCATATTTATGAATATGCCTATGATAAGGGACTGAAAGGTTGCACTACCTTCCGCTTCAACCCCGAGGTATTCCAGGGGGTACTGGTTAAAGATCAGGACCTGGCCAACACCACCTACCGGTTCACCCTGGAAGATGGCAGCGTAGTTGAACTCAAGGGTAATGAAGAAATTGAATACGACGGCGAGATTCACACCGCCGCCAATCTGTTCGATGCCCTGAAAGAAGGCTACTACGGTAAGTTTTAAAAGCACATTAAAAGATTGCCACGGAGGCACTGAGAACACAGAGGGATCTGTAATGATTGATAAAACTATTAATATTAATAATATGAAAAGACGCAGTAATATAAACACTATAGATGGCTTTTAACTAAGAAATTCTCTGTGTACTCTGCGTCTCTGTGGCAAACATAATCAGTGGCAAATACAAACATGAATACAGCAAAACAGGATAAACCCATGGCTACCAAAATAGACCAAAAAATCGTCGCTTTTAAGGTTGTCAAAGATGAAGAAGAAAACAAGACACCCGCGGTTCCAGAACGTGAGCACATGCATGAAAATGTAGAGCGTCCGGAAATGCTGCTGGGTTCAACCTATAAAATCAAAACCCCGTTATCGGACCATGCCCTCTACGTCACCATCAACGACGTGGTACTGAACCATGGCACCGATCACGAAACCCGCCAGCCTTACGAAGTGTTCATCAACTCGAAAAACATGGACCACTTCCAGTGGGTGGTCGCCCTCACCCGCGTTATCTCCGCGGTATTCCGTAAAGGTGGCGACGTCTGTTTTCTGGTGGAAGAGCTCAAATCCGTGTTTGACCCACAGGGTGGCTACTTCAAGAAAGGCGGCAAGTTCATGCCCTCACTGGTCGCCGAAATCGGCGATGCCATCGAATCACACATGAGAATGACCGGCTTCCTGAAAAAGGAAGGCCTGGATGAACACCAGCAGAAACTGGTCGATGCGAAACGTGCCGAATTTGAAGCCAACAATAAACTCGAAAACTGCGACGATGACACCTGCAGCGACTTCCCCGAAGGTGCCCAGTTGTGTGGCAAGTGCCATACCAAGGCATCGATTATGATGGATGGGTGTATGACCTGTTTGAAT
>CBDULX010000038.1:0-18423 GCA_965368175.1 uncultured Gammaproteobacteria bacterium | reverse complement strand
TCTAGCATACTAAAACCGAGCATAGCATACTGTTATTAAATTAATTATGATAGATCTCTCAGACCAGCGGCAACAACGGGCGACAACAATACTGCAATTTGTGTCAATATAAATAAATCAGCCTTCATGATATTAAATACCTGTAATATTTGTTGAATGCTCATACCTCGTACAAAATACCCAAATACAAACTCAAAACCAGGCCCCAGCACTAGCCATGCTATACCTGTCAGCCAAAATTAAGGAGCTTCAAGCCGCCTCAACCAGGGGAGAAACAGATAGACAATCAGAAATATCAGTATTGACAAAAACTCTTGAGCACCTGTTCTCGAAACAGAGCATTGAAAATGGCTTTAACCATCATCAACAACCAGATTACCAGTATTTTTATAGCAATCATTGAATGAATACTCCTCACTGGATCGATAGAATCGCGAAGAAAATACAGTCCATATTATTAATGTCACTTTACTACCCGTTAATCAGTATGCTCCAGCGAGCCATGACCAACTCTGTACCCCGAGACACCTGGATAGTTCAGTCGCGCTGAGACGCAATCTATTATTCGAGGAGCCCTTACTCGCCATTGTGAACTTCAATGGTGATATGTACCAGACCAAGCTTCTGAGGCAACAATGATCGATAGTGATCAGGATCTTTTGGTTCACCACTGATAATAATCATTTCAGCAGCATATATACCAGGTCCAATGGACCAGATATGTAAATCCATTACTCGGCTATCTGGCTGTTGTTCGATATTAGCTCGAACTTTTTCCATTAACCCCGCCGATGCCTGTTTATCCAATAGTACATCTGAACTTGCTTTTATCAAGCCGAGCGACCATCGAGTCACCAGTATTGCACCGACTATACCCATCAATGGATCCATCCAGATCAAGCCATAGTATTTAGCGGCGAGTAAGGCCACGATGGCCAGTAATGATGTCAGAGCATCCGCCAGCACATGCAGGTAGGCGGAACGCAAATTATGATCATGGTGATGATGTTCATGGTCATCATGATGATGCTCATGCCCCAGAATGATCATGGACGCACCATTCACCAGCAGTCCAATTACGGCCACCACTATGGCCTGGTTATAAACAATGTCCACTGGGTTCATCAAGCGATCGACACTCTCCCAGGCCATCATCAATGCAAACATAGCCAGTAGAATGGCGCCGGTGAAGCCACCCAGTGAATTTACCTTACCGGTTCCAAAACTGTAGCGCTCATCATGGGCATATCTTCGAGCATATATATAAGCAAATGCTGTGATCCCAAGTGCAACTGTGTGCGAGGCCATATGCAAACCATCTGCATATAGAGCCATCGAACCATAGACCAGTCCGGCGACTATCTCTACCACCATCATGACGCCGGTTATGGCAATCACAATCAGAGTTCGAATTTCGCCTTTTCTTTTCTGTTCCTGTCCAAAGCTGTGGGAATGATTTAAGGATTCCAGTTTCTGTTGATTCATAACAATTCACTAATATCCAGGGCTTATGCAGTAGCGCTTATTGTGACATAAACTGACAGGGAAATGACTATTCAAATTCTTTAAAAATCTGCCACAGAGTCGCAGAGAATTTATGCCCTTTGGGTACACAGAGTGTTACTAAATAATATTGCTCTATGTACTCTGCGACTCTGTGGTAAAATTTTTATTTTTTAAATTTCCAGGGAGCTCATCATCCAGCCTGGATCTGAAGAGTCAGATTAAATACAGGGATATTTACATAGACACATTAAAAAGGGCACCCATTGGGTGCCCCGAGATTCCGTTAAAAAAATCAGTTGTTAGTGCCCGGCACTACCGGTAACAACACTGGGATCAACTTCATACATTGCAGGCAATGAATGGGCAATACCTTTATGACAATCGATACAGGTCTGACCTTCTTCCAGCCCCTTGCTATGACCACTGACCGCACGACGCTGCTGTTCAGTGTAATCCATAGAAATAAAATCGTGGCAGTTACGGCACTCCCTTGAATCTGTGGCTTTCATCGAACGCCATACATTCTGCGCAAGCTTAAGTCGCTTGGCCTCGAATTTTTCAGGTGTATCAATTGAACCCAGGGCTTTATGCAAAAGCTCATTACTGGCCTGAATTTTCCTCACCATTTTATGAACCCAGGGCTTGGGCACATGACAGTCTGGGCAGGTGGCCCTTACGCCGGTACGATTTGAGTAATGGACGGTATTCTTATACTCCTGATACACATTCTCTTCCATTTCATGGCAGGTAATACAGAATGTCTCTGTATTGGTCGCCTCCATTGCAGTATTGAAACCACCCCAGAAAATAATTCCTGCAACAAACCCTCCGATGAGAAGGCTACCCAATGACGCGGCACTGGGACGCTTAAGCTTTTCTAATATCTCATTAATGCTCATCATTCTTCTCTCTATTGTATGAACCAGTCATTATTTATGAATGATTTTAAGAGGTTCAAAGGTATTCTCAACCAGTGGCGCGGCATCTGCCTGTGGTACATGGCACTGGGTACAGAAATAACGACGGGCCGCCACATTGGCCATCACATTATTTTCCCGGTCAGCAAAATGCGTCTGTGAAATTTTGGTGGCGCCAGCTGCCTTATAATTTGCCCAGCTATGACAGGTCAGGCATTTATTAGACTTCATATTAATTACGTATCCCTTGATATGATGAGGGATCAATGGCGGCTGTTGTACATAGTCACGTTCAATAGGATCGCGATCGCGTATGTTTTTCTTAATCACAACGGTATTTGACTGGTTATCCAGGTCATTAACACCGCGCAATGATTCTATCTGACCCGAAGATGCCTGAGACATATAGCCCAAAGCCCCTAAGGTCAGGACCATTCCCATTACCAGTGATTTATTCATGGCAGGACCTCTCTCTGATGTGAAACATTAATTGAAATTTTATTATTGAAACGGTGATCGAATTTGAATACTTCTTTGCCGCAAATATCGATACATCGCCCGCAGTTAGTACAGTTAGCTGATAAAATCACCGAACCGATATTTTTTGCCTCGCCCTTGAGTGCAGGCATGATTACCTGCGGTTCTGGACAGACAGCGAAACACTCCATGCAGTCATCGCATTGTTTTCTGGCATAGGCATTGACCCGAACCAGACTAAACTTACCCAGCAGGCTGTAAAATGCACCCACCGGACAAAGATGACCACACCATGCCCGTTTACTGACAAAGGTATCAAACAGGAATATTGCCAGAATCATCACCCAGCCAAAGCCCATGCCGAATACCAGCGCCCGATTGATCATTGACACCGGATTCACCAGTTCCCAGGCCAATGTACCCGTGAAAAGTGCCAGCAGTAGACTCATGCCAAGAATCCAGTAGCGAATTTCTCGCGAATATTGAACGCCGGATTTAAGCCCCAGCTTATTGCGCATCCACTCAGCTGCATCGGTCACTATGTTGACCGGACATACCCAGGAGCAGTAAACACGACCACCCAGCAGCATATAAAACGCCAGTACTATCAGGGCCCCGATAACCGCAGTGGTTTCCACCACATGACCGGCAAACAATGTCTGTAACAGCACGTAAGGATCGGTCAACGGCAGGGTTTCCAGAGTCAGGCTGGATATCATATTGCCTTTAACAATCCATATCCCAAACCAGGGCCCAACCAGAAACAGAGCCAGAAAACCCAGCTGTGACAGACGACGTAGTATTAACCACTTGTACGCCCTCAGCCAGCCCTTGACTCGAATGGCTTCCCGACCCAGTTGCGATGGTGCTGACTTAGCCATTACCTGTTAAACCCTCTGTTCAGGGTATCCAGTGGATTACTGGAATAAGGCGCCTCTTCGGGGGCTTCCCGAATCAGCCCCTCGCCCTCGTAGTCATAACGAACCCCTTCCGGCAGGTTGTACTCATGTTGCTCATCTGGCGTCACCAGACTGCCACCCGCTTTCTGCTTTTCTTTCCAGCCCAGTCGATAATGTTTACCCAGCTCACCTTTGGCCAGTTTCATAGGCAATATCTTGATAGCGGCTTCATCCAGAATGCAGGAATGTTCGCACTTACCGCAGCCAGTACAGGCATCGGAATGCACCACAGGAATAATCAACGCATGCTTGCCAGTACGAGCATTGTGCTGTCGATCCAGAGTAATAGCCTTACCCTGAACCGGGCAAATGTTATAACAGACTTCACAACGCAAACCCTGGAAGGCAATACAGGCTTCCTGGTCCACCAATACAGCCAGACCCATTCGGGAATCATCAATGCTGGTTAACTCAGGATCCAGTGCACCTGTGGGACAGGCCTTAACACAGGGTATGTCTTCACACATTTCGCAGGGAACCTGGCGGGCCTCAAAATAAGGTGTACCCAGTGCCACGCTATCCGACAATTCAGACAGTTTAAGGGTGTTATAGGGGCAGTCACGCACACACAAACCACATCGAATGCAGGCGGCGAGAAAATCTTTTTCTTCACCCACACCCGGTGGACGCAATGCCTGAGCAGGAAGAGACATCGACTGGCGTGAATATAAACCCAGTCCGAGCCCCATAAGGCTTACACCTCCGGCTGTTCTAGCAATATTGACCAGAAACTTACGCCGGCTTTGCAAACCCAAACCCAGTTTGTCTGTACCTTTTGCCACTTACACTTATACCTTTACGATCTTCACCGCACATTTTTTGTAATCCGTTTCTTTCGATAACGGACACGTCGCATCCAGCGTCACCTTATTGATCAGCCGACCGGCATCGAACCAGGGCACGAACACCAGCCCTTCTGGAGGACGGTTGCGTCCGCGGGTCTCGACCTGAGCTTCGACCTCACCACGACGGCTGATGACTCTGGCTGACATACCCCGACGCAGGCCCCGTTTCTCTGCATCCTTCGGATGCATGTAGATCAGAGCATCAGGCACGGCGCGATAGAGTTCAGGCACACGTCGGGTCATGGATCCGGAATGCCAGTGCTCCAGCACACGCCCGGTGGATAACCACATATCGTATTCATCATCCGGGCTTTCAGCGGGCGGTTCATAGGGCGCAGTAATAATATTGGCGCGACCATCGGCATTACCGTAAAACTTGAAGCCTTCACCCGCTTTGACATAGGTATCGTAACCTTCAGCATAACGCCACAGGGTTTCCTTACCATTCACCACTGGCCAGCGTAATCCGCGGACCTTATGGTAAGTCTCGAACTCAGCCTGTTCATGGCCTTTCTTCGGACCTTCCAGCTGGAAGCGACGATATTCTTCAAACAGACCTTTCTGGGCATAGAAACCAAAATCGTCCATTTCCTGATTTTCGTACTCATTACCACGATCATCTTTCACTATTTGTTTAGGGAATTTATCCACCTGACCATTGGCAAACAGCACCTGGAATAATGTTTTACCCTTATACTCAGGTTTTTTTGCCAGTAAATCCGCCGGCCAGACTTCTTCCACCTTGAAGCGTTTGGAAAATTCCATCAGCTGCCACAGGTCAGACTTAGCTTCACCCGGAGCGCTTACCTGCTGACGCCAGAACTGGGTACGACGTTCGGCATTACCGTAGGCGCCTTCTTTTTCTGTCCACATTGCTGTAGGTAATACCAGATCAGCAGCCATGGCTGTTACCGTTGGGTAGGGGTCCGACACCACGATGAAATTATCCGGGTTACGATAACCGGGATAAGCTTCTTCGTTGATATTAGCCGCCGCCTGCATGTTGTTATTACACATCACCCAGTAAGCGTTCAGCTTGCCATCTTTCAGCATCCGGTTTTGCAGTACTGCATGGTAACCGGGTTTGCCAGGGATGGTATCTTCCGGTAGCTTCCATATTTTTTCCGCGAAATCACGGTGTGGTTTTTTCGCCACTACATAATCGGCCGGTAACCGATGAGAGAAAGTGCCCACTTCGCGGGCAGTACCGCAGGCCGATGGCTGACCGGTTAATGAAAAAGGACCATTACCGGGCTGAGATATTTTACCCATTAGCAGATGCACGTTGTACATCAGACCATTGGCCCAGACACCGCGCGTGTGCTGGTTGAAGCCCATGGTCCACAGCGAAGTAATTTTCTTCTTCGGGTCCGCATACAATTTGGCCAGACGCAACAGATTTTCTTCTGGAACTCCGCTGAGTTTTGAGGTGTATTCGAGAGTATAGGGCTCAACAGATTTGGCATATTCTTCAAAACTGATTTTACTGAGATTGCCTTTACCGGCATTTTTTGCATTCTGTTCCAGTGAATGCTCAGGGCGCAGGCCATAACCAATATCAGTTGGCGTTTTGGTGAAATTCACATGTTTATCCAGAAAGGTCTTGTTATAAGCTTTGTTCTGGATAATGTAATTAGCAATGTAATTCAAAATCGCCAGGTCGGTTTGTGGCACAAACACAATGCCGTTGTCTGCCAGGTCAAAACTGCGATGCTCAAAGGTAGACAGTACATGAACTTCGCAGCCCGGTTTGGTCAGGCGTGTATCGGTAATACGGGTCCACAGAATCGGGTGCATTTCCGCCATATTGGAACCCCAGAGTACAAAAGCATCTCCGTGTTCCAGATCGTCGTAACAGCCCATGGGTTCGTCGGCGCCGAACGCCCGAATAAATCCACCCACGGCAGATGCCATGCAATGACGTGCATTAGGGTCAATATGATTGGAACGGAATCCAGCCTTGTACAACTTGGAAGCGGCATAACCTTCCCAGATAGTCCACTGCCCGGAACCAAACATACCCACACGTGAAGTCAGCTCCTCAATGGGTTTGCCCTTGTTCTCTTCCATGCTCTGATTAATGGCAGCTTTGAATTTTACAGCCATGATATCGAAGGCTTCATCCCAGGACACTTCCTCGAATTCACCCTCTTTATCGTACTTACCATTGGTTTTACGTAATAACGGTTTAGTTAAACGATCTTTGCCATACATGATCTTGGACAGAAAATAGCCTTTAATACAGTTAAGCCCACGGTTCACCGGTGCATCCGGATCACCCTGGGTGGCCACTATCCGACCTTCGCGAGTACCGACCAGAACACTGCATCCGGTACCACAAAAACGGCAGGCTGCCTTATCCCAGCGAATGTTATCGCTAGCCTGTGCCATCGCTTCTTTCATTCCTGGTATGGTTACACCAGCCACGGCTGCTGTAGCCGCTATCGCATTGGTTTTTACGAAGTCACGCCGTGTCAATTTCATGCTGACATCTCCCCTTCGGTAGTAAAATCTTCACTATGTTGATAAATCATCGATGCTGATAACACACCGCTCAAATTTGTAAACCCGGTTATGGTATCTGCAACAAATCGTCTGCTGTCACTCTCTACTGTTACCACCAGTTTTCCCGTATCTGTTGCACTATGTACTTCAACACCAGAAATTTCTTCCAGTTTGGCTTTTACCTGATTAACACGGTCGAGTTGCGCATGAACCAGGACGCCACAAATATTATAATCACTCATTATTGACTCTCCTGAGCTTGTACATGATGCTGCATTTCAATGGCAGCAACAGGACAGAGGGACACACATTCACCACAGCCATTACAGGCTGAAGCATCAAAATCGATAAACGCCCTGCCACCCACGGCCAGCTTGAATCGAATCGCCCGCATTTCACAAACATCGCCGCAGGCACGACACACAACACCCCGTTCAGACAAGCAGTTATCTTTAAAACGGGCATGAATAACCCAGGGAGATGTT
This sequence comes from uncultured Gammaproteobacteria bacterium, assembly GCA_965368175.1. Taxonomy (GTDB): domain Bacteria; phylum Pseudomonadota; class Gammaproteobacteria; order SZUA-229; family SZUA-229; genus CBDULX01. The sequence continues at coordinate 10,729 of CBDULX010000038.1, read as the reverse complement.
TTGTTACCGGGGGAAATCTCGATGGCCTGGCTCTCGCATACATCGGCACAGGCCTGACAATAATCACAACCCGCCTGGCTGAAATTTACTTCAGGAAACCCGGCCGCACCACGACTCAGAATATTTTTGTGGCAAGCTTTTATGCAGTCATCACAACGAGTACAGAGTTCGGTAAATTCTTCTTCTTTTTTTGACCAGGGAGGTCTGAAGGGCAACTCCCCGTTGAAGTCACCCCGAAGGAACTGCATTCTGTTTAACCGTGTTGCCATTATTCCTGCCAAAAGCGACGCAATTGCCGCAAGTAAAATCTTGCACTGTTTATGCTAAATTGCATTTGACCTTAATCAAACGGCAGCGGTAAATAATTAATGTCTCACCAGATGCTTCACATCTTATTATTGAGTTACTCTAAAAAACGACCCGTAATAACGTTGTGAAATGTTACGAAACTGCCATTCAAAAAATTAGATGAGAGGATGAGCTTAGAGGAGGCTAATTACAACGTTGAAATTTGCGATTAATCAAATTTAATGTTGTCTAGAAAAAATTGTCGAAAGAACCGTGTTCCAGATCAACTTTTGAGACTTAGTAGATTAGAGTTTATTAATACTGCAATAGGCAATAGGCAATAGGCAGTGGGCAGTGGGCAGTGGGCAGTAAAACTTATAACTGCAAACTGCCCACTGACAACTTATTTGACTTGATTAATCAACACGCTTATTCGCTGATCAGCTTTAACATCCACCGGTGACACTTCACCGAACAGATCACCGCTCTTTAAACCGGCCTGTCCTGCCTTAGATACAATAGCTGATACTTTTACCTGTTCGAACAGGGACAGCTTCATGGCCGGCATCATGGCCATGGAATCATCTAACACTACTTTGATGGGCAAATCTGACACTTGTTTGCGCACTGCGGCCAGCGGCATAGGCGGGCCATTCACGGCACGAGCCAGTATAAACAGGGTATCGCTGGCTGAGACCTGATCTCTCATCGAATCATCCAGTGACACGCTAACCGTAATTGAAGCTGCCGATGTAACTTCCGCCTGTGTTTGCGGCTCTGCAAAATATTGCTTACGTAATTCAGATAAAGCATCCGAACCAAGCTGTGGTTCAACACTGGCAATCATACTGCGTAACTGCGTCTGGGCTTCAACATTATCATCAAGCAGGGGCATTAACTGGTACCAGCTGCTCAATGCCAGCCGATAATCGCCAGTTTCATTCGCGGCCATACCTCGCATCCATAACCCCTGAAGATTCTGCGGATCGATCTCCAGTGCCTGCTTAATAATGGCGTATGCTTTGCCACTTAACTTACCACCTTCGATCATTGCCAACGCATCAGCATAGGCCAGTAGTAAATCAGCATTACCCGGCATCAATGCTACAGTTTTCCCGAAGGCGCTGGCGGCTTCACCGTAGCGTTCCATAGACATAAATGAGCGGGCCAGCATAAACCAGCCTTCGGCATTATCCGGCTGCTGTTGCAGTCGCTCGGCAAGCTGTGCCACAGCCTGTTCCATGGACATAGACATTTCGCCTTCTTCATGGCCAGAGCCTGCCATCTCCTGTGCTGCAGATCCATCCAGTGAATCAAACCGTCCCAACTGGCTATAGGTGAGAATCGATAACAGAGGAATTAATACCAGCAGAATAATTGCCAGAGATTTATCGCTGTTCTCAACGACGGTGGATTTTTCATCACCTTCCTGCGAAAGATCCATGGCCAGAGTTTGTTCCAGCTCATCTTTAACCTGGTCATATTCCTGCTGACTGATATTGCCTTCGGCCAGATCATTTTTCAGTTCTGCCAGTCGCTCACGAGCAATACGGGTGTTTTCCTGATCAAAACGATCCGCTTCCAGCCTGTTTTTTCTGATCAGTGAAGGAATCAGTAATGCCAGTGCCAACAGGATTAAAGCAATTATTGCGATAGTAAAAGCAAACATATAGGTTCTCGAAAAATCAGTAATTAACCCAGGGCGATAAAGCCATAGGGATGATGTCGTAATCGTGCAATCAGGAGTTTAAGGCCCGAACATTGTTTGAACAGCATTCAGCTCAGTCATCATCCAGTAGTGAATGCGCCCTGGTTTTCTCTTGCTCGGAAACCCTGGCCGTAGTCTGTTGCTGTTTCCGAAAAAACATCACCACGATAATTAGTCCAGTCAGGAACAGAAATAGTGGCCCAAGCCAGAGCAACAGGGTAGTCATTTTAAACGGAGGGCGGTATAACACAAAATCGCCATAGCGGGTCACCATGAAATCCACCACCTCATCACGGCTTTTACCCTGTTGCAGCATTTCATAAGTCTGTTTGCGTAAGTCCTGCGCCAGCTCGGCATTGGAATCCGCCAGATTCTGGTTCTGGCACACCAGGCAACGCAACTCATTCACCAGTACGTTATAGTCTTCTTCCATCTGGGGAGAATCAAACTGCAGGCTTTCGATCTTGGCCTGAGCTGTTGCATATACCAGAAACAACAGCACAAAAGCAAAAGATTGCCACAGAGTCGCAGAGACACGGAGGTTATTTAATTTTCTAGTTTTCATAAATTCAAACTCATTTTCAAATCTTTAGCATGTAATTATTATCAGAGACACACAAAGTTCCTCTGTGAACTCTGCGACTCTGTGACAAAGGTTTTTACCCCTGCTCTCCCTGTAATTGTTTGATCATGGGAATGATTTTTTCTTCAATCACTGCTGGATACACCGGCCCAATGTGTTTGTGGCGAATAATACCCTTCTTATCCACGATGAAGGTTTCCGGGGCACCGTATACTCCCCAGTCGATCCCGACTCGGCCATCAGCATCCACTGCATTGGCCACATAGGGATTACCCAGCTGCTGTAACCAGCGACTGGCCATGGGGGTCTGGTCTTTATAGTTCAAACCCAAAATAGGCGCTATGTCCAGCTGTGACAGGGATACCAGTGTGTCATGCTCAGCCCGACAGGCGTTACACCAGGTGGCCCAGACATTGAGCAGCCAGACCTGCCCCAGCATGTCTTTGGGAGATATGGTCTGTTCAGGCTGTTCCAGTCGTGGCAGGGTAAAGTCCGGGGCCGGTTTACCAATGAACGGCGATGGTACTTCACGGGGGTCCAGGGTAAGCCCAATACCGAGCAGGATAATCAGCAATAAAAAACCAATGGGAACCAGATATCGAGACACTAAACCGCTCCTGCTGTAATCGCTGAGGTTTGCTCATTTCTGGCCTTCACTCGATAACGTCTATCGGAAGCAGCAAGAATTCCGCCGAAGGCCATAAATAATGCACCCAGCCAGATCCAGCGAATGAACGGCTTGTGATAAAGCCTCACACTCCAGGCGTCTTTACTCTGGTCCAGTTGCTCACCCAGTGAGACATAAAGATCACGCCATAAACCCGGATCGATACCGGCTTCAGTCATCGGCATGCCACCGGCGTTATATACACGCTTCTGGCTATGCAACCGGGCGACAAAATCTCCATCTTTGCTGACCCTGAAATCACCCTGGGCGGCCTGGTAGTTCGGGCCAGTTTTATCACTGACACCTTCGAACTCAAAATCATAACCAGCAATACTGTAACTGTCTCCAGACAACAGTCGTACATCTTTTTCAGTACTGTAAAGGCTGGTAAGAGTGACACCCACTATAAAGACTGCAATACCCGTATGCGCAAAAATCATACCGTAGTAACCACGGGGAATAGCCAGCAGAACCGCAAGCTTGTCTGATTTGCCTGATATACGTGTGTAAACATTCAACAGGCTGGTGTAGAACACCCATACCGCCAGAGTAATACCCAGGATGGCCCCAAACAGCACTTCCGGCAGAAATAACACCGGCACCAGTACACCAGTCGCCAAACTGATTACTATGCCTATGATCAATGGCCGGCTCACTCGACTGAGATGATCACCCTTCCAGCGCATAAGAGCACCCACACCTACCAGCATCGCCAGTGGAGCAGTGAGGGGTACGAACACGGAATTAAAGTATGGAGGCCCCACCGAAATCTTGCCCATATTCAGCGCATCCAGCAGCAGCGGGTACAGCGTTCCCAGTAGCACCGATGCCGCCGCCGTCACCAGCAATACATTGTTCACCAGGATACCACCTTCACGGGATACCATCTTGATACGGGTATTACTACGGATGTTAGGCGCACGCCAGGAGTACAGTAGCAGTGAACCACCAACAACCAGAGCCAGGAAAATCAGAATAAACACACCACGGGCCGGGTCGGTGGCGAAGGCATGTACTGAAGTCAGTACTCCGGAGCGAACCAGGAAAGTACCCAGCAGACTCAGGGAGAAGGCAAATACTGCCAGCAAAACTGTCCAGGCCTTGAAAACGCCGCGTTTTTCCGTGGCGGCCAGGGAATGAATCAGTGCTGTACCCACCAGCCAGGGCATGAATGAGGCATTTTCAACCGGATCCCAGAACCACCAGCCCCCCCAACCAAGCTCATAATAAGCCCACCAGCTTCCCAGGGTGACGCCGACAGTCAGGAATACCCAGGCAATAGTAGTCCAGGGGCGCGACCAGCGTGCCCAGGCCGCATCCAGACGACCACCCAGCATGGCTGCAATAGCAAAAGCAAAAGCCACAGAAAAGCCCACATAACCCATATAGAGCATGGGTGGATGAATAATCAGACCTATATCCTGCAATAAGGGATTCAGACTGCGACCTTCCAGAGGCGCTGGGAACATGCGCTCAAATGGATTGGAGGTCAGCAGCAGAAACAAAAGAAAACCGATACTCACCAGTCCCATCACCGACAGTACCCTGGCACGCATCACCTGGGGCACACTGCGACTGAACAGACTCACCGCCGCTGTCCAGAGGGATAACAGGAAAGCCCACAATAGCAGTGAACCCTCATGGCCACCCCAGACTGCCGATATTCGATACATCAGAGGAAGTTCGGTATTGGACTGTCGCGCCACATAGGACACAGAGAAATCATTCTGAATAAAGGCCCAGGTCAGGCAGATAAAGCTGATAGCAACAAACAGCATTTGCCCCAGGGCTGCCGGTTGTGCCACTGCCACCCAGGTTGGGTTCCGGCGGGCTGCGCCTATCAGAGGTATGAAGCTCTGAATCACCGCCAGCCAAAGCGCAATGATCAGGGCAAAGTGTCCAATTTCAGCAATCATTTGAGGGGTTCCCCATTATGGGTGGTGATGCCAGCTTCTTTCAGTGAATCGGCCACTTCCGGCGGCATGTAATTTTCATCATGTTTGGCCAGTACCTGATCCGCCATGAAAAGGCCATTCTGTATTTTACCGGTGGCCACTATGCCCTGCCCTTCACGGAACAGGTCCGGCAGAATACCGACATACTTCACAGTAATAATTTCAGCCGTATCGGTAAGATCGAATTTGATTTCCAGACTGTCGGGGTCACGCACCACCGAACCATTCACCACCAGCCCACCGAGGCGGAAACTGTGATCTTTGGGGGCTTCACCGGCTTTTACCTGTGTAGGACTAAAGAAATATAACAGATTTTCGTTGAAGGCCTGCAGGGCCAGAGTGACCGCTACAGCAATTCCAGCAATCAGCACAGCAACAAAGGTCATTCTTTTCTGGCGGGGAGTCATATCTAGTCTCTATAGTTTCAAGTTTCAGTTAACGAATCACAGCCGGTGAACTGGATGCACATCAGAATTCTGACCAGCCAACCTGATAAAAGTTTAGAAATTGCTATTACCAGGTCTCTGGACAATATCAATTTCTACTGCTTCTGTCGGGCCTGCTGACGATATTTCATACGCAGATCCCTGATTATACGTTTCCGGTTCATCATCGGTCCGATAAATATCACCAGCAATACAATAAATGCCAGGCCATAGGAACTCCATACATACACGGCATAACCGCCCATATGGAAAAACTCTTCAATCGTCATTTTCCACCAGATCCTTTACCCAACGGCTGTTCTGTTCCCTCAGCAACACATCACTACGCGCTCGCATCAGGACCGAAGTGGCATAATACAGTTTAAAAGCCAACGCCATCAGTAACAGTGGAATCAGCATACTAATGTGAATGGAAGGTTTGTCGAACTTGGTCACCGTCGGCCCCTGATGCAGCGTACTCCACCATTCCACCGAATAATGAATAATCGGTATATTCACCACTCCCACCAGTGCCAGTACTGCACCGGCCCGGGCAGCATTGCGGGGATCTTCAATCGAAGCCTGCAGGGCAATAAAACCCAGATATAGAAACAGCAGGATTAGCTCTGAAGTAAGCCTGGCATCCCATACCCACCAGGCCCCCCACATAGGTTTACCCCAGAGCGAACCGGTCACCAGTGCCAGAAAAGTAAATGCGGCGCCGATAGGCGCACTGGCGGAGGCCACAATATCCGCCAGTTTGATACGCCAGATCAAACCAATGGCACCGGCACTAGCCATTACCATATAAATAAACATGGACATCCAGGCACTGGGCACATGGATGAACATAATGCGATAACTTTCACCCTGCTGGTAATCCGGCGGCGCTTCCACCAGGCCATAATACAATCCTGCCAGCATGATCAGCAGACAGGCCCAGCCCAGCCAGGGGATCAGTCGTCCCGCCATGAAATAGAAATTTCGTGGCGAGGAAAATTTATGAACAATTGCAGGTAATTTCATTAGTCCAGTTCAATTAGTTATCGCACAGATTTACGCCCATTGAGCACGCGGTTCATTCCAGGCTAATCCTCAAGGCCGCCGCTGTCGCCACCGGCGCCAGGGTAATCGCCAGCACCAGCATGGCCGACAGAAAATACATCTGCCCTTTAATGACCATATCGGCCAGGTGTGCATCCACAGCGTTGGCGGAGAATATCAGAACCGGGATGTATAAAGGAAGCACCAATAAAGATAACAGCATGCCTCCTCGACGCAATCCCACGGTCAATGCCATGCCTATGGCCCCTACCAGACTCAGTACCGGAGTTCCCAGCGCCAGAGTCAACATCAGCACACCCAGCCCTTCACCGGGCAAATACATAAACACACCCAGTAATGGCGCCAGCAATATCATCGGAAAACCCGTCACCAGCCAGTGGCTGATAATTTTAGCCAGAATCATCACCGGCAATGGATGTGGGCTGAGCAAGATCTGCTCCAGTGTCCCATCCTCATAATCGGCCCGGAACAGGGTATCCAGTGACAGCATAGCAGCCAGCAACGCGGCCACCCAGATCACTCCTGGCGCCATAGTCATTAGTAAGGTTTTTTCCGGTGTGGTTCCCAGCGGGAACAAAGTTACCACTAAAATAAAGAAAAACAGGGGGTTCAGTAACTCATTACGATGACGATAAGCCAGCAACAAATCACGTTTTAACAGGGCCAGAAAAGCAGTACGTAAACGAGGCTCTATCATCACGCCACCTGTTCCAGTCGGGTATCGGGCAACACCAGTCGTTTAATTACACAACCGTCAATCTTCACCTGCTGGTGGGAGGTAATAATCAGCATACCACCCGCCTGCACATGCTTTTCAAACACCGATTCCAGCAAGGCCACCGCCGCCACATCCAGCGAAGTATAGGGTTCATCCAGCACCCACAGGCTGGCCTGGGTGAGGAATAGCTGAGCCAGTGCCACCCGGCGTTTCTGGCCAGCAGAGAGGTAGCCACAGGGGATGTCTTCAAAGCCATAAAGCCCAACCTGGTAGAGAGCCTCTTCAATGCCATTGTGATCACGATTACCAAACAGGGCTTTCACCAGCTGCAGATTCTCGATGGCGCTCAGTTCAAATTTGATGCCGGGTTTGTGTCCCAGATACAGCATGTGCTTGAAATAATCAGAATCCGGTTTACGGATATCTTCAGCCTTCCAGCGCACCACACCTTCTACCGGCAGCGCCAGACCTGAAAGAATTCTCAGCAAACTGGTTTTCCCACTGCCGTTTTCACCTTCCACCCGAAGTATCTGCCCGGGTTCAAGACCGAAACCCAGACCGCTGAATAAGTCTCTATAACCTCGAGTACAACTGATATTTTCAGCTTCCAGCCCTGTAGGAAGTTCCGACATTCATCACCCGCCCGTTAAAATTCAGAGCTGATTCTACCGGGATTTTGTTATTAATAAATAAATTGTTCAAAACTTGCTGCAGATCTTGCTGAAAATCAAGCATCTCCCGCTCAGAACAAAACAACCAGAGATTTAAAGAAGCAGTTTCGCCATATCCCAGTAACACTGGCAATAACAAATTATCAGGTATTGTTATTATTGGTGACCTGCAATAGCTATTTTCAAGGAAAATCTAATTAAAAAATCAATGTATATAAAAAACGGGTCCAGAAAAACCTGTGATCATTCATCATCTTTTTTTGGTTTTCATCAAGTAAACCATTAACATATACTCTATAATTATCTGACTAATAAGCTGTTTTCCGGGAGCACGATGGTACGATCTGTAATTTTATTTGTTGCTTTAGCCATTCTGCTCTCCTTTAAAACTCATGCCGCAGAAACTTTCAACTTACAACATCTGCAATCCCTGTTTGCGTCCTATAAACGCCAGGCCGCCTATGACTATGCGATACAGCATATCAAACAGATGGAAGGCGACCCCTATTTCGATTATTTTTATGGCGTATCCGCCATAGACACCGGGCACGCCTCGCAAGGTGTATTTGCGCTGGAGCGTGTACTGCTGTTCCACCCTAAAGACCCTGTAGTACGACTGGAACTGGCCAGGGGTTATTTTATACTGGAAGAATATGCCCGATCCCGGCAGGAATTTGAAAAAGTTCTGGCGATTAATCCGCCGGTCAAAGTCAAACAAATCGCCCAGGCATATCTGGACAATATACGCCTGAAAGAAGCCCGATACCGCACTACCTCCAATGGCTATATCGAACTTTCAATGGGCAGCGACAGCAATGTCAACGGTGGCGCCAATCCCGATGAACTGGTGCTCATAGCCCTCAATGAGGAAAGTCTGGAGCAGGACGATACTTTCACCGGCCTGACCGCATCCTGGCAAATCACCCATCCCTTCGCGCCGGGCTGGATGCTGGACACCGCCATTACCGCCAACGGCAAAGTGAATTCTGAACTGGAGCAATACGACTCCACCACCGGCACCCTGCAGTTCGGGGTAAGCAATTTACGCAAATACAGTCGCTTCAAATACGGCCTGATTGCCCAGCAATATAACCTCGATAGCGACAAATACCGTAGCCTGGGTGCCTTTAATTTCGAATGGCGTTATGCACTGAATCAAACATCCAACTTCACCACCACTTTGCAATACGCTGTGATGAACTACCCGAACCAGGAATACCGCAACTCGGCCCTTAGCACCCTGAACCTAAGCTATAGCCATAACTTCAGCGGCTCCCTGTCTCCCACGTTCTTCAGTTCACTGAATATTGCCTCAGAAGCAGCCGAGGATGATTCCAATCTCAATGCCCTGGCCAATGTGGAACGGGACATCTGGGGCATTAAAATGGGCATAAGTCTCAATTTCAGCCCGAAACTCGCCCTGCTGACTTCCGCTGGCCTGCAAAACAGTGGTTATGCAGCGAACCAGATAATACCGGGCTTACCGGAAATTACCCGAGATGACGACTACGTCACAGCAGATATCCGGCTGCTTTGGCTATTCTATAAGGACTGGAGACTGGATACTAAAGTCGCATACAGCGACAACCGCTCGAATGTTGAAATTTATAATTACAATCGAGTATTAGTCAGTTTGAACCTGAATTATGCGTTCTAACTGGTATCAGTCCAGGCACAGAGATTTACAGAGGTGCACCATGAACAATTTCAAACCCTTCACCGCCGTCGTTGCTGGCCTGGTACTTGGTATGTGCCTGCCTATGGCAAGTCAGGCCGGTATGATCAATGGCAGTCACTGGCTGGTTAAATCCGGTGACAGCGTATACTCCATAGCCCGTAACCTATTCCCAGGCGACAGCAAACAACAGGCCCGCCTGCGAAGGGAACTGGTGAACAGCAACCCACAGGTATTCAAGGGCAACCCCAACGCTCTGAGTGTGGGCGCCAGACTCACACTGCCTGCATTTGCCACCGATAAGTCTTCAGCTACTCAAGTAGCCAAAACCCCGAAAGCCATCCGTTTACCCCAGCCACGACCCAAACAAAAAGCTGCCCCCGTCAGAGTTGCCAAGAGGGCCGTGACCCCTGACCCAGCTGACAGCATCGGCAGGGTCGTTATCAAAATGGGTGAACTGAAAGCCGTCAACCGGGGCTCGGTTCGCAATCTGGCGCGGAATTCCAGCGTACTCAAGGGCGACACCCTGAAAACCGCAAACAACAGCCATACCCAGATTCGTTTAAAAGACGGCGCTCTAATATCACTGCGCCCCAACACCGAATTTCGCATCGCCGAATTCCGTTATAACGGTTCGGAAGATGGCACCGAGCGTGGCCTGTTTGAACTCATCAAAGGCGGCTTTCGCACCATTACCGGCGCCATTGGTCATCGCAACAAACAGAATTACCGTGTAAATACCACCGTCGCCACCATCGGTATCCGTGGCACCCATTATGGCCTGGTGCTCTGCACCGACGGCAGTTGCACCTCTGACGGCACAAATCTGGCTGACGGCCTCTATGGCGGCGTAGTGGATGGCGCAGTAGTGGCCAGCAATGACTCCGGTGAATTCAGCTTCAGCAACGACGAATACTTTGTCATTACGTCGCAGACCTCTGCACCGACCCCCATTTTGAAACCGACTCTGGTAT
>CBDULX010000037.1:0-18543 GCA_965368175.1 uncultured Gammaproteobacteria bacterium | reverse complement strand
ATTTGAAATACTTCACAATAATCAAAACTTATACAAATAATTGCACCAATCTGGCCCTGAAACATTTATTTTGCACTGTAACGTCGCTCATATAAGCCTGAGGACTAGCATCAATAAATCAGGATATTCAGCCATTTTATATTCAGAAACAAATACTTAAAATAACTGACACAAACCTGGCATGTTTTCTGTAAAGGTTTAATTACGAACCATCAACAAAGAGGGTAACCAAATGAATAACAGTTACAACTATGCTGATTTTATAGGTATGAGCCTTACTACAAGTGGTGAATCTGAAGCCTACGGTTATCAACAGGAATTACAGCAGCAATCATACAGTTCGCAAGAAACGCCTGCCGAAAGGAACATTGAAAACATGCTGTTCAACCACCATAAATACCATATTTACTGCGAATAACAGAATTCCTGCTTTACTCTCCCGCCCTCACTCTGAGGTCCTGGGTTGGGCTCAGGCTCAACCCTTTTTTATTCTGGTGGCGGGACTATCGCCAGTCCATAAGCATGACGCTTTTGAATAACACCCGCAAAACTGAAAACATCAAGCAGGTTTTCATAACTTTGCTCTGAGATTCGAGGATCATCGGTCCAGCAGCCCAGTGACTGATACGCAGCTATGGTCTGTTTTAATACCTCAGGATGAATGGATGGAAAAAAACCAGCCTCCAGTTCAGCCGCTGCAATATCTTCGGGCGGTGCCTGTACTACATATTTCTGTGCCATCCTGTATGCCCGCATAAAGGCGCTGGCCTCATTGGTTTCCAGCCAGTCAGGTGAAGCACATAAACTGCTAAAGGCCACATCACCAATGGCATCACCCACCGCAGCTACCACATAAGCTATATCTTCGTATTCCAGTTGCTGTGGCACTGGTCCCTGCATATGAACATAATCGGCCTCTCCCTTTCTAAAAGCCTGTTCTATACCATCAGTATCACCTGCATCAACAACTTCAATTGCTGAATAGTCTATGCCCTGTTTATGCAGAGCAAATTTAAACATGGCCATCGGCTGAAAAAAATGATCCACCAGCACTCGTTTTCCCAGCAACTTATTCCATGAAAAATGATCATCCTTTTCTCTACCGGCAATATAAAAACCATCCCGTTTATTGATCTGCGCGAAATGCACTATGTCCAGGCTATGATTTTTTTCCAGTTCGGCAAAACTGGTGGCCACCGCCGATTGCGCCAGCTGACATTTGCCAGAGCGAATATTGTTCGGCACAGTATTAGCCTCTGTCGCCAGCTGATATTCATACTCAAGTCCCTGCTGCTTCAAAAAACCACCGGCCATCGTCATCAACAATGGGCTGTAAAATGCCGAATGTCTGAGCGCCATAATTTTTATTCTGGACACAATAGATAACCCCGCTAAGGTTTAATCAATTCTGGTAAAGCTGATTGAGCTGATCTATCACTTCCGGGCTATCCCATAATATGGCACCGTTCACACCGTAATGAATCAGACCATCAGGACCAATGACAAAAGTGGATGGAAATACCACAATATTCCAGCTGGCAGAGACTTTACCATCTTTATCCAGCAACACTGGAAAATTAACTTTCACCTGTTGCAGGAACAAACTTACTTTATATGCATCCTCGGCATAATTAACAGATATAAGCTCGAAGGGTTTACCCTGCATCTGTTTCAGTAGATTATTCAGTGATGGAATTTCTTCTACACAGGGCGGACACCAGCTGGCCCAGAAATTCACCACCGTGATCTTGCCTTTGTAGTCTTTCCGAATCAGTCTATTACCCTGGGCATCGCGCAAATCCAGCTCTGAGGGTTGTGGATTAGCTGAATATTTTTTTAAGCTGATATCCAGACCACGACTTTTAGCCTGTTTTATTTCTTTCAGTGGCAGAGGCTGTTGTGGCGCTGCAAAGCGCTCCAGTAGCTGAATACTGTTTATCATTTCATGAACCAGTCCCTGACGTACCTGAATAGTTTCCAGAGAGGTATCCTTATCGGAAAATACACTGGTGACATCTTTGTATATTTTGACAAATACATTGGGATTATTTTTTTGTAGCTCCGACACCAGCTCTGTCAGCTGCCAACGATTACCTCGTTTGCCCGACTGAAATATCATGATCGGCAAACTGGATGCCGAAACTACAGGCATGAACTCAGGCTTCTGACCCAGATCAGGTACTGTCTGGATTAGTTCCGGTGAAAACAGGATGGCGCCATTTAAGTAATCAGAAGTTTGTTTTTTCAGTGTCTGCCATTTATGTGCGCCGTATAATGCGGGAATAGCGCCATATGCACGACCAATAATGGTCACTCGCTTGCCGGTTTTCTGATGGGCCAGCACAATCAGTTCTGCAACATACTCACCTCTGAATGAGCGCATAGTTTTAACATCACGGGTGAGAAAAAGATTATTTACCAGATCCACATACCAGACTTCGACACCGGCCAGTGACAGGCGTTGTGCAATACCTGTCTCAACTTCACCGGTTTCAAATCCCGATGACAGCCACAGCACCAGATGCTTGCCCTCAGCGGGGTATTGATCAATCGAGAAGTCCTGATCGGCCACCGTGAGATCCAGCGTTTGCTTATTGGCTGAACATATTGCGGGTAACAGGAAAATAAAATAAAGAAAATATCGTAAATACTTCAAGACAAAACCCACAGAAAAAATTAAAAATGGCGTTTCAGAGACGCAATGGTTTTACCGGAGCTTCCATCCAGCTTTTATCCTGCTGCCAGTCAATTTCAGGATTATCCACATACAGTTCTATTTCGTTGCCGTCCGGATCCAGTAAATAAAGACTCTGGCTGACAGTGTGATCGGACATTCCCTGTATCTGATAACCCAGTTCAGTTACTTTATTATAAGTCTGTTTTAACAGCTCAATGGAGTCACCCAGCTTCCAGCCCACATGATAAAGCCCAATGCGTTTACCCTGTAAAGGCCCTTCTGCTTCACCGACTTCGATCAGTAACAATTCATGGTGAGTACTACCACCCGTGAGAAGTGCGGCCCTGCCATTGAATATCTCGCCCTGTACATCAAGCCCAACCACATCCCTGTAAAATGACAATGATGCCTCAAGGTGCTTTACATAAAACACTACATGGCCAAGTTGTGGCATAGTATTTCCCGCATTAAATTAAAATTCAGCTTCAGACACGCTGCCTGAGAAATAATGTCCGAATGCTTATTACTGTTAATACAATACTGATCATTAGCATGATAGAAAACATTGCCGTCAGTGCTTCGGCCATACTCACCTTGAAGGGTAATAGCGGTGTATAACCACAGGCCTCCCATACCTTGAACATCCATGGAAACCACTGGTCCAGCTGGAACCAGGTCGGCAAACCCGATTCCATACTGCAACTGCCGAATACCGTGCCACGTTCAATACCCAGCAAATACCAGGAACGCTCCAGGCCACCAGTCATCATTCCCGTTGTCAGTATGTGGCTGGTAACTGAGGTATAGCTATAACGTTGTAAAACCAGAGCAGCAATGGCCACTAACATAAAACCCATAATCCAGATGCGCACATGTATACACAACACACAGGGCGGATAATCCAGACCATACTGGTAATACAGCGCTACGGCTTCCATTACAACAGCCAGTCCAATCAACACTATCCAGTACAGTTTAGACTGGGCAAGGTTCAACAACTTACTTAACAATACAATACTCCAGAAAAGGCCTGGCCTTAAAGATCAGGCTGTCATGGTCGGATAATCAGTATAACCTTTTTCTGTACCGCCATAAAACGTAGCCTGGTCAGGTACTGTCAGTTCGGCAGCTGCTTTAAAACGTGCCGGTAAGTCGGGATTAGCAATATACAGGGACCCAAAAGACACAAAGTCGGCGGCACCGTTGTGAATTGCAGCCTGGGCTTTTTCATAATCATAACCGCAGTTCGCCATGTAAGGACCATTGAACCGTTGTTTGAACTGCAGATAATCAAGTGAACGTTGCTGTCCCGTCATGTCGCCTTCCAGAACATGTAAATAGGCCAGCTTATAACCACTCAGCAGTGTGATCACATAATTGAAGGTGTTCTGAGCAGCACTGTCCTGCATCGAATTGAAACTGTTCTCGGGAGAAAGACGAACGCCAACTTTATCATTACCAATGGCATCACATACTGCAGATACCACCTCCGATAACAATCGACTACGATTTTCAATGCTGCCACCGTATTCATCCTCTCGATGATTACTGCCATCACGGATAAACTGGTCCAGCAAATACCCATTGGCGGAATGTATCTCCACACCATCAAACCCGGCATCCATCGCGTTACGCGCGGCCTTGACATAATCCTGCACTATGCCCGGTAACTCGCTCTTATCCAAGGCCCTGGGGGTAACAAAAGCCTGAAGCCCCTGATAGGTAAAAGCTTCTCCTTCAGGTTTTATCGCCGACGGTGCTACCGGTAACTGGCCATCTTCCTGCAGTGAAGGATGGGAAATGCGGCCTACATGCCAGAGTTGTAAAAAGATATGTCCCCCGGCTTCATGCACAGCATCGGTCACTTTTTTCCAGGCACTGGTTTGCTCTGCACTGTGAATGCCCGGTGTCGCCGGGTAACCCACACCCTGTGGGGAAATCTGAGTCGCTTCGGTAATGATCAATCCAGCAGTGGCTCGTTGTCGGTAATACTCTACCTGCAACTCGTGCACCACATTGCCTTCCCCGGCCCGGTTGCGAGTCATGGGCGCCATTACAATACGGTTAGCCAGTTCATAACGACCCACGGTTATCGGAGAAAATAAATCCACTTCAGTCTTCATCTGCTATCCCCTTATATTTATCAGACAATTGTATGATTCAATATTGGTATTGCACAAGCCATTTCAGCTAAATCAGGAGAAATCCGATATCGCTCGGTAACATTTAAGGAGCCTCTGATTAATTCAAAATATGTCATCCCGAGTGAAAAGGAGGGATCTTAAATGCTTGATATTTATACCACACTTAAAAACAAGATTTCTCGACAATTGCTCCAGGCATTATTCTACCTCCTGCCTCCATGCAGTCGTCCCCTTGGTCGAAATGACAAATAAATCAGATGTAGCCCAACATTGTATAGCTTCAATGCCTGAGTATAATCACCCGCTTAACGATTCCCTCTCCATGGCACCTGCCATCTACAAAGGATTGTTCAGTGCCATGCAGCAAAAAAATGAGACACCCAACCACTGGCTTATTCTGACCATCGCCTTACTGTCGATGACCGGCCCTTTCACCATCGACACTTATCTGCCGTCGTTTCCAGCCATGGAAGCAGAGTTCCAGGTTTCTCGTGCACTCATGTCTCAGACCATAGGTTTTTATCTGATTGCTGCGGCCTTTTCTACTCTGTTCTGGGGACCATTATCAGACCGCATTGGCCGCAGGACGGTAATACTCACTACATTAGGGCTGTACCTGCTAGCCTCTCTCGGCTGCGCTCTGGCCAATGATTATTCTAATTTTCTACTGTTTCGGATTTTACAGGGCATTTCTGCCAGTGGTGGCATGATTGCCGGACGCGCCATGATTCGAGATGCCCACGACAGCCATCAGGCCCACCGGGCATTAGCCTATGTAATGATGTTATTCGGACTGGCGCCGGCAATAGCCCCCATCATTGGCGGCTGGCTACATGAGGCGTTTGGCTGGCGCAGTGTATTTTATTTTCTGGCCATTTATGGTTTCATCATTTTTCTCATGTCCAGCTATTTTCTGAAAGAAACACTGCAAAAAGCTGATCAGCAATCCTTTCATCCTGCAGATGTGGCAAAAGTGTACTGGCGTAGCATCACTCACCTTCGTTTCCTGACACTGGTACTGGCTCTGGGCTCCAGCTTTGGGGGCCTGTTTGTTTATATTGCGGGATCACCCACCGTGATATATGACTTCCTTAATTTAAGCAGTACTGAATTTGCTTATCAGTTTGTTCCGATGACGGCAGGTATCATTGCGGGTTCATTCAGCTCTGGAAAACTGTCACATCGCTGGCCTACAAGGTACATCGTCCACCTGGCCTTTCTTGCCATGACACTGGCCAGTCTGGTCAGTGTCAGCCGTGCTTTGTGGTTTGAAACCAGCATCACTGGATTGATTGCACCTCAGGTGTTGTATGCCTTTGGTATGGCACTGTCGATGCCGGCCCTGAGTATACTGGCCATCGACTGTTTCCCGCAGAACAGGGGACTGGCTTCAGCCGTTCAGGGTTTTATCCATATCCTGTTTGCTGCGATAGTCGCCAGCCTCATCCTGCCTGTGCTGGCCAAAAGCATCACCGGCTTTGCACTGGCCCAGCTATTGTGTCTAACGGCTGGACTGGTTATGTGGACCTTAAGTGGGTTTATATCTACCGAAAAATTTAAATAACTTCGCTTCTCTCAGGGAGATTTTGGCAGATAAGCCCTCAGTGCCGTTGCTCATACTCATGGTGGTAATAATCATCCAAGAGCATCCTCAAATCATGCTCATCGAAACTTGACTGCTTTTTTTTCCTCGATGTTTTATCTCGCCGCTGTTCACTGCGAAATTCAAACTTCATCTCATCTTCAGAGTTATTATTTGAGTGAAATTCATTTTTCTCAATCATCTTAAAACTGCCTGCTCATAAATGCCTGGTAATATGGAAGTTGAATTGTCAAAGCCATGCCTCCTAAGGTAAAGTGAAATATTGTGATTGACACCATGATTCTTTTCGATAGATAAACTGGCTACAGCTCACCCATTCACGCATAATCAGATAATGTATAAATATCAGAATTCTTTATCTATAGTGACAAGATTTTATACTCCAGACCCCTGGCAGCATCAGACCCAAGGAATACCTATGTTTAGCCCCACAAAAACCGCATATCAGCTTATTGCGGTTGTTGCTGTATTCATAATCCAGCTTGTATTTACAACTGCGCAGGCAACAACTGAGGCGCCAGATGACTGGCTTGGCGAAGCAACAGCAACCATCAAGCTACAGGAGCAGCAGTTAAAGGCTGTATCGACAGGTCTAACTGATGCCGATTTTCTCTCCGAACCACTTAAAACCATTAGCCATATCAAAAGCCAGGCCCAGACCTGCATTACCGATACTGAGAGCCAGTTACAGAAAGCCACTCTCGATCTGACTATTCTGGGAGAAATCAGCAGTAAAGAAAATCCTGAAGTCGCCAAAAAACGGAAAAGCCTGACCAAAGAGCAAAAAGAACTGGACACAAAACTGGCTACCTGCAAACTGCTATTACTACAAAGTCAGGACCTGATCACATCAATTAATGACCTGCAACAAAACATCCTTGCTCAACAGCTTTCCGCACGAACACCAAACATCATCGACGTACTCGATGAGAACATAAGGCAGCCGGCAGCCGGCTTTCAGGACACCTTTAATTTCCTGAGCTTAAAGTACCAGTCGCAACCATTGAGCAAACAGCAACTGGTTTTACTGACACTCTTATTTATCGCCGGTATATCTCTGGGCATAATGTTCAAGCGTATGCTTCGCCAGGTAGTTTCAGCTTCAGCTCACTACGAAGACAGCGTTGCTGTGCTAACTCTGGCTGTACAGAGCAGCATATCCAGCGCACTGCCAGTGCTGTTACCGGTGTTATTTACAGCAGCGTTTTTTTCTATCGCTCTGCCCTTAAAGCCATTACCCTTTATCACCAAAGCCAGCTATGCATTTGCCATCTATCTGGGCATAGCATTAATCATTAAAATCATACTTAACCCAAAACCGCCTGCTCGTTCCTATTTTGATTTTCCTAAAAAATACTTAATAAAAATTAACTGGCATCTCCAGGCTTTTGCCATCATTGGTTTAATTGGCTATTTCTTTTTAACCGGTGAAATAAAATCCAGTTTTACCGAAGCCGTTTATTATCTTAATAGAAGCATATTCAGTGTTGCACTAATCATAAACCTTATACTCATTCTGTGGTTACTACGCCATTTTCCCTGGGCCATATTATCGAAAAAACCTCGAATATTTTTAATATTAACCTTAATTGCCACACTTATAATCGAGCTATCTGGTTTTAGAAACCTATCTACTTTTATCCTCGGCGGCCTGCTCGGAACCAGTATAGGACTTGTCATCACTCTGATCATTTCTCACTTCCTGAAGGATTTATGTGATGGTCTGGATGAAGGGCGCCTGAACTGGGAAATACGATTTCGTAAGTACCTTGGCCTGGCAGATGACTCGTTAATGCCAGGATTAATCTGGATAAGATTTATTCTCTTCACCGGTCTTTGGGGTGGATTTATTATTATCACCATGCATATATGGCATCTCAATGATCCCTGGCTAACCACCATCAGCGGTTATATTACCGAAGGATTTGAAATTGGTTCATTGAGAGTCACTCCCACACTACTCGCTAGCGGTCTGCTTGCCCTGGTGGTTCTACTAAGCCTTACTCGTTATGCGAAAAACCACATCTTACCCCATGGCTTAAAACACACTCGACTCGATCATGGCGCAAAAGAAGCAGTGACCTCGCTCATCGGCTATGCCGGTGTTGCCATTGCCATCCTGGTAGCCCTGTCTATCACCGGCGTAAAAATGGAAAACGTTGCTTTAATTGCCGGGGCATTATCTGTCGGTATTGGTTTTGGTTTACAGAACATTGTCAATAATTTCATCTCTGGATTGATCCTGCTATTTGAACGACCTATCCGAAGTGGCGACTGGATAGTCACGGGTGATACCGAGGGTTATGTAAAATCGATTAATATCAGATCTACCCAGATTCAGACCTTTGACAAGGCTGACGTTATCGTCCCTAACTCAGAACTTATTACCGCCAAAGTTACTAACTGGATGCTGAGAGATAACTTTGGACGTGTCAAAATACCCATAGGGGTAAGCTACGATTCAGATGTCAATATGGTACATAAAATATTACTGAATATTGCGAATAGTCACCCAATGGTCATCAAAAAAAATGCCCAGCTAAGCCCGCCTAAGGTACTGTTTATTAATTTCGGCGATAGCTCTCTTAATTTTGAGCTAAGATGTTTTATTTATAATGTGGACCAGAGACTCAATGTGACCAGTGAGTTGAACTTTTCAATATTGAAACAATTCAGAGTAAACAATATTGAAATTCCATTCCCGCAACGTGTAATTACCATGAACAAACCAGATACAGGCGATGATGAACCTACAATTCAAAATTTATAGGCAGTGATTAAAATACATCTCGGTTACTAATAATAACCGGGATGTATCGTAATTAACTACAATTAATATAAACTAGATCTGACTATTTATTTTTTCACAAACACAAACAAACCAGCGATGATCGCCAACGCACCTTTAACCTCATCATCATAACGAAAGCTCAAAGATAGCAAATCTGTTAAGCCAGACAGGATCAACCATGCCCCCAGTAACATCATCCAAAGTTTCATGCTTATACCTCGTATTTGTCTTTTAATATATTGTTATTGCGCATTGAAAAGCGGCTGCAAATAGCGGAGTCTTTTTATTACAGAGCTTTGATTTTTTTCAGGACCTTCTGGGCATGGCCTTCGGCAGACACCCCATATTCAACATCCATAAGCTTACCCTGCTTATCAATAATAAAGGTTGAGCGAACTATTCCCATTTTTTTCTCGCCATTTTTTTCTTTTTCCTGCCAGACACCATAACTATTACATAACTCACCGCTGGTATCTGCGAGTAAATCAACTTTCAGGCCAAATTTGTCGATAAAAGCCTGGTGACTTTCGCAATTATCCTTACTCACCCCAATAACGACAGTATCTTCTCTGGCAAAATCGCTAGCTAAAGCTGTAAATTCATTCGCTTCAATAGTACATCCGGGCGTATCATCCTTAGGGTAAAAATACAGAACGACATTTTTTTTAGCCAAATAATCCGCAAGATTTATTGCTTTATTTGACTGGTTGACAGCACTGAAAGCTGGTGCTGGCTGATTGATTTTAAGCATAATATTTGTCTCATGTTCGATCATTTAGATAGCTATCATCGCTTACAGTATTTTTAAGGTCAAGCAAAGCATAACCCTACTTTATATACCATTAACCATGAACTATGAACCATCAATTTTATTTGATCATTTTTTTTCAATTCCATCCAGCAAAGACCTTATTGCCTGCCTTAATTGCATAACAGCTTCTGCTTTACCCGAAGCACCTATAGTATCAACTGTGTCCGGCCAGCCCAGTCTACGCTTAATTCGGGCATTTATAATATTTTGCTGTTCATTGGACAGGCCACTGATGACTACAGGATACTGATGAACAAGCTTCTTCAAAGCCCACATACAACTTTCGTATCCGCGATGACTTTGTGCAAATGAAGCTGCATCTTTCCAGTCATCCTCAGTCAATTCCATATTATCAATCTGCTTAATTTTATCCAGATACGCCAACATATCATCTGGTATATTGCCATAGATTTCATCGATCCACCCTGGCAGGTACCTTTGAAATCGTGATTGTACATTCCGGTAAACTTTGTTGCCCAGCGAAGTTACTGGCATAAGCATTACTGCCGAATGTGTTCCACTCGCATGATCACGGGTAAAACCTAAACGCACCATAGAAAACCCTGCCCGCTCCCAAAACCTCAGTAAATCGATGCTAGCCCCGAAACTGGTACCAATCGCATCTATCTGCTGACTTTTTTCCTTAATAACCACCTGTTCAAGAAAAAGACTACCCAGGCCCTGTGCCTGAAGTTTCGGGTGTACTGCTATGCGCATGATTCGTGAATACTTTAAAGTCGCTGCTAATTCACATCCGGCATGCAAACTCAAAGTTTGTGCCAGTAAATGACCACCTGGACGTCGCTCACCCTGGTAGATAAGATGAGACAACTCCGCATCGAAGCCCCCTTCTTCGTTAATCAATATTGCTGCCAGTACCCGTTGCCGATATTCAAGGGTGTAAATCCTGACTCCAGGTGTATCCAGCATATACGACAAATCTGAAGGACGAGTACGATAATGCGCATGGACCAATAAGGAAAAAATTGACGACAGGTAGTTATTGTCAGTGACCAGTACATCCCTGTCCTGCAATACCACATAACATTTTGATTTTTCAACCGTGTTCAAATCTGAAACATCAGATAGCTCTGCATCCAGGCACAGTAAATGATCTAGCCAGGCTTCGACTGGGTCACCCTCTGCCCAACGAACAGGAGTATTCATAGTAAATAACTGCCAACCGGGCGTGAGTCTGTCCAGTACCTTATCAAACTTCAGGACAAAACCACGACCAGTACCTTCGTAACCATGCACGGTTGTGGAAAATACGATTGATGGATATTTATTTAGCAGGCTCTCAAGCATGGACAATGGAATTGAAGCTGCCTCATCAACCAGCAATATATCCAGCTGATGCGTTCCATCAAGTAATGCATCTGGGGCTATAAAAATTAATTCTCCATCCAGATATTTTAATCTACCGGGGTGAATTACTGCTTCTTCACACACCTGTTTTGCATGACGAAATACCGGTTCAGCAATAGACATTCTGGGCGCAGTTACGACAATTCTCTTCATTCCCTTTTGCAACAAACGCCCTGCTGACAGACCTAATGCAGCAGACTTTCCACGCCCTCGATCAGATGTTAATACTACTGGCGCATGCATATCAGCAAGGGCCATTTTTTCAATAGCTTCTACTACTATTTTTTGCTCATCTGTTCGGAAGGGCTCATCTACAACCGCCGATTTTAGTTTAACTGGCTCCTTACATTTAAGCTCAGGCAACACTTTAGTTTCTTCTATCCAGTATACCGAAGCACCGCCCCTGAGTATGGGCACAATCCTCTTCAGGAACCGACCTGAATCATATTCATTCCAGTCTTTCAAATATGGAATTATCAGAAACAATATTCCACCACCCGTCAGTGTGCCGCATATAGCACCTAAAGCATCCGGATCAAAACCAGAATACATATCGAAAACAATAGACTCATATTCTTTACCTAACTGAGTTGTGGCCTGTTTCAGCTTTAATGCACCAGTAATGCTATCTGACAAACATATTGTTTTTTCTAATCCAGCAACATTAATAAAGTCTCGCGCCAGTTGAAGGCTGTCATTCTGAGGCCCTGAAATAGTGACTACGGCTCGATATCTCTGTAGAACAGAGTATTTGCGCAAAGCGATAATCCACGCTCTGTATTCATCAGTAATATTTAAATTTTGACTGTCATTATCTATTTCAGGTTTTTTATGTGGCATCGATTTATATTACGCAGGATGGAATCTATATGTAAGATATTTTCGGCAGGGGAATATTCTTATTATCAGCTACTCTCGTCTGTATTTACAATCACGACTTGATCTGAGGATCCCTGCCAATCATAAACATTTATGCGGGCCGTTATTATCGCCATATTGAATAAAAGACTCGAAAATCCTTGCCGAAATGAGTCATATGCGTCTATATTAGTAGCCGCTGTTTCCGCTCCGTTTTTACTATGCATTTTGAGTCAAAGTTCATATAAATTTCTAATTATCAATAACATAGAAACTATTAAAAACCTGGCCATAAACAGTAATTCAATTTTATCCCATAAATTTCAGCTCCCATATCAGGAGGCTCGATGGATCAGAACAGTCGTATTGCCCATTTCCCTATATCATTCTTTTCGACAGTCATGGGCCTTTCTGGCCTGACCCTGGCATGGGAGAAAGCTCAACACGTTTATGCATTAGTCCTGCCTGTCAGCCTGCCTCTAATCACCATAACCGTCACGGTTTTCGTGTTGTTGCTCATTATGTATGGCATTAAACTCATAAAATACCGTGCTGATGTAGCTAAGGAAATTAAGCACCCGATAAAACTCAATTTTTTCCCGACCATATCGATCAGCCTGATATTACTGTCAGTTATTTTTTTATCACAGAGTAAAACAGTAAGCCAGTATCTATGGATATCCGGTATCAGCATACACTTACTGTTCACGTTTTATGTGGTTAATTCATGGATTCACCAGGCACATTATGAGATTCATCACCTGAATCCTGCCTGGTTTATTCCAGCTGTTGGTAATGTGCTGGTGCCAATCGCAGGTGTTCCACTTGGTTATGTCGATATATCATGGTTCTTTTTCAGTATTGGCATGATTTTCTGGCTGGTCTTATTAACGATCATCTTTAACCGGATATTATTTCATAACCCCATACCAGACCGTTTATTACCAACCTTGTTCATCCTCATTGCACCACCTGCAGTTGGTTTTATAGCGTATATGAAACTGGCAGGAGACATTGATGCCTTTGGACGAATTTTGTACTTTATAGGTCTGTTTTTCACCCTGTTGCTATTCACTCAACTAAATCGTTTTATTAAGCTAAAATTCTTCCTCTCATGGTGGGCTTATTCTTTCCCAATAGCAGCCATCACCCTGGCCAGCCTGATGATGTATGAAATTTCATCGAATATAATTTATAGTTACATTGGGATATTTCTGCTGATAGCACTCACTTCCCTTGTTGGTCTGTTAATCATCAGAACTCTAATCGCTATACGTAAGCGGGAAATCTGTGTGGAAGAATAGCAGGACGGAAAATCTTATACCAAGGAACCTCTGATCATGTCGAGATTGTTTTATGCTGGCTAAAATCTAAACACTCATCGCAGCCTGCTACAGGCAGACTTAATCAGAGGCGCCCTGGCTTATTTAAGCTTGAAGCACTCTGTCAAGGGTCCTGTTAATCAGCCGATAACAACAAATTCAACTCCAGGTCATTAATGAATATTAGACTACAACGAAAAATCCTGACAAACATAGTAAAAGATGAAAACTGTGGATGCTGGTTATGGACCGCGCAGATATCCAATAGCGGTTATGGCAAACTCAGGCTCAAGGACGACAATAATCAGACTCACATGGAAAGCGCCCAGCAAGTCAGTTATACAGCCTTTATCGGACAGGTTCCAGAAGGCATGCTCATACGTCAGGTATGCAACAATCGTTTATGTGTTAATCCCGATCATCTTGAACTATTTGATCCCGAGGCCTGGCGAAAATAACTATCTTTATAATGGTTATTAAATACATTCAGAATGTCCTTATTCATCTTGTTAATTGCAGGCAGAATTCTTTCCCCCCTCCTGAATAACTTCATCAGAAGCTCTCTGGGTATATCTTCCATCAAGAAAAGTAACTGAAAATCTTCATCCTGCCCTGATATAACGAATTAATATCGAATATTTCGATAGTAACATTCAATATATTTCGCTTGCCTTATATAAATACTTGCTTATATATTGTCAATATACCGCTAAATCATACCCATCAGTACCTGGGCCTGCTTTTCTCAGAGATTACCTGAGTAAACCTATGGACTGCACTCATGACTGGCTTGCGATTTAGCTATCAACAGGCATTATCTTAATAGAGGATTCGATTCGATGATCAGTGTGAAAGTATTTATGAAAGCCACCAATGAACCTCTCAAGCGCACACCTGTAATTCTTCAGCTGGATCCTGATGGAAACCAGACCCAGCCAGTATATACAGACAGGTCAGGTGTTGCCAATTTCGACCTGGATGCTGCCAGTGGCAAAATACTGATTTCGGGAGTTGAACGCTATAATGGACGTCTTGACGGTGAAATAAACATAGCCCTGTGGTCCCTCATAGACCCTGGCGAAAGCTCCATGGGTGCAGCAAATCAATTAAACTCCGGCAGTAACGCTTACCCAGGCATGATTACCCACAGCCTCATGGTCAATGGCCGTGAAGTACTCACCGATAGCGAAGGTTATATAGTCGACCCTGCAGACTGGAGTGAAGATTTTACCCGTAAACAGGCACAAACCGAGGGACTACAACTCACTGGCGAACACTGGGAGGTGATTCGATTCCTCAGGGACTGGTATGCAAAACATGGCAGCCAGGCCATAGTCCGCGATATGATCAAACACTTTCGAATACTCTGGGGCAGTGAAAAAGGTAGCAACCTCTACCTGCACAAGATATTCCCACGAGGTGGTCCACAGAAACAGGGAAATCGCCTGGCAGGATTACTACGAACCAAAGGGGAACATTAAGCAATATCTGGCCAACCGCCTTAGCCAGGAACCTCTGATAAGGTGTCATTTCGATCTCAGGGATGCCTGCAGGAATTTATACCCTGTGGGAAGAAGACATTTTAGATCCCTCGCTTCCATCGGGATGACACAATTACTGTTTTGTATATTGTCATGTCCTGTAAAATGATATGTCTCGTTTTAAGCTTGTGCGAGCGAGCAATGATTAAAATCCATATAGATAACAGGACATTAGCAGTGAAAAAAGTTTAATTACCCTGCTTTTGTTCATTACTATATTTAAATACAATCAATATCATGCTAATCAGGATAATGAGTGAGGCACAAACCAGCAGTGGTAAATTCCCCATCATACTGGCATGCGCAAACCAGAAGGCATTTCCTGTAACCGAAAGAATCAACATCCACATTGATATATCATCTGTCAACTTTGTTTCTATCGCCTTAATAAGTTGTGGCATAAAAATGATGGTCGTAAAAATAGAAGCCAACCAGCCAAATAGCTCCGCTATATCCATTTATTCCCTACCTTAATATCGTAATCTAAAAAATTTGTCTATCTGCATATTTCTTATAAAAATTCTGCGTGTATAAATGAGTGGATTCTATTACACGTGTAAAACACAAGGAAACCGCTGATTATGTCGTAATTGTTTACTGGTTAAAAGATTCCAGACTTAATCAGATACTCCCTGGATTAATCATCTACTTTCTGCCATGGCCAACGACCCTCCACTTCAAGATGAAGGGTAAAACTTAGAAAAGTTCGAATAAGAATTATAAGCCCCAAGATTGTGATATTTGTTAATGTATCTGCGACTACGACTGTCCGAATTATGTCTCCTGCGATTAGAAACTCCAGCCCTAGAATTATTGCACGCCCTAGCTGGCGTCGGTATATATGATATGCAAATCCTTCTGGCTCTTTCCTGAAATGAAATAAAAAACGAAATGAAGACACGACTATACCAGCAACTATCACCAGGACACCGATGGTCTCGATTGCGTATCCTGCCACTGAAATTATTTCTTTAAAGTCCATGATATTTAGCCCCCAACATTATTCTAGATCATTGCCTTAAGAACATGAACATTTATGCAAATCCGGGTTTCCTGTAAACAGCCTGGGAGACTCTTATCAATGACTAGAGTTTCGAATAAATAATTAATCCGACTTCAGGCGAATGTCTCCCTGCTTCTCAGGACATTTACCTGACTTATCCTTATAGAACTGTCTAATAACCTCCATATCTTTATTGATATCACCGCATGGGTAAAATGATTTGGCTACACCCACAATTTTCTTTTTGTAATCGAAATAGGCAAAGACAATAGGCACCTTAGCTTCCATGGCTATGTAATAAAAACCCGTTTTCCAGTAGCTGACCCGAGAACGCGTACCCTCCGGTACAATGGTCAGCTTCATCACATCGCGGTCATTAAATTGCTCCACCATTTTAGCAATAAAGCCATGGTGGGTACGGCGATCTACAGGAATCCCACCCAGGGCTCTAAATATATATCCAAATGGCCCCCAGAAAAGAGTATGCTTGCCCACCCACAAAAATCGCTCCCCCATCGACCACATGGCTAATATGCCATAGATAAAATCCCAGTTGCTGGTATGAAAAGCGACAATGAGCACATACTTGCTTTCAGCAGGTAAACGGTCATCAACGGTCCAGCCAACAAGCCTCAGACAATAGGTTGATATCAGTTTAAGCATATTAAATGTATAGGTTTAGTAATGGCATCAATATCTATCTTACTGTAAATATCTGAGATCTCAATGACGAGGATTATTTAGATACTTGATGGGGCGGAGAAAATGCATACTCCTTCTATATTAGAATCCATCAATATACGTCCTGATTTACTTCTCTATAATCTCAGTCAATCAGGCAGATCATTTGCGCTATAGCATCCTGAGACCAGAGCAGTTATCATTATTTAGCGCTAAGTCACATTGTTGCTATGGAATATAGCGATAATACACAGGATTTAATAATAAATGATAATTTGTCAGGAGATGGTCTAGTGAACCTACATCACGGTATGCAATACATAGCCTTTGCGGGCCTTTTATTTATTTCTGCCTGTGCCTCAACACCACAGCTATCACGTCAGGATGTCCTGAAACAGAACAATGACGTTGCAGAACTTAATACACGTCTGTCTAACGCTAAGAAAAATGATGCTGAATATCTTACACCAGAAGGCTTCAAGAAAGCCACCACCTATCTTGAAAAGGCAATAGCTGCCGCACAGGACAGCAATGACGAGGATGCAAACCGTTTTGCCAGGAATGGCTTAAGAGAACTGTCTTCTGTTGAAAAGGATATCAGGACCAGTCGCAATCTCTTTGTCGAAGTAATTGCTAATCGTGATCGTGCAATTAAAGCAGGTGCGCCTGAGCTGTTTACTGAAGAGTTTAATGACCTGGAAAAAGAATTACGCAACACAACTACGCTGGTTGAAGAAAATAAAATTGAAAAGGCTAAAAAACTACGCCCTGGCCTGATTACCAAATATGGCCAGCTGGAATTGAAAAGCGTCAAGAAAGGTGCGGTTCACTTTGCTAAAGCAGCAATAGCTGATGCCAGGGAAAAAGGAGCCGATGATCAGGCTCCAAAAACATTCATGCAGGCTCAGGAAGAACTAAATCTGGCATTATCGATACTTGAAGCCAACCGCAATCAGTCAGAAAAGGCAAGTGTACATACAGATCGCGCAATAGAACTGGCACGACAGAGTATACAAATTACCGAACTGATAAATGACTTTGATCGCCGCGACTATAGCGAAGAAGACAAAATTTTATGGTACCAGGATCAGCTAACTACTATCTATTCTCCATTAAACAAAAGACTGGTATTTGATCAGGAGAATAGTGTCACAGTAGAAGCCATGCGCAAAGACATCGCTGAACTGGGTAGCCTGACGGTAAAACAAAGACAGCAGAGCAGGCAGCGCGAGGCTGCTGAAAAACGTGCGCATGAAACACGCCAGCGTTTTGAGTATGTACAATCACTGTTTAAAGAAAATGAAGCCGTGGTATACCAGAAGCGTCAGAATGTTCTGATATTAGCCCAGGGCTTTTATTTTGAGCCGGGAAAAAGTGAAATCAAGTCAGTTAATTTTAGTTTGTTAAATAAAATTGACCTGGCCAGTAAAAAGTTCCCCGGCTCAAAACTGGTGATTTCAGGACATACTGACTCTACTGGCAATGCAAGAGTAAACAAACGATTGTCAGAAAAACGCGCAGCAAATGTTGCTAAATTTCTACAGGAAACAAAAGGCATTTCACCATCAAGAATCACCGTACGAGGCTACGGCGCAGAGAAACCTGTAGCGCCTAATAGCACCAAAGAAGGCCGTTCACGCAACCGTCGTATTGAGGTGCTGATCGATAATTCGAAAGTCAGGTAGCATAGCTACAGTAAAGCAACACCAGAGAGCAAGCCAGCATTGCTCTCTGGTGACTAAGC
>CBDULX010000036.1:0-18711 GCA_965368175.1 uncultured Gammaproteobacteria bacterium | reverse complement strand
TCGGTAACAAACCATGACTTTATGATCTTCGTTTAATCATAAAATGCTGATATCTGGCAAGATCTGAATAGGGTCGCATAAGTGAATAACGACGTTCCATCTCTATCAGCTCATCCATGTTGATCCGTTGTTTCTCTGCATGACTCAGATAATCGAATATCACCCGCACTCCTGATTTACTGACGATTTCCACATTCTCATCCATTAACCAGTTTTCAACCTGTTTCGGATCCAGTGGGGATATTGGTACCAGACGTTCCCCTACCCTGGGATCCCCATGCAACAGCACTTTAAAATTGGCATTCAATAAATGCCGATATACCAGACTGTGTTTATTATAAAACATTAATGAGAGATATCCGCCTGGCTTAATTAAATCCATCAGCTGGACAAGTGCCTCTCTGGGTTCTGCCAGCCATTCCAGGACCGCGTGAAATAACACCAGGTCAAACTGCTCATTAATGTGTGCCTTCAGTTCCTGCACTGCGCTGTTAATCAATCGATACGTTGCCTGTGGGTGATTCTGACTTAAATGCTGCTCTGCCTGTTTTAGAATCTCATCCGACACATCACACAACACCAGTTCATGGCCACAGTCGGCCAGCATACCGGCCATATATCCTAAACCTGCACCCGCATCCAGGATACGTAATTTTTTCCCGTTTTCTATAGCCGGCAGAGCCAGTACAAGATCACGCCAGATTATATCAAGACGAATTTTCCCTTTCGGCGTCTGGTAAATATTTTTCTGAAAATGACCCACCAGGTCATTAAAATTTCGATCCATTATTTTGTCACTCATTACAGGATAAAACTATCAATTTAAGAATAACATTGCCCTGATCCTGATATCAAAATAAAATACCCTGATTAGTAACATAATCCCCCTTTTTTAATGACCTCATAGTAATACACATGATTAAACATATAGTACTCTGGAAACTCAAAGAAAACGCCGATGGCCGTAGTAAAAATGAAAATGCCATATTGCTAAAAAAACGACTCGAAAATCTGAACGGCATTATTCCTGGCATGCGCCTGCTTGAAGTTGGTATAAACAAAACGATCACAGGCAGTGATGAAGAAGTTGATGTAGTGCTCTACTCAGAATTTGAGACTATGGAATCACTGGAGGCTTATTACCCTCATCCGGAACATGTTAAATTAAAAGACTTTGTTCAGGCCATTCGCTGTGAACGCAGAGTTATAGATTATCAGGTATGAACACGGATACAGACGATTAAAAGTTATAAGTTGCAAGTTGCAAGTTTAAACATAAAACTTAAGTCTTAGGTCTTAGGTCTTAGGTCTTAGGTCTTAGGTCTTAGGACTTGTAACTTGTAACTTGTAACTTACAACTTGTTTTCTATTCCGGGCTGGGTTTGCCATAGTTGGCCAGTAACAGTTTGGACAGATCATCTCGACGCCGGAGTTTAATATAATTGTGATGAACCAGAAATCTGGTAATCTCCACCACCGCTTCCTCGACAGACAGCTTTGAAGTATCTATAGTGACCTCTGGATTTTCCGGTTCTTCGTAGGGTGAATCAATTCCGGTAAAGTGCTTTATTTCCCCTTTACGAGCGCGTTCATACAGGCCTTTAACATCACGCTGTTCACACACTTCCAGCGGACACTTGACGTAAATTTCTATAAATTCACGACCTGGCACCAGATCACGCACAAAGCGTCGATCGCTTTTGAATGGAGAGATAAACGAGGTTAATACCATTACACCCGCATCAATAAAAAGCTTGGAAACTTCACCGATACGACGTACGTTTTCTACCCGGTCCTCCTCGCTAAAACCAAGATCGCCGTTCAGGCCATGACGAACATTATCCCCATCCAGTATATATGTGCGTATTGATAAATCATGGAGGTATTCTTCAAGAACATTGGCAATAGTGGATTTACCCGAACCGGATAAGCCGGTAAACCAGATAACTGCAGATTCCTGTTTATTTAACTTATTACGCCTTTCCTTGGTTATAGTCGTATCGCTCCAGACTACATTGGTAGATGTTTTCATAATTATTTTAGTACCATCAACAACTTAAAAATGTATCTGCAGATTTTTAATCATTAAATATGCAGATTATTTATGAATATCTTCATTCTACATGCTAAATACCCTCATAAAATGGGTATTCGTCCTATAACCGGGAACTGTTCCCGGTTATTCCTTACAGTCTTTTTATTATCAGTAACTTAAAGAATCTACAAATATACTTATTAAGGGCAGCATTCCCAATTTTCGGGAATTTCTCCTGTATATAAGTAGATATTTGTCTAAAAACATATAGTTAATTCAACTTTAGTACATATCCTCGTGCTATTCAGCTATTTACTGAGGAACCTCTGATTAATTCCAGGTTGAATGACTTTAAACACCCTGAAGATGACTTTCGCTAACTTGAAATCAAATGATTTGCCACAGAGGCACAGAGAACACAGAGTTTTTATAAGTTCGCCCTAATACAGCCACGACTGTTTTCTCTGTGCGCTCTGTGACTCTGTGGCAAAGTTTTAAATTTTTTGATCAGTCCGCTTATGACTAATAAGATACATAAGTAGCTGTTGTTCTATCTGCTGCACAAGGTCCTGACTTGAAAAACCTAGACGATATTCAATTAGTAAATTAATGCTTATACTGCCTCGAATAAAATACCTGTACCGCCCAATCCACAATAGCCATTCGGATTTTTTGCCAGGTATTGCTGATGGTATTCTTCAGCATAGTAGAATGGCTGTGCAGATAATATTTCCGTGGTTATATGGCTAAAACCAGCATTATTTAGAAGTGACTCCACCTGTAATTTTGACTGCTCGGCTTCATCCTGTTGCATCTGATTAAACGTATAAATACCTGAACGGTATTGTGTCCCTCTATCATTACCCTGCCTCATACCCTGAGTGGGGTTATGAGACTCCCAGAAGCATTTCAACAACTGGCTATATGAGATAAGCGACGGATCAAAAACAACTAATACGGCTTCATTGTGCCCAGTCATCCCTGTACATACTTCCTGATAACTCGGATTCGGCGTAATGCCGGCTGTATAACCAACGGCTGTGGTATAAACACCATCTAATTGCCAGAAACTACGTTCCGCCCCCCAAAAACATCCCATACCAAACATTGCTTTCTGCATCTTGTCCGGAAATGGCTCCTGAAGACGGTGGCCATTGATAAAGTGCGATTCCGGTACTGGCATAGGCTCTGTACGACCGGGTAAGGCCTGCTGTTCACTGGGTAAAGAAATTTTATCAAACATCGGTCAAATACCTGGGTTGGTGATTAAGCAATAAAGATCATAAATTATCTGTATCATAATCATGCAAAACCATAATTCTAGTCTATTATAAGAAGGTTAATATAAACCATTAGTTCAAAATATAACAAAAAATATCGGTAATTAACCTGCTGTGGGCATTTCATATCTACGCCTGTTGTGAATATAATGGTCCAAAGATAAAGAGACCGAAATCCGATTCATACATCTGAATTATCCTATTATAATTCAGGGTATTGAATTTTTAAGGGTAAAAATAAATGATAAAAATTAGAAGTGTAATGCAGGAGAACGTTTATGAATGATTCGATAGAGCAACAGCCAGTTTCTGACCGTCGCTCGCGAACCCGTAAGGAAATCAAACAGCTGATTGCCGAAAGAAACCAGGTATTAGCATTGTACTGGAAATTAGCCGGTTGTGATAAGACTGAAATCAGCGCTGATGCCCTCGACCCTGAAATCCTCCGCGAATTCTGCCAACTGTTAATTGACTATATAGCGACCGGTCATTTTGAGCTTTATCGCAGAATATCAGAAGGTGAAGAACGCAGACAGGATATTATCCAGTTAGCCGGTACTATTTATCCAAGAATACAACAATCCACTCAGCTGGCTGTTGATTTCAACGATCTGTTTGATGACTGTGATCATTTAAGTCAGGAACAAAAAAATCAGCTAGCAGAACACCTCTCCAAACTGGGTGAAGAACTGGCGACTCGCATTGAACTCGAAGACCAGTTAATCAACACCCTGTTAGCACCCAAGACTGCATACGCTGACACTGTTCAATAAAAAATAAAGCCGGGGATATTCCGGCGTTATTTTATTTTGAATTTTCGATCGACCAGCATTGATGTATTTTACTATTTCGCTTGAAATCTTCTGGTATCGTTAGCTGAGTTATATTTTCAATTTTTAATCCAGCCAGGCTTTTGCTATCGAGCCTGAACTTTCTAAAGTTATTAGAAAACAGCAATATTCCATTCTCATTCAATAATTTCATAGCTGACTGAATCAGAAACACATGGTCTTTCTGAATATCAAACACATCATCCATCGATTTTGAATTGGAAAAGGTTGGTGGATCAAGAAAAATCAGATCGAACAACTGATCGGGATTTTTAGACTGCTGGATCAGCCACTTAACACAATCAGCCTTGATAAATTTATTCTTGTTATCCGTCTCGATCTGATTGATTTTGAAATTCTTTTGAGCCCATTTCAGATAGGTATTGGACATGTCAACCGTAGTGGTCGATGCGGCACCACCGGCAGCGGCATACACCGATATTGATCCAGTATAAGCAAACAGATTGAGAAAATGCTTATCTTTGGCCCATTCTCTAATTTTTTGACGGGTATCCCGATGATCGAGGAATAAGCCAGTGTCCAGATAGTCCTGTAAATTCACGATAAATTTTAGACCGGACTCATGAACAATTTTTTCGTGACCATCATCGGCCTGCTTTTCATACTGTGCGAGACCTTTCTGTTGCTGTCGGGTTTTAACAAAAATTTGCTGTTCTGGAATCCCTAACACCTGCTCCACCGCTTGCAGAATAAAATTAAATCGCAGTCTAGCTTTACGGATATCAATCGACGATGGCGCCTGGTATTCCTGTACTAGCACCTGATCGTTATAGATATCAATGGCTGCGGAAAACTCGGGTAAATCGGCATCGTACAGTCGATAACACTCGATGTTATTTCGATTGGCCCAGCGAGACAGATGTTTATGATTTTTTTTCAGACGATTGATAATCATCTGTCGTGCTTCGTTATCCTTTTCCTCAAGAATAGCTTTAACTTCTTCCGACTGCGCCTTGCGCAATGTGTAATGGAACAATTTACACCTGATGGCGCCGTTAAACAGGGTATTGCTTTTATGTGATCGCAAACCAACATGTTTGGCCAGATCTTCATTACCGGTAAACACATATGCTGACCATTCCGCGTAATTATTGCGCAGGCATTCACCCAGATCGGCATACAAATAGACCAGTTCCTTTGCATCACCCAGGCGCTCACCGTAAGGTGGATTTACTACGACCATGCCCTTTTCCATATTTTCGGGTACTGGGCAATCTTCAATTTTCTGTTGTTCAATTTTAACGTAACGATCGACACCCGCCGCCTGAACATTCTGACGTGCCGCTTTCACTGATTTGATAGATTCATCATAACCGCGAATATCCAGCTGATGAAAAACACCATCATCGACTTTTTGATTGCTGGCTTCATCCAGTAATGCCTGCCAGGCATCAGCATCGTGTCCCTTCCAGCCCAGGAAACCATAGAATTCCCGATTTAAGCCCGGAGCCAGCCCTAAAGCCATGTGGGCCGCTTCGGTAAGCAAAGTGCCTGAACCACACATCAGATCGACCAGTGACAGGCTTTCGTTGGGCCAGCCTGCCCGCTTCAGAATGGCCGCAGCGAGGTTTTCCTTTAAAGGTGCAGCCATACTGGTCTGTCGATAACCTCGTTTGTGTAGAGGTTCTCCAGAGAGATCCAGGCTAAGCACAGCCTGATCTTTATTGATATGCAGATTAATTCGAATATCCGGATGCTCACGATCCACTGAAGGACGCTGATCATAAACGTCTTTAAACTGATCCACGATGGCATCTTTTACCCTGAGTGAGGCATAGTGGCTATTAGTAATGCCGGAATGACTGACGTTACAGTTCACGGCCAGGGTGCCATCCATTTTGACATGCTTGCCCCAGTTGATGGACTGTACTTCCTGGTACAGCTCATCTTCATTGCAGGCTGCGAAGGTCTTCAGCGGTAACATTACACGGCTGGCCAGTCGTGACCATAAACATACCCGATAGGCAGTTTTCAGATCGCCTTCAAAACTGACACCAGACCACACTGCCTGGATATTATCGGCGCCCAGTTCAGACAGTTCTGTCGCCAGCAGATCTTCGACCCCTTTCGGGCAGCTGGCAAAAAATGATTGTGAATCAGACATGGATTATTGATTCGCCATTAGCCTGGATACGGCGAGTAGATCGTCCGGCGTATCTATACCAGGCCCGGGCAATTTCACTGCCTGATCGACATGAATCGGAATACCACTGTATAAAGCGCGTAGCTGTTCCAGCTTTTCCAGGTTTTCCAGAACACAGGGCTGCATATTGCTATAGGCATGGAGGAAGCTGACTCGATAGGCATAGATACCCAGATGACGCTGATAGTGTTGCGCCTGATCATCATCAATGGCTTCACCGGCATCACGGTTCCAGGGAATGGGGGCACGACTGAAGTACAGGGCATAACCCTCGGCATCGGCCACGACTTTTACTATATTGGGATCAAACACATCACGGGCCGACTGAATGGTTGTCGATAAGGTGGCAATTCCAGCCCTGGGATGATCGGCCAGATTCAGCGCCACCTGTTTTAGAATTTCAGGCGGTGTTAAGGGTTCATCACCCTGTAAATTAACCACGATGTCATCAGCGGGCCAGTCGTATTTAAAACTCACTTCTGCCAGTCGGTCAGTACCGGATGTGTGATCGGGAGATGTCATACATACGGTGGCAGCAAAACCTTCAGCTGCCTGTTGAATACGCTCATCATCAGTGGCGATAATCACCTGCTGAGCACCACTTTGCAGCGCACACTCATAAACATGTTGCAGCATGGTTTTGCCGGCGATTTCAACCAGTGGTTTCCCCGGGAAACGGGTAGAGGCATAACGAGCCGGAATAACAACACGAAAATTCAGCGACATGATTATTTTTCTGTGTTTTTCTCAGCTGAAAGATCACGTGCTTCCGCTTCCAGCATAACCGGTATACCATCACGCACGGGAAATGCCAGCGCATCCTGCTCACATATCAGTTCATCGGCTTTTTTATCGTATTTCAGCTTTGAATTACACCTGGGACAAACCAGAATTTCGAGTACTTTCTTATCCATGACACACCTGTTGGACGATTTGGTTGAACTGCTGCTGAGCAGTTTCTGATAAGCGGACATCAATGGGAACATACCAGTGATTATCCAGCTTGAAAGGGAAACATTTTACCGCATCTTTTTCGGTCATTAATACCGGAAGTTGATCATCAAAACAGACATCCTGCGCTTGATAGGCATAATGGTCGGAAAATGGATGGCGAACACAATCGATACCGGCCGCTTCCAGCAAACTGAAAAAACGCTCTGGATTACCAATACCGGCAATGGCATGCACCTTCTTCCCTTTAAACTGATCCAGCATACAGCATTCAGTTTCAGTCAACAGCGCATTGAGCTGATGCGCTTCCACCCGGAAGGATGACTCGGATTCCGTGCCACCGTTGACCACAATCATATCCACCGTCTTCAAGCGTGAAACTGGCTCTCTTAACGGGCCTGATGGCAAACAATAACCATTACCAAATCCACGAGTGCCATCTATCACGGCAATCTCTGCACTGCGACCCATTCGATAGTGCTGCATACCATCATCGGACAGGATCAGGTCACACTCATGCCGGCTTAAAAGTAAATCAATATCGGCTTTGCGA
This sequence comes from uncultured Gammaproteobacteria bacterium, assembly GCA_965368175.1. Taxonomy (GTDB): domain Bacteria; phylum Pseudomonadota; class Gammaproteobacteria; order SZUA-229; family SZUA-229; genus CBDULX01. The sequence continues at coordinate 10,898 of CBDULX010000036.1, read as the reverse complement.
TCGGGTCCCACCACCACTGGACAGCCACTACGGCAATGAATAAGCAGGGGCTCATCACCGACTATAGCCGCAGAACTGTCCGATGTTACCGACACAGGCCAGTGCACAGAATGACCACCATATCCCCGACTAATAACACCGGGTTTATAACCCATGGTAATCAGCTGCTGACAAAGTTCTATCAGTAACGGTGTTTTGCCTGTACCACCAACTGAAATATTACCAATGACGATCACCGGCACTGGTGCATTGAATTGTTTCAACACACCCAGGCGATATAATGCACGACGAAGAATACTGATTAGACAAAACAGAGCAGTAACAGGGAGTAATAACCAGCTGACCGGATTCTGGCTGTACCAGTAATGATCAAGCCTTTTCATGTTAAGCATCCAGAACTGCAGGCTCATTAAATTGCAATCGATGCAGGGCCGCATAATTGCCATTTTTTTCGATTAGCTCGTGATGTGAACCGGTTTCTACAATCCGGCCATCATCCATCACCACAATCACATCGGCACTTTCGATGGTGGATAAACGATGAGCTATGACCAGAGTGGTTCGGTTTTTTAACAGTTCCACCAGTGCCGCCTGAATGTAACGTTCGGATTCAGTATCCAGGGCTGAAGTGGCTTCATCCATAATCAGTACCGGAGCGTTTTTCAACAGAGCTCGGGCAATAGCAATGCGCTGCCTTTGTCCTCCGGACAGCATCACCCCTTTTTCACCCACTTCAGTTTGCAGGCCCTCGGGCATACGTTCAATAAATTCATAGGCGTGGGCCGATTTGGCAGCAGAAACAATAAGGGCTTCATCTGTATCGTGTAACCGTCCATAGGCAATATTATGGGCCACAGTGTCATTAAACATGACAATGTCCTGCCCTACATAAGCAATCTGGTCGCGTAAACTGCTCAGGGTATAATCACGGGTATCCTTGCCATCGAGCAGAATACTGCCGGTAAAATCATCGTACAACCGAGGCAACAGATTCACCAGTGTAGACTTGCCACTACCAGAACGCCCAACAAATGCCACAGTTTGCCCAGGCTCAATTTTAAGATTTATTGAATTCAGTACCGGCTTATCCGGATTGGAGCGGTAACTGAAACCGATGTCTTTGAACTCCAGCTGACCCGTTACACGAACAACCTCCTGTTTACCCTGATCATTTTCCACCTCGCTATCCAGCAAGGCAAACACACTCTCGGCAGCCGCAATACCTTTTTGCAATACGGAGTTAACGTTGGTCAGTCGTTTGATGGGGGCGAACAACATCATCATTGCCACCATGAAAGCCATAAAGGCACCCACGCCAATATTATCCTTCACACCTTCTGCCATAGCCATAGAGATAATTCCAGCCAGGGCAATCGAAACAATGAGCTGGATGATGGAGGTACTCAAGGAAGTGGTACCCACCAGCTTCATCTGCTGGTAACAATTACGTTCATTGGTATGAAGAAACTGCCCGGCTTCATAATCCTGGCCACCAAAGATTTTCACTACCCGTTGCGCCTGTATCGCCTCTTCCACAATATGGGTTACCTTACCCATGGAATGCTGAATGCGGGAACTGATTTTTCTGAAGCGACGAGACACCAGACCCACCAGCGCCGCAATTACTGGACCAACAAGCAGAAACACCGCCGCCAGCTTCGGACTCAGATAAAACATATAGCCAATCAGGCTGACCACCATCAACACATCACGCACCAGAATGCTAATAGCATTGGTCGTGGCCTGGGCCAGTTGTTCCACATCATAAGTGAACTTGGAAATGGTAGTACCACTGGAGTTCACATCGTAATAATGAGTAGGCAGCAGCAGCAGTTTCGCAAACATCTGGCCACGCAATTCCAGGATCACTCGACGACCGATCCAGGCCATACCGTAATCGGATAAAAACCCGGCAAAAGCCCTGACCAGAAATACCAGAACGATAGCCAGCGGAATCCATTTAATAATTTCCGGGTCTTTATTGATAAATCCGCCATTGAGCATGGGCTCCATCAGTGCCGCAAACGCGGGCTGTGAGAGAGCCACCAGTATCATGCCAATAATGGCCAGTATAAATACAGTCCAGTAATTAAGGGCGTAGCCGAGTAAGCGACGATATGTTGAAGGTGATGAATCCATGGCTTATTTAGATGAGCTTTCCAGCGTTGCAATGGATAATCGGGTAAGTCCCAACTGGGCAGCGGCATCCATCGCCATGACCACAAACTGATGTGGTGTTTTGGCATCGGCACGTAACACCAGTGGAACATCTTTATTATTACCCAATGTTCTGGTGAGTGCGATTTTCAGGGTGTCCTGCTGGGAGTTCACCAGTTGCCGATCATTGATATAAAAACGACCATTGGCATCAATACCAATAACCACTGGATTATCCTTGTTCTGGACAGCCTCAGTGGAGGCTTCCGGTAATACCACTTTAAGCCTGGCCTGCTTTTCAAAAGTAGTGGAAACCATAAAGAAAATCAGCAACAAAAACACCACATCAATTAGAGGTGTCATGTTGAGCTCAATCTCGTCTCTACGTACCGGCTTCAGGTTCAAGCGGCTTGCTCCGCCTTGTTTGCCGCAGACAGTTTGCGATTGTTATGCAGCACATCTACCATTTTGATGGCTTCTTCTTCCATCTTCACCACCAGTTCATCTACCCGTCCCCGGAAATAACGATGAAACATCAGGGCAACGATGGCCACCGATAAACCGGCGGCCGTTGTGATCAGGGCCTGTGAAATACCCCCCGCCAGAGGCGCTGCATTACCCACTCCAGAACTGGTAATAGCATTAAACACCTTGATCATACCTATGACAGTACCCAGCAGGCCCAGTAGAGGCGATATGACTGCGATAGTGCCCAGAGTGTTCAGGAAGCGCTCCATCTCATGTACTACCTGACGCCCGGTTTCTTCGATACTTTCCTTGATGCGCTCACGTTCGAGATGCCGGTTATTTAATCCTGCTGCGAGTATCTTGCCCAATGCTGACTGCTTACTGATTTCTTCAATTTTGGAGCGTTCCAGCTGACCCTCTTTTACCCAGTGCCATATGGTAGCCACCAGATGTTTGGGCGTGACCTTTTTATTCTGCAGCGTCCAGAAACGCTCCAGTATGATACCAAAGGCAATGATGGAACAGGCAATGATGGGGAACATCAGCCAGCCACCGGCTTTTACCAGTTCGAACACAGTAGGAATCCTGTTATGTAGAATTGACGCACATCATACTTGATCAAAGGCTATGATTCCAATAATGATGGTGCTGATTTCTAAAGCTTTTTGGGACACTGATCCCGCTTTTATCATCAAAATATATGGATATGGCACCAGACATCGCCGTATTGATTACTTTTCCTCCCATCGCCTGATAACGTTTGACAATATCTGGCCTGGGATGCCTGAACCGATTCCGATAACCGGCCGATATCAATGCATAGCGGGGACTCACCAGCTCAATAAATGCCGGGGTGGATGATGTTTGACTGCCATGGTGAGGTACGATCAACACATCACTGTCCAGACCTTCCCCATAATCGCTGATTAGCCTGCGCTCAACACTGGCTTCGATGTCGGCCGCAATCAGTAAACTGGCCGTATTATGACTAATTTTCAATACACAGGCCCGATTGTTACGCCGGGGGTATTCGCGGTCGGGGTGCAGGTATTCAAATCTCACCCCATCCCATTCCCAGGCCTGGCCAGCTCGGCAGCTCTCTGCATGAGCATGGTTTATATCGGCTATATCCTGCCCCTGTAACTGCACAACCCGTAGCTGGTCAATAATCGACTGAGCACCGCCCTTATGATCGTTATCCCCATGACTAACAATTAATCTGTCTAGCTGATTGAGCCCTCTGTTTTTCACAAATGGCACTACGACCCTGTCTCCAGCATCAAAACTGTCACTAAAACGAGCCCCTGCATCAAACAACAAACTATGATTATGAGTTTGAATAAATACTGACAGGCCCTGCCCCACATCCAGTAAATGCATCTGAAAATCGCCAGCATCCGGAACCACTGGCCGGATGAATAGCGCGGGCAGCCACATCAGAATACCTAAAGGCCTTAAGGGCAGGCCTCGAGGTGCCAATAACAGCATGGTTCCAAACACAGCAAGCGCCAGACTCGTAAAAGAAGGTGCCGATTGCTGCCAGCTGGCGAATGACAGGTTACCCAGAACCTGTAGAACTGGCCAGATCAGGTCCAGTGCCCAGTGGGCCAGGTTTAGAAACCACTCCCCGAGTGCTGGCACAGGTATCAGGCAGATCATACCCAGTAACACCAGAGGCACCACCAGAAAACTCACCCAGGGCACCAGCAGTAAATTGGCCAGTGGTGCAATCAATGAGGCCTGCTGGAATAGATATAAGGAGACTGGAAATAGCGCGACGGCGATTACCCACTGTAACCGGCCCCATTGTTTCAATAATGTCGGCCTGGCCATACGACCGCTAAAACTATAGGTAATCACAGCAACCGCCATAAATGAAAACCAGAATCCTGGTGAGAGTACAGAGCGTGGATCCACCAGTAACACGGCCATTAAGGCCAGCGCCAGACTGTTACCCGGCCTGAGCTGGCGCCCCAGCAAAATACCTCCCAGAATCACCAGCAACATAATCAATGCTCGTTGAGTCGGAATGGCGAACCCTGCCAGTAAGGCGTAACCCAAAGCGGCAACTATTGATAACAGGGCCGCCAGCTTGTCACGACTGATACGCTGAACGATAAAAGAGGGTGATAACCGCCGAGTTAACCAGAAGATAAATCCTGCCACCAGGCCAATATGTAGACCGGATATGGCCATAAGATGGTTGGTGCCGGTATCCCGCAATAATAACCACTGTTCATCCTGTATATGATTTTTATCCCCCACCGCCAGTGCCGCCATCAGACCTGAGTAGTTAGAACCCAACTGCTGAATGGATGAACTAAGAGATTGTCGCAGCCGGTCTATATCACAACAGCCGGCTGGGTCTAACCGTATATTTTTCGATGAGGCTCTAACATAACCGGTGGCATCTATCCGGTTCTGGTATAACCAGCGTTCATAGTCGAAACCGCCAGGATTCATAAAACCATGGGGCGGTTTAAGACGAACCATCAGTTGCCAGTGATCACCCGCCATCACGGGTTCTTTTTGCTCATACCAGCTGAGTCGAATACGCCTGGGAAATTTTGTCAGGTCGATACCTTCAAGCGGTTCAAGCTCAAACATAAAACGCTGAATCCGCCCCTGTTGCGATGGAATATCAGCAATTCGCCCCTGAATCAGTATGTTTTCACCTATTAGTGACTCATCCAGCTGGTAATGACTTTGCCAGTGAGCATCCAGCAATACCCAGTAAAATCCAGCCAGGAATAACAGGCAATAACGGAAAACAGGTCGATACCTGGCCAGTACAAGAAAAACAGGAAGTAGAAAAAAACTGTAAAAAGAGGGTAAATTAGTAAAGAACTGTAATAGAATAATCCCCATCAGAAAACTTAGGGCATGCAGTTGCAAACTTTTCCCTGTTTGTATGTAATTTGTCATTCGTCTGTTGGCTCAACCCAGCCTTAATCGGTTATCCTTTTCCAATTGATTTAGATTATCACAGTTAGTTGAACGCATGCCGAAAAAATTTATACGCAAATACCTGCCTGACCCCAAAAAAATCAGGGAACATAAATCACTAAAAATATTTGGCACTCTGTTACACGATGCTAATTTGTGGCACTTAAATCGTAAATCGGTATCCAGTGCATTTGCTGTGGGCCTGTTTTTTATGTGGATTCCAATACCTTTTCAAATGGCTCTGGCAGCTGGCGCAGCAATCATAATTCGCAGTAATCTGCCCATTTCTGTCGCTCTGGTCTGGATCAGCAATCCAGTAACAATACCGCCATTGTTCTACTTCGCCTATAAGCTGGGTGCTATATTGCTAGGCACGCCAGTAACCGAATTCAGTTTTGAACTCAGCCCGGAATGGCTAGGCCATGAAATGCTGGTCGTATGGAAGCCTTTTCTGCTTGGCTGCTTCACTCTTGCCGTGGTCAGTTCTGCCGCAGGCTTTGTGAGCATGCGACTGCTATGGCGGTTACACATTGTCAATTATCTGAAACAGAAACGCCTGCGACTCCTGGAAAAACTTAAACGCTCATGATCTGGAAACCCCACGCTACTGTTGCTGCAGTCATAGAACAGGATGGCCGTTTTCTTATGGTGGAAGAAGAAAGCGATGGTCTTATTGTGTTTAATCAGCCGGCTGGTCACCTGGACCCTGACGAAAGTCTGATAGAGGCCGTCATCCGTGAAACCCGTGAAGAGACCGCCTGGCGGTTTCATCCGGAAGCCATCACCGGTATCTATCGCTGGAAGCAACCCGACACTGAGCGTACCTTCCTCAGAGTTGCATTCTGCGGACAGGTTGATGACTTAACTGCCGAGCAGGTACTGGATGATGGCATCATCCGTGCTGTCTGGATGACCCGCGAACAGCTTCTGGACAACCAGCAACAACTTCGAAGTCCACTGGTTCTGCTTTGTATTGACGATTATCTGGCCAATAAGCGTTACCCACTGGAATTGTTGACGGATATATAACAGACTTGCCCCATGTCCGATAACAAACGTGTAATTGTTGGTATGTCTGGCGGTGTTGATTCGTCTGTTGCAGCATTCAAGCTGATCGAACAGGGCTATGAAGTCGAAGGCCTGTTCATGAAGAACTGGGAACAGGACGATGACGACGATTATTGCGCAGCCGCCATTGATCTGGATGACGCGCAGAAAGTGAGCGACCAGCTGGGCATCAAATTACACAGTGTCAATTTTTCAGACCAGTACTGGGACCGAGTATTTAAACACTTCCTGGATGAATACAGCGCTGGCCGTACACCCAACCCAGATATACTCTGCAATAAGGAAATTAAATTCAAGGCTTTCCTCGACTATGCCCTGCAACTGGGTGCTGACTTTATTGCCACCGGTCATTATGTGCGTGGGGCCAGTCAGGATGGACAGCAGCAATTACTAAAAGGCCTCGATTCTAATAAAGACCAGAGTTATTTCCTTTATACACTGGGGCAAAAACAGCTGAAACACAGCCTGTTCCCCATTGGCGATATGGAAAAATTCGAAGTTCGCAAACTGGCTGAGCATTCTGGCTTCGTCAATCATGCAAAAAAGGACAGCACTGGCATCTGTTTTATTGGCGAACGCAAATTCAAGGATTTTCTGCAACAGTATCTGCCTGCACAACCCGGTGATATCGTCAGCGATAAAGGGCAGATTATTGGCCAGCACCATGGCCTGATGTATTACACACTTGGACAGCGTAAAGGACTGGGCATAGGGGGTGTGAAAGGCAGTCAGGAAGAAGCCTGGTACAGTCTTGACAAGGACCTTGATAATAATATTCTCATCGTTGGCCAGGGTGAAAACCACCCCATGCTGTTCCATAACCATTTAACCGCCAGTCAACTGCACTGGATAAGTGGACAGGCGCCTGAGCTGCCCTTCAGATGCCAGGCCAAGGTTCGTTATCGCCAGCCGGATCAGCCCTGTGAAATTATCAGGCATAAAGATGATCAGCTGACTGTCGACTTTTCACGGGCTCAACGAGCCATAACGCCTGGCCAGTCTGTTGTTTTTTATGACGGAGATAATTGTCTCGGCGGCGGGGTAATCGACCAGATGTACAATGATTAATGCAAATAAGACACACCACCTGAAACTGTTTGAGATGCTGTATGAAATACACCCATGAAGAGCAAACACTGGCGCTAGCCGCCATTTTCCAGGCCGCGAGCCTGGTCCAGCAAATTGCCCGGAATGGCCAGGCATCAGGCGCGGCCATTGAGGCCAGCCTGGAATCTCTATTTAAAATCGATAGCAACAGTGTCATCGAAGTATTTGGCAGCCCCGCAGCCATGACACTGGGACTAAAATGCCTTAAACAACAGCTATCCGGTGATAGCAGCAAACAGGATATGGAAATTACTCGCTATGTAATTTCATTACTGCATCTGGAAAAAAAATTGAGTAAGTCCAGTACCATGCTGAATCAAATTACCCAGGGACTTGAAAAAACCCGAAACCAGATGTCCTATTTCGATCTCACCCATGAAAATGTTTTAGCCAGCCTGGGCGGACTGTATCAGGACACCATCAGCCAGCTATCACCGAGGATACTGGTGCAAGGTGAGCAGAACTATTTATCGCAAGCATCCAATGCTAATAAAATACGGGCCCTGCTGCTGTCCGGTATCAGGGCAGCTGTACTCTGGCGTCAATGTGGTGGAAGTCGCATACGCCTGCTATTCGGCAGAAAAAAATATCTAATCAATGCCGAAAGCATACTTAAAGGGATATAATGCCGGTATGTTACTGTTCCCTGGCTAATATCTGTATTAGCTTTCTCTAATGCAGCTACTGTTAACCAGTCTTTTCAATTAAATACTTTTCTGAGGCTCATTATGACTATAGATCGTTTTGTTATGGCATTTGCAGGCGCGATGATTCTGTTAAGTCTTGCTTTATCACAGTTACATTCTACCTACTGGTTATGGCTTACAGCATTTGCTGGCGCCAATATTCTGCAATCAGCCTTTACTGGCTTTTGTCCGTTAGCTACAATTCTCAAACGCATGGGAATTAAACCCGGCCAGGCGTTCAATTAAAAAAAGGCGACTCACACGAGTCGCCTTTTTTTCTGTTTTTTATAGCTATCAATTAGCTCACCCGTTCGGGTGATTAGATAGTGTGTTTTTTCATTCAATACATCTTTATCTGATTAAATTTTAATTCTTCTCACCCGAACGGGTGATATAAATTGAAAGTATAAATTAATTTTTGAATTTATTTCTAAAGTAATTCATTTTCAGGAATTATTCCTGATCAAAAAGCCTCAATATAAGTAATACTCTCTCATATATAACAAACAATAAATCTTAAACCACCAACCATAAGGTTCAGTTTTTTTGAAGCTTAACTTCATAATAATTGATACAAAGTTGCATCAATCATGAAAGCATCAGATTGCATCCATGCATTTAGTGAATACAACAAGGGTCGAAAACAAAATTTATATAAAACCCTGAATAAACAGCAAGTCTTTGCACTTGAAGCAGTACCCGTTCTATTTCATGTCAATCTTAATTTAATGCCTGGTTATGTCAACAAATTTACACCAAAAGGCATCTTCGGCTATTACCCAGACAGTAAAACTGTCGACGCTATAAAGCGCCTGAATGTCAATTTTGGCTATCACCATATTGATGCTGTAAACACATATGAAATTGAATCTATATTTTTACAACAGGGCCTGGTTAATGAACAAACAACTCTCTGGGTAATCCATGAACAAGCCATCGAATATGATGCAATTAAGCTTTTAGAACACAAAGCATACATTATTGAAGAATGGCTATCGCGATTCAATCTAAGTATAAATTGCAGGATAAGCAGTGCCGATAACATTGCACAACATGGTTATGGTAAAGAAACCTCTGGTTTTCATATTGATAAAAGTTTTTTTCTGGATATTTTTTACACAGAAGCAATTTTAATTGCCGGAAAAACACCACAATGGTGGCTACAACCTGAAACACAAAATAATGAAAATGAAGACAGTAGCATCAATCTGGGAAGCATTAAAAGCATCAGGCCACAAGATTATCTTTCCGCAGCTATATGGTGTTTATATAATTCAGATATTTCGCCTGAATCATACTGGCTACAACTACTTCTAGTTTATGACAGAAACAGGAAAAACCCGGAAACTGATACTATTGCATCCAGATTAAAAAGCCTGGTGCTAACATCAGATACTCCAGAAGCTATAGTACCTGAAGATATTATTACTGAATTTATCAACGAAATATTTCAGTCCACTAAAGGGCTATTCAATAAAAACCAGATAAACCAGATTTTAAGAGTTATCTGTGAATATATTGTAGATGGAAAAAAACAGAACACTATTTATCACAAATTATTAGCGATTAGAACTAACGATCAGGCAATCAATGTACACAGATACCCTGATACTCATGTTTTATATTTGAACATGGAAAATCTCTACAGCGCTATATCAAGCACCTATACACATATAGAAAATCACATAATAAAAAATGACCCGGATCTATATAAACGCATATCAGGTCTTGAAGTCATATCAAGAAATTTGCTTTCTCGGTTTAAAAACAAAAAAGATAAAATTTCTGTTTTTAATAACCGCATCATTCCTGAATTTATCGAAGATAGAATCACTATTATTCACAATGCCGCTGATAGCCAACATAAAGAATGGGCGATTATTCGAATAAACCATGACAAACAACCCGTAGAAATTGAATCTTTTGATGACTTATTTACTCTGATTTTATGGTCCGTGATGAATAATTTTATCAATAAAAACACTCAAATATCTGTATACTGCCCAAAATTGCAGATTCGTCAAACTGACATCATCGAAATTGTTAATATTATTTTTGACCAGATCCATGTTGATGATAGACATATTCCAATTGATATATTTTCTAACAGCCCTGCTATTAGTAAATCCGTTTTTATTCTATTTGGATCAGAATATTCTAAAAACGCCCTGACGAAACAACACAAATTTAAACATGATAATAACCAGCATTTAAAATTCATTGAAATTCAGGTGAACAGCTGGGGTGAAATTTTCATTGAACATCACCATGGCATAGACAGTTTGCTACATACAGTATTCAAAACAATTGCCGAGACTCCCAGCAAAGGCTCTGCAGCTCCTGAATTCAATATTAGTATTCATGGAATAATGCATGGTGAGTATAAAAAAACAGCTAGACTGACCAGTAATCTGATAAATAGTGCATGTGTTTTTTTCTATGGCCAGAGAAGGTACAATGGAAAAT
>CBDULX010000035.1:0-18766 GCA_965368175.1 uncultured Gammaproteobacteria bacterium | reverse complement strand
TAGATAAACGATGCAGTCTGTTAATCTACTTTTGAATTCAAGCGTTACGCAAATATTTACAATTTGCAAAATCGTGTTTACTGCTGACTGTTATAACTGTCAGAATTTGCTGATTTAATAAATGTGGTTGTCAACTAAAGCCAGAAGCTTCGTGTTGAGAATGGTATCAATTTGTATTGATACCTTTTTATTATGATTTATGTGCGAAATAAATAACATAATAGAAAATTGTTGTCAATGTTATGAGCCAACTAACTTAATTAGCGGTGCCTGAGTTTGTGTAAATTGAACATGAGTAGTTTCTGAATTAATAATATAGAAGGGCATGTGAACTAAGGAAACTCCGATTAAAACCTGGACGTTTTTAGCCAGTACAATAAACAATCACGATTTGATCAGAAGCTCCCTGACGTCAATGATAGCCAGAGTAAAAATCATTAACGGCTACCATCGATACATGAGCTAATAGTTTAATTATAGAATTATTCAAGTATCGAATTTCATCGTTTTTTACGGCAATTATTTAACTGCTACACAGGAGTGTGGTTTTGGTGTTTTTTCATATAGTTATTGTTCATGCTTTGTGTTTTTAAAATGAAGTCGATTTATTTAACTTTAAACATTTTTAGTACGTTGTTTATTGAGAATTGATTGATTATACAGGTTCCCATTTTCCAGCTTTTGGCCCTTTTCAGGTGGTTGCTGGAGCTAATGGCTACAAAACAGGATAAATTCCCATAGATGCAGCTGTTTTATAAATTGAACCCTTTATTTAACAGGGTATATTAGATGTTAATTACAGAGTTTGTTTCGTATCTGATGTGGTCAATTTATAGAGGTACTCTTTCATATAGAACTGAATATTAAGTTGAAGAAACTAATAAAAGTTTCCTGACATACATTATGTAAAAAGTTAAACATGCCAGGCTTGTTATCGTTATTAACTTTATCGACGCCTGTTATAGCAACAGGTTTTCTATCTGTTTAGGGGTATTCTGATTTGATGCAGGGAATCTCTGATCAAGTCGTGATTGTTTTACGCTGGCTAAAAGTGTCTAGCTTTTCCTCGAAGTTCGTTGCAATAGAATGACTATTACGTTTCGCTTCGTGAAAAATCTAAACACATTTATCGCAGCCTAAACTCGACCAGGCTTATTCAGAGGTTCCCTGGAGTATCGGGTTATTAAGGGTGTAATATAGTATGATTCATGTATAACTGAAATCATATAATTACTAAGCGAGGGACTATGTCATTTCCTCTGACAACGGTATTAACAGCGGCTCCGGGATTGATATCAGCGGCTGCAGATATTATCAGGGCCATTAAAGACCGAAAAAATACTGGACCACGAGCCGAAATTGACAGGCTTGATGAAATGGCTGGACTGATAGAACGCCAGGCCCTGGTTATTGAGGAACTGGCACTGAATAATAAAAATCTGGTGCTGGAAGTAAGGAAAAACCGAATATTTTCTATTGTATCGCTGCTGACTGGTGCCCTGGCGCTGGTGTTGGCGATCTGGTTATAAAGATATAAGGGAACCTCTATTAATTCATGAGTCAGTATATTGAGTTTAAAATCCACCATATCTACGTTGCAAATCTTCGCAATAACCTGGCTATTACCTGCGATCTACGACTTGATCTGACGAATTATAAATATCAATCTGGCATACCCGAAATTAATAGAGGTGCCCATAAACATTGAGTATTAAGTCCATGGATTATACAGGCGCAAAACGATATTTATTAGCTAAACCTCAGGCTATTGAGGATTATCCATTTGGTCCCGATGTGACTGTATTTAAAATTAAGCAAAAAATGTTTGCAACTTTGTCCCGTAGAAATGGTGAAGCACATATGAATTTAAAATGTGAACCATACAAGGCTGCCGCTTTACGCGATATTTATGATGCTGTATTACCCGGCTATCATATGAATAAACTGCACTGGAATACCATTTTACTTGATGGCAGTATTTCTGCTAAAGAAATCAGGAATATGATTGACCATTCTTATGCAGTAGTGGTTAAGGGACTTAAAAAAGTAGAAAGACAGGCATTAATACTGGCGTATGGTGAACTGGAGATTTTTCGTGAACTTGATTAAGTATTATTTAATCATGATTTTTGAGAAATAATAATGTATATGCTTGCTCAATTTAAAAATAGTCTCCAAATAATCCCATGTTATTGATCAATTGAAAAACTTATATTGCAATGACTCTTCAAATATTATTGAATAGCAGTATGTTTGTAGGTGTTTGTATAATATTCCTCCCAGTTTTTCATAGGTTTTTCCCAATATCAAATCAGACTGTGCATGTGCAGGTTTTACAAATTTTATTAAAGAGGGCAGGCTAAATGCTACTGGATCTTAGAATAGTCTTTTTGCTTTTAAGTGGGCTGTATTCTATATCAGTGATGGCGGCTGATGATGATTATTTACAATTGCTGAATATGTTGAGAGATAACAATAGCCTGAGTCAGAAACAGTATCACTCTCTGGTTACTGCCATTGAAGACAAAGAATCGGACTATGATGAAACCGGGGTACTGGTTTCTACTGAGGGTGGTCTGGAACTTAGCAGTTATGACGGCCAGTTCAGTTTTGAACTGGGAGGTCGGCTGATGATCGATATGGCGGTTTATCAGCAGGACGGCGTAGCCCTTGGGAATGGTACGGAATTACGTCGAGCGCGACTGGAAGCTGAGGGGGTAATGTATTCAAACTGGGGCTACGAGCTGGGTGTAGATTTTGCCGGTGGTGACGCGGATGTCAAGGATGCCTACATTGAATACCTGGGTGAATTTGACAGTTCGACTAAAATTGGCCAGTTCAAGGAACCCTTCAGCCTGGAAGAGCTGACCAGTTCCAGATACATCACTTTTATGGAGCGCGCCCTGCCCAATGAATTTGCTCCGGGGCGTAATATTGGTGTAGGGGTGAGCCATCAGGGCGAAAGCTGGACAGCGGCCTATGGCCTGTTCGGTGAAGCCTTTGATGATGATGTTGACCTCGAAGGTGATGAAGGCTGGGGCGTAACCGGTCGTGTCACCTATGCACCCTGGCAGGAAGACCGCCAGGCCCTGCACCTGGGCCTGGCCCTGTCGCAACGCAGCCCGGATGATGACAAGGTGGTTAAATTTAATTCCCGTCCGGAGAGTCATATCACCGATGTGAAATATCTGGATACGGATGACATATTTGATGTTGATCGCGTCTCCCTGTACGGCCTGGAGGCAGCACTGGTGCTGGGCCCGGTGTCATTGCAGGCGGAACTGATTAATGCCCAGGTGTCGCGTGATGCCGGTCTGGAAACCCTGGAGTTTTCAGGCTGGTATGTTTATGGCAGCTGGTTTCTGACCGGGGAATCGCGCATTTACAAGCACAAAAAAGGCAGCTTTGGGCGCATCAACCCCACTACCGAGGATGGTGCCTGGGAACTGGCGCTGCGACTAAGCTCACTGGACCTGAATGATCTGGATATCAGCGGCGGTGAGGCCGATCAGATCACCCTGGGTATTAACTGGTACGCTAATCCGCATATTCGTTACATGCTGAATTATGTGACAGTGGATAACGACACGTCAGCAGATGCGACGGGTACTGTTGTGGGTGGTGACGATGATCCCTCCATCATCCAGATTCGCGCCCAAATAGATTTTTAAAGATAAGGCTGGTAGTGATTTTTATGTTGAGATTTTTCAACCATGCAGGATTTAAATGGCAGCTATTGCTAGTAGTCGCAATGTTTATGCTGATATTGCCTGTAAACTACGCACTGTCAGCGGATGGTCTTCGTGAGCGCACGCTGGTGATTGGCAAGGTGAGTTCAAACCCCAAAAAACATTATCGTTATCTCAAGCCTATAGCGGAATATGCGGTCAGGCATATGCATGATCTGGGGATAGACCGGGTCAAGGTATTGATGGCGAAGAACAACCGTCAGATGATTCGATATCTAAAGCAGGGTAAGGTGGACTGGGTAACCGAAACCGTGTTTTCGGCAGTTGAATTTGAACAGGCGGCGGGTGCTGAGATCCTGTTACTGAAATGGAAGAAAGGTGTAGCCACATATAACACTGTGTTTATTGCCAGAAAAGGCACAGGTATAAACCAGTTGCAGGACTTAAAAGATAAAATCATAACCTTGCAGGATAAAGGCTCCAGCACCGGTTTTTTTATTCCGATGGCATTAATGATGGATGTGGGACTGGAGCTGGTCGAGCTACAGTCACCCAGAGAAAAACCGCCCCGGGGCACTGTTGGTTATGTGTTTGCCAAGGAAGAAATTAATATGTCAACCTGGGTACACAAGGGAGTGGTTGATGCGGCTGCCTATGCCAACCTGGACTGGGAAAAAGAGGATCACACACCCAAATCTTTCAAGCAGAATATGTATATTTTTCACCAGAGTGAGGAATTCCCCAGGGCCCTGGAGCTTGTGCACAAGGACCTTCGGCCAGAAATTAAACAACGACTCAAGTCTGTTCTATTGGCCGCCAATGACGATCCGGACGCAAAAGCCGTATTAAAGGCTTACCAGAAAACGAGTCGCTTTGATGAAATTGGCGATGATGTGAAATTTGGTATCAAACGGGCACGTTCCATCCTGAAAACCATTGATCGGGAACTGGAACCTTGAAGCTGAATTTACAAACACGCTATATGATTGTGATTCTGTCACTGGTTATTATACTGGTGTCAGTTCTGGCCGGTGTGTTACTGGTCAATTTCCGTGATCTCACCAGTAGTATGTCTCAGGCCAGTAATGAAGAAATGCAGCAACGTTTACAGGTTCAAATGAGCAAAAGGGGTGAAATCATCACCCGATTTCTGGCCGAAAACCTGGTCAATCCTGTTTATCAATATGATATGGATGAAGTCTACAAGCTGATTAATGCGGCTCTGAGCCAGGATGAAGTTAAATATGTCTATGTTTATGATCCTGACGGCAAAATAATTCATGATGGTAATGAAGAAATTCCAGGTTTTGGCCAGCTCATGGATGATCCATTTGCAGCAGCGGTGATTGACTCACAGGCTCTGTTAGTGCAATCGGAAGCTAACTTTATAGATGTTTCCATGCCGCTTTATATTGGTGACAGCATACTGGGGGGGGTGCGCGTTGGCCTTTCTCTGAGCGCCATCGCAAAAGATATTGAGCAGGTTGGTATGCGCCTCACTGAAATTAGTGTGGAAGGTCAGCAGCGTAGTTTGTATTCAGTGATTCTGATAACACTGGCTATGTTTGTACTGGCATCAGCACTGGCAATTGTGGTATCCAGAAATCTTACACGACCGATTCGGCGGCTGGCGGAATATGCCACAAGAATTGGTCAGGGTGATGATTATTTCGTCATAGAAATTCAGCGTAATGATGAAATTGGTGAGCTCGTTCAGGCTTTCGATCAAATGAATAGTAATTTGCGCAGTGGTCGGTTAAAACTGGTGCAGCATCGTAATAACCTGGAACGAACAGTCGAACAACGCACCCATGAACTCCGTCAGGCCAAGGAAGCTGCTGAGTCTGCCAGTAAGGCAAAAAGTGAATTTCTGGCTACTATGAGTCATGAAATTCGTACTCCGATGAATGGTGTGCTGGGTATGTCGGAACTGCTGTCCCTGACTTCACTGGATGAGCGACAGCGAAAATTTCTCGCTACCATTCAGTCATCGGGTGAAACCCTGATGAAAGTAATCAATGATGTTCTTGATTTTTCTAAAATTGAAGCCGGTAAAATGGAGCTGGAATCTGTAGACATTGATTTATATGAGTTGGTAGAGAATGTAGTATCAGTGTTTTCAGAGCAGGCTCACAAAAAAGGACTTCATATAAATTGCAGTATTGACCCGGCTGCAGCGGTTCTGGTTCTGGGAGACCCGACACGTTTGCAACAGATACTGAATAATCTGGTCAGTAATGCCATAAAGTTTACCGAACATGGTGCTGTCACTGTACATTTAACTGAGACAGGGCGTGAAGGCAGTGAAGCGTGGTACCGATTCAGCGTAGAAGATACGGGTATAGGTCTTAAACCTGGGGCTGTTGGAAAAGTGTTTGATTCCTTTTCCCAGGCCGATGGTTCGACTACCCGGGTATTTGGTGGTAGTGGCCTTGGTCTTGCTATTGTTAAAGAACTGGTCGAGCTAATGGGTGGTGAAACAGGCGTGCAAAGCACAGAACATCAAGGTTCCTGTTTCTGGTTTAAAATTCAAATGCACATACTGGCTAAGAGCCCGGCAGCAGATTACTATGGTCGATTTATAAAAGATAACTATCGTGCTCTTGTAGTAGATGCTGATACCGTGAGTTCTTCCACTGTGATCAGTTGTTTGCACAATCTAGGCCTTAGTACGGAAATGGTGAGTGATGTTGAGCAGGCCAGTAAAAAGATACAGGCAGGGGTTAAATCTGACAGGCCCTATCACTTTATTATCATTGCCCGTGAATTATATGAGAAAGCCCGGCAATTAGATTTACAGGCATTTTCTTCCGGTAGTACTGAAACCGTTATAATCCAGTTGCAGTCAATTGATAAGGGAAATATTAGCATGGTTGATACTGATGGTGCCCAGCACTATCTGTCTGAGCCAGTATTTCTTAAACCACTGTTGGAAACAATAGAACAGACAAAGGGTATTTTTAAACAAAGTGATCATATAAGGTCATTGCCTGAAATGCCATTCCAGGGCCAAAAAGTTTTAATTGCTGAAGATAATCTGGCAAATCAGGCCGTTGCCAAAGAAATGCTGGAGATGCTGGGTTGTCATGTGACTCTGGTGAATAATGGTTATGAGGCCATATCCATACTCGATTCAACTACTTTTGATCTGGTGCTGATGGATGTACATATGCCGATTATGGACGGCATTGAAGCTGTGATGTTGATTCGTAAGAAAACAGGTGTTGTAGCCAATACTCCTGTTGTTGCCGTAACGGCTAATGCCATGGTTGATGATCGTGCTGCATGTCTGGCTGCGGGTATGGATGATTTTCTGAGTAAGCCTTTTACTCAGGCCCAGTTACAGAGTGTTTTGAAAAAGTGGATGCCTGCCTGGGAAAGTAATAATAAAGTTAAAAGTTGATGATTCAGAGGGAAATGCCATATTTTTATTATTTTTTAACTGAATTTCTGGCCTGAATTATTGAATTCAGACCTGGGATAGCAAACAAGATTAACCAGTCGTGTTTTATCACCCACCTCCAGTTCATAAAGCTGTAACACATCGGAAGATGCATCTGACTCCAGAGGCAATTTAATGCACATATTGCTGACTCGGATCTGATTATCCTGCAGGCCAATTAGTCTGGTGGGTTTACTGAGCTGTTCACACAGCATTTTTATATAAACTTCCGGGTTATTAATATTTAAATCTGGATTATTAGCATGTTTTATTTTATCTTCACTGGATAGTTCATGGCGTTGATGAGTGATCTGTATTTTTAGAAATTTTATAACACTTTCGAAAAGTGTCTGTTTCATGGCCAGGCGGGATTCTTCTTCATTTGCCCTGGCTGAAACAAGTTGGTGTCCATAAAAATTAATGTGTGTTTGCTGAACGTCTCTTACAATGATGTTGTTTTCGATATCGGCGCCGAGAATATTTTTTTCTCTCATATTCATGAATAGCAGGGCATAGACTTTATCATAGTCTTTATTTTGATCGGAATTAAAGAAATCCTTAATGTCCTGGCTCTGAGCAAATAAACGTTGCACTGCCTCATAGTTGGCAAACAGTTTAGAAACCTGGTGGTTACTGATCATACTGGCACGATTTATTTCAAGGGGTGGTGGCATGGTAGATACAAGGTTCTGGATATGGTCCAGTAATGCATGTGTGCTGTTGCGTAACATTTTCTGGTAACTGCTGATCATCCGTAATCGACTGTCTGTGCCCGCTACCAGTGACTCAATGGCCTGCACCAGCTCGGAATTTTCCTGTTTTTTCCGCAGTTTTTCCTGTTGATGGCTATCCAGCAGACTTTGCAGGTGTTCAATTTGCTCCTGAAAGAATTCCCGTACTACCGAGGCTTCTGTATTACGCTTGTTCATATGTGTTTGCCAGGGCCTGAGACCCAAGGTAGCTCGGATCAGGTCGTGATAGTTTTCTGCGGGTTAAAAGCGTCCAGATTTTCCCCGAAGTTAGTTGCAATAGAATGACTATTCCGCCTGACTTCGTAAAAAAGCTTGATGCTTTTATCTCAGCCCAAAATCTACCAGGCTGAATCAGAGGTTCCCTAAGTTTATTAGTGTTAAAAATAACTATGAATAATATGCCATAATTTATCTGTCTAATACAATAATATGATATGTCTACAACTATTGTGGTGTCTGAGCGATAACGATACACTCATACAATCCGGATTAAATAGCTGCTGTATACCTTATACGGTCAGGGTCTAATAGACTAACAGGAAATTTAGCTTTATGTATGATGAAAAAATAAAGGTGCGGGCTACAGAAAATGATCAGGTTTTAGAGGTAGTTATTCTGCATAAACGGGCGGATCAGATTGAAGTAGTGGTAGGAGAGGGGGTGCACAGTGTTAAATGTTCATTAATGCCTACTCCAAACAAACTCGCTTATGCTGGGAATGTGATGGGTCGTGAGATTGTATATGAACGAAGTCAGAAACAGGTACAGGAAGACATAGATAAGGCAAAACCATCGACTCGCCGCAGGTAAATTTAGGGAACCTCTGATTAATTCATAATATGTCATCCCGACTGAAATGGAGGGATCTTAAATGCTTGATATTTATGCGACTATTAAAATTAAGATTTCTTGACAATTGCTCCAGGCATTGTTCTACCTCCTGCCTCCATGCAGTCGTCCCTATGGTCGAAATGACAATTAATCAGAGGTCCCTTAGTTCGTCGAAGAATTTTTGTGAGGCTCATTACAGGCCTGGTTATTTGATATGTGCAATAAAGTATAAAAGGCTATATACATAATATGGGCCAGAACACCTACAAGATTATTATCACCAATCAATTGAATGCTGACCAGGATAAAGCTTCTGTTATCAGGAAACTGGCAATATTGTTCAAGCTGAGTGAAGAAAGAGCAACCAGGCTTTTGTCCCGGCCGGAAACGACCATCAAAGAGCACCTCGATGAGACCAGTGCCAAAAAATATCAGCTGGCGATCAGTAAAACCGGTGCTCATAGTCAAATTATCAATACTGCGGTTGAGGATGATCTGGATTTACCTGAAATCGTTGAACACGTTAAGCCAGTCAATGAACGGAATCTGGAGCATAAACCTCAAGTTGGTAGCCTGGAAGATACTCATGATATGTCGGCTAAAAACCTGTCCAGGAATCAGGCCTCTGACCAGGGTCTTGAATTGATGGATAAGTTTACAGAGAAGCACTTTTGTCCGGAATGTGGGGCCATAAAAGAATCGGAGAAAGCGGTTTGTCTACAGTGTGGCACGAAACCGGCAGACAAAAAATTCATTAGCCCCCGGTTAATCGGTGTATTGCTGAAAAGCATTGCGGTAGTGCTTGTGTTAGGCATAGCGGCTTATGCCGCAATGCCGTTTTACAAAGACCTTGAATCCCGATATCGAGTCAGCCAGGGTTTGTCCCTTGCGACGGAAACCCGGGATAAGGTCACTGCCTTTATACTGGATACTGGTTTCTGGCCGAATCAGAACCTGGATGCCGATTTGCCTAAGCTGATCAGTAACGATGTTATTGCATCTATAGTACTAACTGGAGATGGTGCATTTACCGTTACCCTGAGGCCTGAATATTTCGAAACCAGTGAGCCGCAAACAGTGATTTATAAACCGAAATCACTGGGTGGTAAAATCATCTGGAATTGCATGGCAGGTACCCTGGCCAGGAAATACCGGCCAGAAGAATGTATGCCCAGGGAGTAGGCTGAGCTGTTACCTTAATCAGGAACTTCAAAAATATAAATCTTTGCCGCAGAGACGCAGAGTGCACAGAGTCTTCTTTGTATAACTAAATATCGCAGTTAATTCTGTGTCTCTGTGGCAAATCTTTTGATTTTAAGTTAGTACTATGATGGAATCTATTAATTATTCTGAATACCTTGTTCTGGCTATACTGCTTGTTCTCTGGTGCAGTTTACACAGCCTCCTGATATCGATTTCAGTCACCAGCTATTTAATGGAGCTACTGGGTGATAAATACCGTTACTATCGCCTGATTTTCAATGTCTTTTCACTGCTGACACTGTTGTTGATTTTTCTTTATCAGCAAACACTGTGGCTCGAGCCCTTTTTTGCCTGGGATGGCTATTTCAGAATTGGACAGGGGCTTTTAATCGCTACATCTCTGGTGCTGGCTTATCTGGGCGGGCGTAAATACGATGCCGCCCAGTTCCTGGGGCTGACTCAAATCAGGCAGGGAGCGGCAAAACGAGGCCTTACCCGGACCGGGGAACTGGATACCACCGGGGTATTGAATATTATTCGTCATCCCTGGTACCTTGCTCTATTATTATTGATCTGGGCTATGCCACTGGATATTTCGATACTTGTGGTCAATGTTATATTTACACTATATTTATTTATTGGAGCCTACCTCGAAGAACAAAAGTTGATCATTGAATTCGGTGATCAATATCGGGATTATCAGCACAGGGTATCGATGATTTTTCCGTTTAAGTGGTTGCGAAACAAAATAGGGAACCCCTGATTAAGTCTGGACGTTATTAGCCAGTATAAAACAACACAACTTGATCAGAGGCCCCTGGATGAGAACATATTTAAAGGTGAACTATGTCGGCTAAGAAAACAATCAATAGTGACAAACTTGATCGGGTAGTGGCCCAGGCAAGAAAAGACAGTGAGGAGCGTGGCCATGGGTATCGTGAACAGGCTTTGAAGTTATATCCATGGATATGCGGGCGTTGCAGTCGGGAGTTTAACCGGCTTAACCTGCGTGAACTGACCGTACACCACAGAAACCATGACCATGACTATAACCCGCCCGATGGCAGTAACTGGGAGTTATTGTGCATTTATTGCCATGATAATGAACATCAGCGCTTCACAGAGCAACTGGCCAATCATGGTATCGAACTGGGAAATGGTGAGAAAAAAGAAGCGACTTTCCAGCCTTTTGCCGATCTGAAGGATATGCTGAATAAAAAATGATATTTCTTGTCAGCTTACAAAGCAATGATAATGTCAATATAATCAATTGCTTATAGTTATTTCATGCCGCTATACAGGAATTTCTGCTGCTGATCCTCTCTAATCGTGACAAGTTCCTATGGAAAATCTTACGTTAACGTAATATAAATAAGGTTCCTCATTTAAGGAGAGATCTTATGAATGTTGTTGATGTGCTCATCCATGTAAATAACAGGCTGGATAATAATCAACGGGTCCAGCTTGAACAAACCATGCGTGATCTGGATGGTGTGATCGCCCCCCGATTTAATCCCGATCATCCTCATCTAATGCTGGTGGCTTTCAATCCACAGCATGTTCAGAGTAAAACCCTGCTGCAGCATGTAAAATCCGTGGGTTATCAGGCCCAGCTGATAGGTGTTTAGGCTATGGTGGGCAATGCATATATGAAAATTGGTGAGCTTGCTGATTTACTGGGCACCACACCAAGGACACTGCGTTTTTATGAAGAACAGGGGTTGCTGGAATCCTGCCGTACATCTGGGGGCACACGCCGATATAGTAATGAGGATGTGCTGCGTTTTAAGGCGATTTTACGGCTGACAGACTCTGGTATACCCATCAGCCTGATCCACGAACTGGCAACCACAAGGGATCCGTCAGTAAGTGGGTCAGAAAGCAGTCGGAAAATGCATGCTCTGGTCATGCGATTGAGCGAACAGGTTCAGCAGGAGATCGAGGTCCTGCATCTACTACAGAATGACCTGCTGTTTGCTGCTTCCAAAGTGGAAGGCTGTTTTGAATGTAAAAATGCTCCCACTCGTAAGTCCTGTCCGAATTGCCCCGTGAATCAAAATCTGGATAAATCCGATTTTTTGAACTTGATCTGGGAACAGAAAAATTGCAGTGAAGTAATCTAAAATGGAGTAAAAATGATGTCTGCTAATCGAATGTTGTATCTGTCATTTTCCCTTATTATGCTATCAGGAGTCTGGCTTACGGGTTTTAAGACCGTGCACTGGTTGTTGTACGTGCCAATTGTATTTTCGGCCTTTGCAGGTATCAGTGGTTTTTGTGTGAATCTCTGGTTATGGAAAAAACTGGGTTTCATAGATGAAGCGAGTTGTGCAAAGTAATGTTTTATATGGATTCAGTTTTAACCAGGGAACCACTGATTAAGTCTTGGTGTAGTAGGCCAGCATAAAACAATCACGACTTGATCAGAGGTTCCTTAGGGAGCCACTGATTAAGTCTGGTTGAATTTATGCTGCGATAAAAGGGTTTAGATTTTTTACGAAGTGAGGCGGAATAGTTATTCTATTGCAACGAACTTTGGGGGAAATCTGGACGCTTTTAGCCAGCATAAAACAATCACGACTTGATCAGAGGTTCCCTAACAGCTAGTCTACGGGGAAGCCAAATCAAAGGGGAAAACATGGAGCCTGATTCAGAAGAAATCAGTCCATCGGGACACAGGCCTGTGCCCTGGTCGTTGCGTCTGATTCGTCTGGCACTCGTTATTACTGATAAGGTGTCACCAGCATTGGCATCACGATGGGTATACAGACTGTGGTTCAGTACTCGACGTTACACTGTCCCCAGACGTGAGCTGGAATGGGCACAACAGGCCAGGCACTATCAGCTGGAGTCTGAATCCGGTGAACTTTCAGTATACAGCTGGGGTGAGGGGCCTGCGGTGTTACTGGTCCATGGCTGGAGTGGTCGGGCCGTTCAGCTAGGCGCTTTTGCTCAACCACTGGTGGATGCGGGATTCAGGGTAGTGGCCTTCGATGCTCCGGCCCATGGTCAAAGCTCGGGAAAGCAGACCAATATATTTCATATTATCGATGCTATGAACCTGGTGGTTAAAGACACAGGCCCCGTTCATGCCATCATATGTCATTCCTTTGGTGCAATGGTAACAGCAAGGGCTCTGGCTACGGGTCTAAACACGAAAAAAGTAGTGTGTATCAGCCCACCGGCAAATACGCATTTTGTTATTGATAGTTTCTGCCAGGCACTGAAAATATCCCAGGATACACAAGCGGCTTTTATCAGAAAAATCCAGAATAAATTTGGTAATGATGTTCTTACATTGATTGCAACAGAATTCAATGCCAAAGTTGTCAGCATCCCTGCACTGATTATCCATGATAAAAATGATAAGGAAGTTCCCTGGCAACAGGGTGAGCAACTGTCTAAAGCGTGGCCGGGTTCTCGTCTGAAATTGACAGAAGGCCTGGGTCACAGGCGAATCCTGCGTAATGATGCTGTTATTAATATGGCAGTGGAATTTATTCGATAATTATTATGGAGCATTATTATGCCGCATCTGATTTTAGAATTCTCCCATGAGCTGGCCAGTGATGAACGACTGGGCAGTATGATGGATGCCGTTCATCAGGCGGCATTCTCAACAGGCTTATTTGAGGAGAGTCATATTAAAGTTCGCATGATACCGATTCATTATTATCTTAACGCTAAAAGTCGAGATAGTTTTTTACATGCACAACTACGAATTCTGTCAGGGCGAAATCCAGAACAGAAAAAAATGTTAAGTGAAGCAGTCATGGCATCGATTAAAGACCAGCACTGGCCGGTGAAACGGATTACAGTTGAAGTGGTGGATATGGACAGGGACAGTTACTTCAGATTCACAGCAGAAACTTAATGTGGATAATGCGTGCATTTATCTTTATATCTATTTTCATAAGTGTACATTCCTGGGCTTATGAAATTAATGATGGACATGTGCATTATAATCAGGATGTGTGGGACCAGTTGAGTCCAGAACAGGCGCTGCACCTGATGTCTGAAAACGGTATTGATCGAGCTATAGTTTCCAGCACACCGGCCGCCGGTACCGTAAAACTGTATGAGCTGTCTAACCGAAGGATCATTCCTTTTATACGTCCGTACCGGGTATATCGTGATCGATTCACCTGGTATTCCGATCCTGGCATTATCGATTACATTCAGCAACAACTGAACACAGGTATTTTTCGGGGCTTTGGTGAGTTCCACCTGTTCAAGGAACATAAAAATACAGATGTGGTGAGAACATTAATGAAAACAATGGTGGAAAATAATCTGGTGGTGAGTGCCCATGCAGATGCAGAAACCATAGAGCATCTGATCAACTTACAACCCAGACTGAGACTGATCTGGGCGCATTGTGGAATGGACCATCCGGTTGATGATCTGAAACGGATAATGGACAGCTATCCAGGAATAAGCTGTGATCTGTCATTTCGATATAATATGCTGGATGATGAACAAAATCTGCATGCCGTCTGGAAGTCACTGCTGGAACGGTATCCAGAAAGATTTATACTGGGCATGGACACTTATTTACCCAGACGTTGGGCCCACCTGCCTCAACAGATCGATTATACCAGACACTGGCTGGATCAGTTGTCAGCTGAAACCAGGCAATTAATTGCCTATGAAAATATTATGCGCATGTTCCCGGTCGAGGATTAAACAACTACAATCAGGGTGTGTTTAACCATGAGTAAAAAAATGAAAGTCATATCAGTATTTGTCATTCTAGTATCACTGCTTGCCTGTAGTTCCGAATACGTACCGAGTGAAACTATGCTGAAGCTCAAGGAGAGTATGAGCCGAGAGCAGGCAAAATTAATATTACAGGATGCAATCTGGCTCGAAGCAGGGCCTGTGAGTGTCTGTGCTGCGCGAGGCTTCTGGTATGACGAAGGCGCAAACTTCAGGATAGGGGAAGAGAAAATCGATCTTCTGGCCTATAGAAAAGGAAAATTTCTGAAAAGTAAGGGTGCTGGTTTTGAACGCGAAGATTTTTATGAAAAACAATATTATGATTATGTATTTAAATACAGTGATCTTAAATATATCGGCCTTTACCAGGATCCATCCATCCTGGTTAAATATAAGAGTTGTCACAAACTTTATGATAATCAGAATATTGTGGTAATCGATTTATACATAAGTGATAAATCAAATATTAAATTTACCGTGATCAGGGATGAACTGGATAAGATAATGGCTGCACTGAGTATACTGTTACCGGATGTCGATATTAAGCTTTACAAAAAAATTGGCAGTTGATGAATTCTAGCAGGTTTATTATTCTGGCTGGAATTTTTAGCCAGGAAACTCTGATCAAGTCATGATTGATTTATGCTGGCTAAAATCGTCCAGATTTCCCCCGATTTCGTTGCAATAGAATAAAATCCCGCCCGCATTATGAAAAATCTAAATACTTCTATTGTAGCCTGCTACAACCAGACTTAATCTGAGCTTGTTTAATTTAACTCTGTTGATTATCGGTTTTGATGCTACTTTCTCCTGTGCTTTTGCTCTTGCCTTCGACCATAGGTGCCTGTTGCTCACTGGCGGATGTCTGATTAACCAGCTGGTTAGCGCTTTGGCTGGTAATATTTTCGTAGTCTGAAGGGTTTAATTTAAATACCTGCTCATAATCATTTCTTTTAATGAAATGTTCGTTGTTTTCTTTAAAGAACTGGTAGCTGAATTTATCAGACAAGGTTGCAACACTCAGTTCATAGTCAATTTTCCCAATTGGTTTTTCGAATGCCGCCTGTACTGTAAGCCTGGCAAGTGTAGTGGTCAGTTTATTGAGATTATCTGCAATGATTTCGACGTCGCCATCATTATCCCCATTTACCAGTTGCCAGTGAGTATCCTGTTTGCTAAAGCTATAATCCGGTCCTTTCAGGTTGATAATATCCTGTCCGGGTTGCAGCAGGTTTTTGTCGAGCCAGTCACTCGATTCAGTTTGAAAATCAAAACTATTGAGTTTGACGGCATAAACCTCATCGTCGCCTTTTTTCCGTATATGTAACTGGCGAAATCCTGGTGAACTGCCCAGGTAGATGACTTCACGTTCATTATCTCCATTGGCCAGGATGACTTTTTTCTGGAAATTATTCTCTGAAACTTCAAAACGTTGATGGCTTGATTGAGTGGTCGCTACTGGCCAGCCGCTTTTTGTAGTTTGAAGTTTATCCAGCATGTCATTGACCCTGGTCTGGCTGGCCGATAACTGGTAGTAATCAGGTAGCTGCCATTGACCATTGACCTTGCTTAGCAGGATCTGTTTATGGTCATTGCCGGCAATAATGATTTTATCGATCTCGTCTTTATTCGCAGTCAGTAAATTTGACTGTAGCTCATCAGGGGAAGCGGGTTGGCCGGTGACAAAAATGCCGCCGGCAATCAACACCTGTAATGCCAGTATTGCTAAGAGTATTTGATTAAAACGATTCATTTGTTGCGGCTCCTTTAAACGGCCAGGGTTTCAGAGTAATGGCGGTCGCGCCGACGATGGCGATATTGCTGAATGGCTGCTATGGCGATCAGCATGACTATGGCCATAATATAGTTGCCAGTTTCCCAGGCCAGCTGCTGTGCCTGTTCCATAGGCGGCAAGGTACGGTTAAAGTGACCGCGTGAACGAATGCTGAGCAGCCCCTGCTCTTCCAGCGACCAGTCAAGCGTGTTAGCTATCATCTGGATCCCCTCCAGGTACAGATTGCCGTTGCCTGAACTCAACAGTTGTATCACCTGATCATTAAGAAAATCATTCGAAGAAAAAAGGATAATGCGTGCAGACTCAGGTGAATGCTCAATGACACTGCTGATAATATTGGCTTCGCTTTCGCTGCCATTTTCATCTGCCTGGTTTTCATTTTCAGATTGAGCCAGCAGCGGGGATTGCTGATCCTTGAAATAAGAACTGAATCGACCCTGGCTAATAGCACCTAACAGGTAGCTGCTTCTGTCATTGGCCGGGCGGTAACTGCTGCGACCTGAAGCATCGATCTGTGGCATCACATTGAGTGAGTTCGATAGCCATGCCTGACTGGAGCTATGCAACAATGGCGTTATCTGGCGCTGCGCATTTTTTTCTTTGTCGACCGTAATCGGTGATGCCCAGGCCATGCTTAACTGGTTGAGGCCGCTGGTGACTGGATTATCACGATTGAGGCCAGCATCTCGTAAGTCGGCGAAATAAGGATAGTCGATCATGCGTAATTCCTGAAAGCGGAAACTACCCGCCTGACGTGTTACCGGTACGGGAAACGCACTGTTTTGTGGGTCCATGACCAGTTGTTCCTCAATCTTCAGTCCATGATGTTGCAACCAGGGCTGCAGGCCACTGTTATAGCGTTGCATACTGAGCTGGTTGCGGCTGAGGCTGGCACTATAAGGTGACGTAGCCGCTATCACGGTGCCACCACGCATCAGGAACTGATCGATGGCGAATAACTGTTTGTTATCCAGCTCTTTGGCGGCGGTTAGCAATAGCACATCGGCCTCACTATCCACCGAGCCATCAGTCAAATCTTCACGCTTAATATTGAGCTCAGCACTCAGGGCCTGTTCCAGTTGATTGAACTGTGAGCCTGGCATACCTGGTTTTGCCATTTGTGGGTCAGCTTCAGGGGACACCCATGCCACAGTTTTAGTGAAACCACTGGCGAAGCGTTTAATGGCCGACTCCAGTGCCAGTTCAAAATTAGCCGTGGTGTAATCACCCAGCGGAATTTGTACCAGTTGTTGGCCCTGCCTGAGGGTCAGGTAGAAATAAAATCGCCTGGCATCAAACAGGCTGGCGACCATGGGTTTAAAACCATAATCCTCGGCAATCTGCTCGGCCACTTTGCCGGCATTGGCTTCAGGTTCTATAAACTCGATTTTCAGACGGCCGTTAGCCTTTTGCCTGAGATCATCAAGCACTGTCTGGATATTTCCTTTGAAGTCAAGCAGCTGTTTGGGCAGTTTGTTATCGGCGGAAACATAGGCGGTAAAATTCAGTTCGCCTTTTACGGTATCGAACAGATTGCCTCCAGACTGATAAGCCAGTAATACTTTTTTAACGGCACGGGTAATGTCATATTCAGGATTACGCAGTTGTACATCCAGGTCGCTTCCGGTTTGAGATTTCACCTCGATCAGGTCGCGAAAGCCCAGAACCTCGAATTCATCACCGTATTCAATCAACACATTAAAATATGAATTGACCAGCGAGGACTGATGCCGGTCAGCGACCTGAAAAGGCACCGGCTGGATGCCATATTTCTGATTCGCCTGCTGTTCCAGTTCAGGGTCACTGATGGGGTCGACGAATTCAATACGAACTCGACCCTGGCCGGCAACTTCATATTCCTTTATCAGGTCGCGCATTTGCGGTACCAGCGGCGACAATAGCGGATGGGTCTTAGCACTGAAGTAGCCACGTATGAGCATGGGTTCCTGGAGTTGATGCAGATAGGCGCGGGTGGCATCCGATATGGAATAAAGCCTGCCCTGAGTGGTATCCAGGCGCAGCACATTGATTTGTCCCAGCCAGAGATTGATAGCGATGGCATTGGCCACTAACAGAGTAGTAGCGAAGCGCCAGTGATTATGATGGTTTTTATCACCGCTGAGCGCCCAGCGTTCCTTTTCCAGCGAGAAGGTATTTAAACTTAGGAAAATACCAATCAGGCTGAGGTAATAAACAAAATCTCGTACATCAATCACTCCTCGGGTGATGTCATCAAAACGAGCACCGGTGCCCAGGGCACGTAACCACTCAGCTGCCCGGTTGCCGAAGAAATCAGTAATCACTGGGGCACCGATCATATACAGTAAACCACAGA